>JAGBIJ010000021.1 GCA_017935045.1 Muribaculaceae bacterium
ATAAGAACCAAGATCCAAATCCGAAGCGGGCACGATAAACTGCAGCGGAGCGTCTTCGGTTGTGGCTACGACGCCATTCTTGCCAGGATAATTGATAGTCCATGATTTGGCCACGGAGCCGTCCAGGCTATGGTCGGGGTCATCGCCCATCCAGGGACGGCGTGCGTACAGAAGCACATATTTGGTCCAGGTAGCCTTCTCGGCGTTGCCGTAAGAGTCGTTGCTCGGAGCTTCCAGACGCGTAACCGAACTTACGAGAGGCGCGCCCTCGCTGTTGGTTCCTTCGGCGACTTCAACGCCGTAGGCAAAGTTCTGACCCATAGAGTAAGTGATGTAGTCATAGGCTTTGTAGGGCGGTACGGCGTTATCCTTGTTGATTTTGATAAGCTGGCCCACGGTAAGCGTGTTCTCGACCTTGGCCACATAGAAGGGGGTGGACTTGACGGTCACTGTCTCGTCGCTGCCTTCGAACTTGATGTCCATGTAGTACTCGTACCATCCGGAGTTAGGGTAATTGACATCGTCGTGGTAGAATGTCTTGCCGGCAGGATAGTAGTTGCCTTCGCATTTAGCATATTTGAGTTCACTGCCTATGTTAGAGGTAAAGTCTGATGCGTTCCAGTCGAGTCCGTTTTTGTCGAAGATGACGCGGCTCTGGTTGTCGGGGTCGTTCTCATTGGAGCCGGCCACGCGCAAGCGCACGCTTGTAACCTTAGGTGCGTTAACGTCTACCGTGGGATTGAACGTGCCGGCGGATTTGCTTTCGTTGCTCATGGCCTCAATGCGGGCGTCGTTGACCGCCTTGCGTGCGAAAAGCAGACTCTTGCCGTTGTCGCTGTTAGGGTCCGACATATTCAGGAAGAAGTAAACCTTGTTGAAATAGGTCGGCTCCACGCAGCCCATGTCGCCGTTTTTTCTGCCGAGCTGCACGGTCTGCTCAGGCTCTATGGTATAGAATCCGGGACGGCCGTTGCCGGTATAATCGTTGTTATCGGCGCTGGAGGGGTCGCAATATCCCCAGTTCCAGTTCATATCCCACTCGGCGCCTTTGCCGGAATTTTGGCCGCCGCTCCAGCCGCTCCAGAGCTTGAACTTGCCCACAGCCCAGAAGTTTTCGGCCTTATATACATAATAATTGTCACCGTCATTGAGATTGACATCCTTGAACTCATCCATCTTCTTCAGATCGGCGCCGGATGTGAGGTTGAGATAACGCTCGAAGGTCATACCGTCGGAGTTGAAGCCTACCGTATGCCACACTTCATTTTCATCAAAATTGGCATCTTTATATTTGCCGGTAAACATCACATTGTGCAGAGGGGGCCACTGGGTGTTGAAGTAGACCTTGCTGCCGTCGCGGGAGGTCACGGGATGACCGAACCGGTCATACTGGATCCAGGAGTGCTGCCAGTTGTTGGTGGTCTTTGAAGGCGTTGTACCCACCTGAGGGTTGGCGATGTCCTCAGGCACGCCGTCTGCCGCGCCCATCTGGCTCATCTCGCCCACAAGAGAGATATAGGGCAGATAGTATGCGTCCGCCACATCGTCAGAGACATTGCCGTCTCTTGTCAGGAATTTAAAAGAGATAGAATTATCGTTGGGATTGAATATAGCGCGCAAGCGTGTGCCGGCCTTGCGGCGATCCGCAGGTATCTTACCGAAGACATGCTCCGCATAATCATAGTTCACTACGTAATCCGCGACCTGAACCGGGTCGGCAGCATTCTTGGTATAGTACTTCACATAGATATGTGTGCTGGCATCCTGATCGGAGCACTCATCATATCCTTTATGGCCGTTCCAGGTAAAGTCTATATGATACATGTTTTCGCTGTCCTTGGTCATCTGCCATTCGGGAGAGGCGAAATTGTTGTTCAGGGAGTGGCCGGTAAGGTAATAGAACTTCTCGTTCGCATCAAGGTTTGCGAAGTCCTCCTCACCGTAGACACCTGCGGGATAGAAGGGCATGCCGGTAATGGCGCCTGCGAGAGCAATGCTTACCTTGCCAGTGCTGATATTTACTATGAGATCATACGAATAATCTTTGTTGAACGTAAATGAGAATTTGTCGTTATCACCTCGGGTGTCCTGTATTTTGTACGCCACACCGTCGTTGGTCACGCTGCGATTCCCGTCAGGAACAAGAAATTTGCCATCGGCTTTGAAAGCGAAATATTTCGTTCCGGAAGTATTTGTCACGGGATACTTATATATAGCATCTCCATCGGGAGTCATCTCTGTCTCTGTACCCCAGCCGCCGTTCAGGTCTCCTATGATTTTGACAGGACCGGTAATAGCTGTCTTTTCTGTAAAAGAGATTGAGTTAGGATTATTGCCCTCATGATTCTCAGCCACAGTCATCTTGATGTTATAAGTCTTGCCGGCTTTGACAGTAAACATTTTCCCTTGATTACCGCCGGCGAGAGATATGCCTGTAGAGGTCGAAGATATGGTGGTAGCCGTTGTCGGGCCGTACCAACCGTCGTTGTGATCGGTATTTTCAGCGTTAGTGGCGGTAATTTTGAAAGTCCAATCGCTTGTCACTGAAAAATCGTTGAGTACATAAGCATTTTGAGAATTATCCCATGTCAACTGATAACGTTTGCCCTCGGAATAATTAGAGCCGTCTCCACGCAGATAGTAATATGACCACGCCGAGGCTGTCTGGGAAAGGGCGAGTATCGACGCAAACAGCAATAGACTGCGCAGCGCGATACGCTTGAGTTTTTCTTTCATCGTTGAATTTAGTTAGTTAATGTTATATTTGTATTTGTTAATTTCTCGGTTGACGTGAACCCCCAAAAATCCATCGGCCTGACCCGGAACGCATGATTACACGCGGTAACAAAGAGTCGATAATTTCGTCAAAGGCAGCGTCAAAGGACACATAGATACCCCTATGCGGCACAAAATTACTACTAAATCCGCACTTTTACCCCCCCCCGATTGTTAATTTTTGTTAAACATGCTGTACAACATGTTTTTCGTACCGAAAACATGTCGCACAGCATGTCACAAAAATTTCCATCCCCCTCTTCCCTGTTATTGCTGCGCCCGCCGACAATTCACGGGGCAGTGTCGGGGGATCGCTATAATAATACCTGCGAGCAATGCGTTAGTCAGGTGGGGGCTTGCGCCCTGCTTTACACCTTATAATATATATATGTCTGATTCCGCTTCCACTACTGTAGCCGCTGCTGCCCGCGCTGTGCGCGGACGGCTTGCCGCTATCTATCCACCGGGCGAGGCGCAGGCCATCGTGCGCGTCATTTTCGAGTATCTGAAAGGCTGGTCGGCCGTAGACCTGGCGCTTCATTCGGACGACGAGCTGTCGGAGTTCATGCTGGGGAAGATAGATGCCATTGAGCAGAGGCTGCTGAGGCACGAGCCGATACAGTATATTACCGGAGAGGCTTCATTCTTCGGGCTGCGGCTGCGCGTGACGCCTGACACGCTGATACCGAGGCCGGAGACGGCGGAGCTGGTGGATATGGCGCTGCGGCATTGCGGCGACCGGACAGACCTGAGCGTGCTTGACGCCGGCACCGGCTCGGGCTGCATCGCCCTGGCTTTGGCACGCAATCTGAGGTTTCCGCAGATTACGGCCATCGATATCTCTGAGAAGGCTCTGGAGGTGGCGCGTGACAACGCCCGGCGGCTGAAGTGCCGCGTGGACTTCCGTCAGGCCGACATGTTGCGGCTCCCGGCGCACCGGGAGGAGTGGGACGTGATCATAAGCAATCCGCCATACGTATGCGAGCGGGAGAAGGGGGCGATGGAGGCCAATGTGCTTGACTGGGAGCCGCATGTGGCTCTGTTTGTGCCTGACGCTGACCCGCTGCGCTTCTACCGGGCCTTGGGCCGGTATGCGGTGTCGGCTCTGCGGCCGGGGGGCGCTCTCTTTTTTGAAATAAACCCTGACTATGCCGACGGGCTGGCGAAGATGCTCAGGGAGCAGGGATTAGACGATGTGACTGTCAGCCGGGACATGGAGGGCAAGCTCCGCTTCGCCTCGGCTTTAAAACCTTGCAGAGATGACTGAGCGCGAAAGAAAGGTGCTGGAGGCGATGGCGGCGCTGTGTGCGCGCTCGGAGCAGTGTGAGTCGGACCTGCGCCGCAAGATGCGGTCCAGAGGGGTGGAGGCTGAGGAGGCCGATGCGGTAATAGACTATCTGTATGAACACCGCTTCCTGGATACCGACCGCTATGCCGGGGCATACGTGCGCGACAAGCTGCGCCATTCGCACTGGGGCCGCATCAGGCTGCGTATGGCGCTGGCGGCAAAGAGGATACCGGCGCATAGCGCGGCGGCGGCCTTGGAGAGTATAGATGAAGCGGAGTACAGGGGCGTGGTTGCCTTGCTGGTGGAGAGGGCGGCGCGGACTATGGATCTGGATGACGCGGCGGAGCGGCGCAAGCTGACGCGCCGCCTCTACGCACGGGGATTTGAACCGGGTCTGACGGCCGAGATTATAGCGGAGGTAAGAGAAGCATGAATCTGCCCGTAGTCTCGGATCTGCTCTCGCTGATACTGCCTGAGCGCTGCCACCTGTGCGGCTCGCCGCTGCGCGAGGATGAGAAGCATCTGTGCGCGGCGTGCATGGCCTCTCTGCCCCGCGAGGGGCGCGGCGCCGACGGCCTGAACCGCATGGAGCGCGATATAGGCACGCTGCCGTCGGTAAGGATGGCGTGGGGATGGCTGACGTATCAGTCCCGCAACGAGACCGGACAGCTGATACACGACATAAAGTATCACGGCTATTCGCGCCTGGCGCGCTGGCTGGGACGCAGGATGGCTATGGAGCTGCTGCCGGGCGGCGCATTCGCCGGCGCCGACTGCATAACTCCGGTGCCGCTGCACACGCTGCGACGGCTGAAGCGGGGATACAATCAGAGCGAGGAGATAGCCCGCGGCATGGCCGAGGCAACGGGTCTGCCGGTGGTCAGGCTGCTGAAGTGCCGCCGCCACCGGTCGCAGACGCGCGTGGGACAGGAGCGCCGGGCAGAAAATGTGAAAGGTGTGTACCGGATGCGCCGGGGCGCGGCGATAAACGGACTATCTCCGGACCGGGGCCCGGAGATAGTATTGGTGGACGACGTGTGTACCACCGGCGCGACGCTGCTCAACGCCGCCGAGGCCATAGAGCGGGCAATGCCCGGAGCGCGGCTGCGGCTGCTGGCGCTGTCGCTGACTTTCCGCCACTGAGCATCAGCGCCGGATGAATGGCATCAGAGCCTGCTGGATGGTCATGGTGTACTTGCTGCCTACGATCTCCATCATAGTCTGCGAGATGACCGGGTTGGCGGTGCCGAACTTGCGGCCGGTAGGGGTCTCGTAGAAGGCGTTGATGTTCTTCATGTCATCGAGAGTGAAAAACTTCTTGTACTCCGCGACATAATCATTTATCAAGTCGGCCCACATCGCGTCGACCACTGCGGCGGCAGCCGCGTCGTAATCAGTGATGGGGAGGTTCATGCTCTTCCAGCCCGTAGCCATAGTCTGCATCATCTGCTTCTTGGTCTGAGTGGCCTCCAGCATCTTGTTCATCTACGCCGTATAGGCATCCTGCGCGAACGCAGGGCAGGCAGCCGCCAAACACAGAGCCGCCATAAGTCCGAAAAGAATCTTCTTCATATCGCAATTATTTAGAGGGTGTTTAATAATAAACGTTAATTATGGGTCGGAAGCGCAACTTGGATTTTGCCATGCAGGCGATGGAGCATAGCGGGCTATGCGACTGAGACAAAGGGTAAAATACATTTGCGATTCCGAGTCCGGAAGTAACTTTGATAAAGTTAAAAATATTAATAAATGAGGGTTGAATATAAAAACAATAGTTAATGTCCGCCGGATTTTCGCCATAATCCGGCCGCGTCTCAGTCGCATAGCCCGCTATGCTCTTTCGACTTAACCGGATTCTGGCTGAAAATCCGTCGCCCATAATTAATGTTTATTATTAAACACCCTCTTAAAAATCCACAGCAAATATACGACAATTTCCCCGTCCCGCCAAATCCCCGACCCCCGAATACAATAATCCCACCTATCTGACAATATACAAAATGTCAGATAATGCATTATAGCGCTTTTTCTTAAATTCAAATTCCACTGTCTTAAGGGTTTTGGTCGAAAAAGCTTCCAAGTACTCGTTAACCTTAGGCTCAATCAGAGCAAACGCCCTCTTCATTTTCCATGACTGAGTAAAGTCTTTAGAGTCGGCTAAGACAAGATAGATCCTATTTTCCGCCCCGAAACGCATCTCACCCTGATTTTCATACAGCCATTTCATCAATTCCATTGGATTGTTTTGCGATTCTTCAATAATCTCACGACGCGTATTCTCTAACGGAAGCATAATATCTAATCTTTCAATTTCTCTCAACTTTTCCATCAATGTGTATATTTGCTGTTGAGTAGAAAAGCCTTTATCACAGGTAATGCCAATCACTTTGCATTTTTCTTTCAACCAAGACAACGAACTCTTGCCCAATGCGAGTTTGATCTTTTGTTCCATAAATTGGTTAGGAAAGAAAGTAACTTTTAGATCCAGAGGATAATTATCAATAAAGAAATCCACACTTTTAATTTCCCCCACTGCAGAAATAACTCTTGGATTTTGTTTGAAAAACGATTCAATAACGAAGGAGGTCCAATTATTATACCAGCTATTCTGCACATAATTCCAGGCATTTACACCTATTTCAGTTTGTCTGGATTGTAATTCAGTAAAATTACTGATTATCTTAACATAATGATTGACAAAATATCTATCAAGAGAATTGTTTTGATCTCCACCCCAGACATAATAATGTATTTTATATAAATCGGCCTTCAATCTATCTATGTCTACACCAAGAGTATTATACCATTCATTATTCAAGCATTGCAGAAAACGATCGATTATAGCCATTGCATCCTTTCGCTTAGACAACGCCTCAAACAATTCAATATTTTGATCTGCTATCTTAGTACAACAAAGATGAATATTGTTTTCCCTCACAAAGAGCTTCAGCTGCTTTCCCCGACATAATGCGCGGACTTTAAGCCACAACAATCCATTATGATTATTATTGAAAGCACTCAGATTCTGAGATCTAAATTCTATGTCCCATTTTTCAAATTCATTCATAACATCTGATTCTATGGAGTGCATATTATTAAAATTTCACTACTTCCGGCAACACTACCTTTACCGCCTCTGCCAGCATTGTAAACCTTTCTTTCAACCTTTACATTGCGATACAGGCTGATCATATCGACAAGAAAATCAATGGTCGGATAACTCCGGTCATTATAACTAATCAGCCAATAGGGAATATCCCGGGCAAGGTCAAACAAAGCCTTAAAACTATTGATTATTTCCTTTTTAGTCTCAAATCCTCCTATTCTTTTCGGGCTATATCTTTTTGTACCATTTACAAACTTCTTGTCTTTCCAATAATTTGTATACGTTTCCAGAAGATGATAAAAGCTTTGATAATCGGCATGACTATCACAATAGGGAGGATCAAAATATGCTAAATCAACATCCGATAAAGAGGGTAGCAATTCAAGTATGTTTTCATTATATGACTGACAATCTGTCGCATTGTCAAATACCGCATTATTATACCCCATGACAAGATCCATGAAAATCTCCTTTAACGGCCTTATCAGACTTCTGTTACGCTTGATTCTCTCTGGATCGGATGCATAAACCAAAGCCTGAGTATGCGCGAAATGCCCCATTGTAACTTTGCGAGTCATAGCTCTGTTAATTATTGAGAACGCCAGACTCTTTTTATATTCATTTTCCAACCGGTCAATATTGCTTCGAAAAGCATCCAAAAAGGCAGTCTCGGTTCTTACGAAAAAAATATCCGTAAAAAGCATCTCCATAAGATTATATTCTTTTGGAGCCGAATTTTCAGAGAAAAGAATGTGAATATCGTCAGGTGTCAGAATTTCCGTTTTATTCTCAATAAGGGCTTTTCCTATCTGGCTGTTAAATGTTAGGAAATCATTGGAAATCACTCTTTTGCCCATTTTCTTACACAAAAAAGCGATGGATTGGGAACCACTGAATGCATCAAGTACAACCTTCGCATTGTCTGGGATATATTGAGTAATCCAATCGCCATGGATATATTTGGCTCCAAGATATTGAGGCTGGGGAAATTTTATATCCATGAAATCCTTTTTGCCGAATAAAGAAGGCTGTGTAACACTTTCATATAACATATCGCAAAATTAGCAATTATATTTGACAACAGCAAACGCCGGAATTCTTACTTCAATATCGACTATCTAAGGAGCGAACTGCACCTGCCCTCATAAAAAACAGACAGAGGATTCCCGGTGTGAGAATCCTCTGTCTGGTACCCTGAGCCGGGGTCGAACCGGCACGGATTGCTCCACTGGTGTTTGAGACCAGCGCGTCTACCGATTCCGCCATCAGGGCTTTCCGGGCACAAAGTTAGGGATATTTTTTCAATTATACAAATTTTAGTTCCCGGACGGCACTTCAGAGAGTGTCGTCCGGGATATCTGTCAATGCATCAGGGAACCATCACTTTGCGGGCGCCGCGGGCGTCACGCACGATGTAGACACCGTGAGCGGGATCGCTGACTTCCATGCCCTGCAGGTTGAACCAGCGGACGGTCTGCGGCTGCTCTATAGTCATGCTGACCGATACGTCGCCGTATTTACCTTTGTCTCCGTTGGCATCATACAGATGGTCGGCCTGGGCTGTCATATCAGGAGTCTTCGTGTTATCGCCATCGCCGGCATTAAAGAGAATACCGGTGGTGCCGGCGGGCACGGTGTAGACCCATACTTTGTCTTTGTAGGGCTTCATGGCTACGCCGGGATACTTGCTTGAGTCTGTGGCGCTCCAGTAGTGGATATGGGGGGTGGCCCAGTTCTTGACGCTGTTGTCGAAATATACATTGAAACCGTCGGCGGGATCCGGGTCCGGGTCGGGATCAGGATCGGGGTCCGGATCGGGATCAGGAGTAGGATCGGGGTCGGGAGTAGGATCGGGAGGAACGATAGTGCCCATGTCGCGTACCTTGGCTATGTCGGCCATAGCGAAGGTAATGGTGTCCAGGTCATCTTTCTCGCCGGAGGTGGAGGGGTCTTTGGCATACTCTTTGAAGATATTGTCGATCATCGACGGATCGAAGGGGATGCAGTCTATGGCGCTCTCTCCGCGGGTGCCGATCACGCGGCAGCCGATGCCGTTTTGCTCAAGCCACGCGCGGGTAATGCCGAGCGAGGACAGAGGTATCTTCATCTCAAAAAATGAGTCGAACTTTGTATCGTGAGGCTTGAGTCCCTCTATGGGGCCAGCCATAAGATTGTCATAGTTGTCTGCGTCGTAGATATTATTGACAATCGAGGGGTCGGAAATCAGGGTGGTGGCATCGGCCCATTCGGCGCAAGTACGCTGGCGCCACAGATGCGAGGGCTGGAATCCCTCCATCATGGCGTAAGTAATGCCGGCGTTGCGGAATGTAGTCAGACCGGCTCCGTAGTTGGAGGCTCCGTCGGCGGATACGGCGGTAAACATACCGGGATCGCCCTGACCGGCTTTGGCGCTCATGAACAGCATGTGGGACACATGCACTTTTTCGCGGTCGAAGACCACACCGTGGCCGGGGCTGTCGCACCAGATGCAGTTGCCGTTTTCAAGCAGACCGGACATAGCCGTCTTGCTCGGATCTACGCTGAGAGCCACAATCAGGGGTACGTCGCCCACGCGGCCGCCGTCAGTCAGAGGGCCGTCGCCTTCGCGCGCCCAGGTGTCGCCGGTATTGACCATCTGCCATGCCAGATACAGATTGGCGTCATCCCAGGCTGCATAAAGCGCGTACATGTCTATGACGCAGTTCTCATGGCTTCCCTTGAATGTCGTAGCCATGTCGTTGGCGCCGCATGTGGCTATAATCATGTTTTCATTCCAATCGGAGCAATCGCCGTCTATGGTAATTGTCCCTGCCTTTCCTACCGCCCCCGAGGCATTGGTACTGTAATAGGCGCGGTTTTCTATCGGCGCCTGTCCGTACGAAAGGGCTGTGATGCCGGCCGCGCACGCGGCAAGCATAAACTTGCTGAGTTTCATGTAAGAATTTTTAATAAGTTAACACTTGGCAGTCGGACTGCCATCCACGGAATACGGCGCAAAATTAATATTTTTTCACGAGATACTCCAAGAATCAACTTATTTTTTTGTATTTTTGTGTCCATGAATACTGCTTTGTCTCTTTCACGCGGGCAGAGACTCGCGTTGCTGTCACAATGGGTGTGCATACTGAGCGGCTGCGCGGTCTGCCTGGTATGGTGGGCAGGTCATCCGCTGCTGGGCGATGACCTGCTGTATGCCTGCGACTACGAAGCGCGCGGCTCCATACTGACCGCGCTGCCCGGCCAGGCGGCTGCCGTATGGACGGGCTGCAACGCCCGCACGGGCGACATGCTCAATACCCTCTGGCTCGCTGCGGTTCCGCGCCCGGCGGCCGCCATCATCAGCTGCGTGCTGCTGGCAGTCATGGCATGGTCGGTGTTGCGCCTCAGCGGTATGGACAGCCGCCGGCCTCTTGCTTCGGCGGCCGCGGCCGGGGCGCTGGTATGGTGTCTGCCCTGGCGGGACATGACGCATTTTGTCTGCTTCTTCAACTATCCGTGGGGCATGGCTATGGGGGGCATAATCCTTGTGATTCTGCTTTCAGACAGACGTCTCAGCCTGTGGTGGCTTGCCGCATTGCCTGTCGTCTTCATCGGCGCAGCCACTCACGAAGCGCTGGCTGTCCCTTTAGGAGCCGGAACTGCCGCATGGCTGGCTGCCGGCCATGGCAAACGCCGCCTGGGCGCTGTGCGCCTCTGCTGGCTCGCGGCCATTTTTGCCGCAGCCGCGTTCAGCCTCTCGTCTCCCGCCTCTTACGCCCGTCTGGGAGCTGCCCAGGCGCCTGACATGCCGCTTGTCCCGCTGCTGCTCCGCACGGTGCCTCTGGTGCTTGTACTGGTGTCGCTCACGCTTCTTATGCTGCTTTTCCGGCGTCCGCTGCTGCGTCGGCTCAGTCGCGGGGCGTGGCTGCTTTTTGCCGTAGCAGCTGTCGTCTCGGCCCTGTTCGTAGCCGTGGGGGGTACAGCCGGCCGCGCCGGCTGGTTTGCCGAGTGTTTCGCGCTCATGGCTCTCGGCCGCTTCTGGTGCGCCTTGACTCCGGACATCTCCTCGCCATCTGTATGGAAAATATGCGGCGCTGTGGCGATCTACGCCGTTGCTACAGCTTATATAGCAGCTGCCGGGGCAGCCGCCTTGCGCCGTGATGCTGTTCTGAAACATGCCGTCGACATTTATCCTGCGGAACCGGCTCGCGCCGTCCGCATCCTGCAGGAGGCAGGCACAGATGACTGGGACATCGTCTCTCTGCCCGCCATCGTCTCACGCCGCCGGCCATAAAGAGAGTCCCGCCTCCGTGATGAGAAGCGGGACTCGCTGTATATATTATCGGCTTATGTCAGTTTTTCAGAGCCTTGTAAGTGACTGTAACTCCTTCGGGCGTAGTGAAATTGACCAGATATACGCCCGGCTCAAATCCTACCAGGCTGACTTCGGGATTGTCGGTATGGCGGCCGTAAAGCAGACGTCCGTCGTAACTCAACACACTTATCTCGCTCACACGGGCATTCTCCAGACGCAGCACATTGCCTTTGCGTACCACGCGGGGAGCGTCGGCATCCGCCTGCACTTCGGCAATCTCGACCGGCAGCTTGCCGCCACGCGATGCCTGCAGATACATTGACACGGGGAAATCGCCCTGCTTGTCGGCGAAAACAGCGTCCGGCACACGAATCATCACCTTATGCTCGCCGGCTTTGAGCGCGCCAAGGTCAATGTAGCGGATGGGGATTGCGTCGCCCGGACACCAGTTTGAATTGTGGATCCATTGGAGATCCGTCTTTTCATAATAGCCATAGATACCGTTGGTCTGCGTATTGAAATGACGGTATGGCTCACAGCTCTTGCCGTTCTTCCAGGTCAGGGCCAGCTCATTGTCGAAATACAGCAGGTGCTGGCGGGGCGAATATTCCTCGCCGCCCTGGTTGGCTCCGTGATTGCTTATGATGAGTGTAAGGCGCGCGTCATTCACGTCTTCGGGAAGAGTAAACTTATAGGTCTTCGTAGCCGTGCCTATCGTATCGGTGCCCTGCTCGGAATAATTATTGAAATTATGTCCTTTATACTCAGGTTTCTTCATGACAATCGGCACCACCAGATTGTCAGCAGACGCGGGCGCCGGCTCATCGTAGCATGTGAACGTAACCGTGCCGGCAAACACATCGTTGCGGTCAGCGCAACCCGCGACCTGCTGATTGGCGGCATACGGGATGCCGAACAACTCAAACTCCAGCCACAGATCGTACTTGGCCCGCAGCTCAGAATCCTTGAACAGCAGACTCATCAGCGAGGCGTCAAAGTGATAAGGCACCACATTAGGAAATCGGTTCATGTTCATAAACGGAGTGATGAAGCGAGCCAGCTCAAGGCGCGTTACCTCGTCCGGATTATATGTCTCCGCTCCCTTGGGCACAAGCGCGAGCGTAAGATTGCCTATGCGGTCATAATTGTCGCACAACGCCCGGATATTTACATCCAGCTGCGCGTCCAGGCCGAACCAGTCCAGTGCTTCGTCTGTCAGTTTTTTGGCATACAGGGAGTTGCGATGACGCAGGATGCCGTCATTCAAATCCTTGTCAAAGACGTTGTCATTGTAACCGTCATAATACACCACGTCGTTGAACGGGCGGAATACGCGGTAAAAATCGGGCGTATCCGATGTCTGGGCCATAATAGGCAAGGCGGCCAGACCGAGTCCGAAAGCAAGTAGAAATTTTCGCATAACAGATAGATTGAATTATTGATGTAGTCAGTTATGCTGCGAATTTAGCAAAAAAACTCAATTCCTCCAAATTTCTGTTGCATTTCAGTCCATTATCATTCAAACTCCGTGTGCAGATTGGCCATGGCTATGGCCGCCGCGGCCGCTTCCGCTCCCTTGTTGCCCAGCCGGCCGCCGGCCCGGTCAAGGGCCTGCTGCATGTTCTCAGTCGTGACGAGGCCGAAGATTACAGGCGTACTGCCCTTGCCGTTGAGCAGGGTAACACCCTGCGTGACACTCTGGCAGACGTAATCGAAGTGAGGTGTCTCTCCTCTTATCACGCATCCCAGCACTATCACGGCCGACGGGCGCAACTTCTCCACCGCAAGCGCAGCGGCATTTACCAGCTCCACGCTGCCCGGCACCCGCATTACCTGTATGCGGTCTTCGGCCACTCCGGCCTCCCTGAACACTGTCAGGGCGCCCTCAAGCAGAGGCCCGGTAATCTCGCTGTTCCACGAAGCGACAGCTACAACACAGCGGAAACCATCGCGGTCTGCCACTTCAGGCACCGTCAGGACCTGATTATTTTCATTTGTCATCTTTCTTTTTCTTAGTCTTGTTCTTGTCGGTTATTCCTCTGAGAAACTGACGCCAGCGTGGCTCGTTCTCCTTCACATGGCTTACCACCTCGAGCAGAGCCAGAATATCCTCCTCCAGCTCTACCGTCTCCAGATTGATGGCATGCGGAAGCACAGCGCTCAGCAATCGCTCGGCGCGCGGGTGCATCGACTTGATGCGCAGCATTATCTCCGCCATCTCGATGGTCATCTTCACCTCTTTGCGCGTTACCTTGCCGGTACGCTTTTTAGAGAATCTGATAGCCTCGGAATAGAAACGGAGCGCAGCCCTGTAGTCGCCCGACGAAGCCAGCAGCTGCGCCGTCTTGCGCAGAGAGTCGACCAGCCGGTCAGTGGCGGCCACCATGCCGTCATTGACTTTCTCGCACAGGCCTGCCGTGACGGCCTGCTGACGCGCCAGCATGTCTATCGTTTTCTTACGGGAACGCAATATGCGAGTCGACAGCTCCATAGCCAGAATATGATACTGGCCGAAACGCTCGGCGTCCACCTTCAGCAAAGCTTCCAGAACCTTGAACAGTGTGTCCAGCTCTTTCTCGCTCTGTCTGTAATCCTTAAACTCGTAGTGAAGCTCTACGATGTCAAACAATACGGCCACCAGCAGCGCCCTGAACTCCGTGTTGTCAAAATCCGAAAACTTACGCATGATGCGCATCGTCTCCACAGCACGCTCAAAAGCATCTATCAGTTTGCCTTCCCGCTCCAGCGCGAATACCGTCTGACGGCATTTCTCCGCCTCACGCAGTATATGGAGATCCTCGCTGTTCTTCTCAAAGCCTGTGAGCGCCAGGGGAATATTTATCTGTGTCATATCTCAGCCTGTATATATGAATGATATATCTGAAATTGTTGTTTCTCTCTCAATGCATCCCTGCAGCCTGCGACCGCGAGGCTGCTCCGAGATAGCCGCCGTGATGGCGCAACGCATATTTGTCAGCTGTGAATCCGATACTTTTCATCGTACCCACCACAAGCACGTCGCCTATTACGGTCATCTGCGTGGTCGACGTTGTCGGCGTCAGTCCCAGCGGACACACCTCAGGCGCGCCGCCCGTATGCAGACACACGTCGGCAGCCTCGGCCAGCGGGCTGTCAGTCTTTCCTGTAATAACGATAAACGGCACCTCCGGGTTCAGCCGGCGGGCCAACATTGTCAGCTCGATTATCTCGCGCGTCTTGCCCGAATTGGATATCAGCAGACATACGTCATCTTTCTGCATCACGCCCAGGTCGCCGTGCTGGGCCTCCGACGGATGCAGAAAGACCGCCGGCGTACCGGTCGAACAGAAGGTGGTGGCTATATTCATCGCTATCTGGCCGGCCTTGCCCATGCCTGAAGTGATGAGCTTGCCACCCTTGCGGTGTACATGCTCCACTATCAGCTCCACAGCCTTGTCGTAAGCGCTGCTTACCGGTATCTCTCTTACAGCGCGGCTCTCGGCTTCGAGTATGCCGCGCATTATTTCCTGTATATTCATGGTGTCAGATGGTTTCTTTAAGTAACGTCGCTCCGGGATTGATTTTTCCGCTCTCGTAGTCGGATATGCCTTGACGCCAGCGGTCAGGCAGCGTTACCGACTGCTTGCTGTCAGGATCTATGCTGACCATCACAGTGCGGCAATAGCTCTTGACCGCACCGGTATCCTTGTTGACCAGCACCTGAAGCAGATGGATGCTTTTCTCCCCCGTATGCTCGCACTTGGTACATATTTCTATCGGTTCGCCGAAAAATATCGGTTCCACAAACTGGCAGTTGACGTTGGCTATGACCGACTCCACACGCCGGAAATTCATCCTTCCGCCATTCACGGCCTCCAGATAATACGCCTTGCCCGTGTCATAGAGCGAGAAGTACACCGTATTGTTCAGATGCCCCAGGATATCTATATCGTTGAAGCGCAACTGGAGGTCTATACGGTGTCGGAAACTCTCCAGAGGGGGTAATTCTATTTCCTTTATATATGACATTGCTTACACAAATCGTATTTCCTTTATCACATCCTTGCCCACATACCGGTTCAGCGCCTCTATCAGAGCCGTGCGCTGCATAGATAGCTCCTGCCTTACGGGAGCCGACGTGACCCTCACGTACAGCACTCCTCCGGCCACACGCCGCTCCGTAGTGCAGCGGTTGACCACCGGACCGGTAACAGCGCCCCAGGCTCCCAGAGCCCGGTGCTGCAGCATACCCTCCTCCAGATTCTCTTCGCGCATGAGGCGATCCACTATCTGCGCTATCGACATAGGCTCCGTCCGCTTCATGCCCCGGTACGCTTTAATATCTCATACCTGCCCTGCTCCACACCTAACAGCAGATGTTCGCCCGGCAGACATTCGAGTATACGGTCTATATGCTCGCGGCCCGTATCGGTTATGAATATCTGGCCGAAGACGTCCGAGCCGCTTACCACCTCCATTATGTTGCGCACGCGCGCCGCATCGAGCTTGTCGAAAATATCGTCAAGCAGCAATATCGGCGACATGCCGAGCAGCTTATGCAGATAGTCGAACACCGCCAGCCGCAGCGCCACAGTATATGTCTTCATCTGCCCCTGTGAGCCCAGGCGCTTCAGGTCATGGCCGTCCAGAAGCAGAGTCAGGTCATCCCGGTGTATGCCCTCGGTAGTGTGACCCAACGCCGCGTCCTTGGCCCGCGAGCGTTCCAGCGCATCGTGCAGACTCATACACTTCAGCACGCTGCTGTACTCCAGCCCCGGAGTCTCTCCCGCGCCGGCTATGGCCCGGTAATACCGTCCGAAAGGCTCGCGCAAAGCCTCGGTCATGGCCTCGCGGCCGGCGCATATCGCCGCCGCCGACTCCTCCATCTGCCTCTCCACTCCTTCAGTCAGTATCGGATCCGTCATACCCTGCCGCAGCATCGAATTGCGCTGCTGCAGAGCCTTGGCGTACCTCATCAGATGCGACAGATAGGCGCCGTCGGCCTGAGAGATGACCATATCCATCAGTCGTCGGCGCTCCTCGGGGGCGCCCGTTATCAGAAAGTGGTCCTGCGGCGACACCAGCACTATGGGGATAGTGCCTATATGCGCCGACATGCGCCTGTACTCCTTGCCGCCGCGGCGCAACACCTTGCGGCGCTCCGGACTGTAGCCTATGCTGACCTGCTCTTTGCGGTCGCCCAGGGTATAGTCGCCCCTGACCATCATTCCCTCGGAACCATGGCGCATCACTTCTGAGTCGGGCAAACGCAGAAACGAGCGGGTCATCGACAGATAATACACCGCCTCCAGCATATTGCTCTTTCCCATGCCATTGGCGCCCACAAGGCAGTTGGCGCCCCCGCAGAAGTCTATGTCGGCCTCCGCGATATTCTTGAAATTCAGAATAGATATATGGTCAAGTCTCATCAGATGCAAAATTACTCAAAAAACCGCAATTCCGCAACCATCCTCAATGGTTAAAAATCCGCAGCCCTGCAGCGGGGACACGCCCTCACTTGTACAGGAAGCGCTTTATTGATCTTTTCGGAGTCTTCACAAATTCCTCCTTCATTATTTCGACGCCGGCCATACGCTCGTACGGAGCCAGCCGGGAGTTGACCTTGCTTCTGATTTTGTCCATCAGCGCCGGCACTTTCTCCGCGCCTATCTTGCGGCTCTCCAGAGCCTCCGCATCCGGATAAATCAGCGCTATCAGCTTGCCGTCGCGCTCCACTACGAGGCTCTCGGCCACAAACGGCATATCGTTAAGCCGGGCCTCCAGCTCCTCGGGATAGATATTCTGACCCGAAGCGGAGAGTATCATGGATTTACAGCGACCCCTGATATACAGCGTGCCGTCGCTGTCGCGCGTGCCTACGTCGCCCGTATGAAACCATCCGTCCTTCTCCAGCACAGCCTCCGTAGCCTCCTGATTGCGGTAATATCCCGCCATCACGTTCTGGCCCTTGACCAGAATCTCGCCGGGCACATGCTCCGGATCCTCGCTGTCTATGCGGCTCTCCATGATTTCCGGCAGCGTGCGGCCTACCGAAGTCAGTTTGAATTCCCTGGGAGGCGTGTAGCTTATCAGCGGGCCGCACTCGGTCATGCCGTAGCCGACCGTAAACGGGAACCCTATCATACGCAGAAAGTCCTCCACCTCGCTGCTCATGGCCGCGCCGCCTATGATTACCTCCTGGAAGCAGCCTCCTAATGCCGCGCTCAGTCTCTTGCGCAACTGACGGCAGACCAGCTGGCGCAATCCGGGCACAGCCAGCAGACGCTGCATTTTCGGTGTCGTCAGCTGAGGCTCGATGCGCTTGCGGTATATCTTTTCGAATACAAGCGGGACACTCAGTATCAGATGCGGCTTTACCTCAGCCAAGGCCTTCAGCAGAATCGCCGGCGAGGGCGTGCGCCCCAGCACCGTCACGTGAGAGCCGCAGGCAAGCGGGGTCAGCATGTCGAAAGCACACCCGTAGGCATGAGCCAGAGGAAGGAACGTCAGCACTCTCGACCGCGCGAAATGCAGTCTGGCCCTCATACCGAACACCACATTGCCGGCCAGGTTCCACCCCGTCAGCATCACGCCTTTGGAGAAACCCGTGGTACCCGAAGTATAGTTGATGACTATCACACTGTTATTGTCCACCTGACGGTAATGTATGTCATCGGCTGTGAAGCCCTGCGGATACATCTTCGCAAACTCATCGGGCAACCGCTCCAGACATTTCTCCACCTTCTCCGGATTCTTGGCGGCAAGCACGCCGGGCTTTGTCAGAGACAAGACCACCTCGACCTTGTCCATCTTGCCGAAATTCATTTTCTCAAACATGCTGTCGGCGGCCAGCAGCAGTTTTGCCTCGCTATGGTTAATGATATTCGTGGCGTCCTCCACCGTAAAATCAGGAAGCACCGGCACCACCGTCGCGCCATACGTGATGACGGCCATGAAAGCCTCTATCCACACATCGCTGTCTTTGGCATACATAGCCACCTTGTCGCCGCGCTTCAGACCTATATTCTGGAAATATATATGTGTGCGGGCCACGTTGGCGGCAAGGCGCAGATAGCTCATTGTGCCTTTCTGCCCGTACAGCGACAATGCCGGAAGCCCGGCATAGCGCCTGAAACTTTTCTCATAAAGCTTTATGAAATTATCGGGGTATCTGTACATTCTGATTCTGTTTTATTGTTCTATGTCCCGGCCGTGGAATCGACGTGCCGAAGCCGGCTTACCATATTATAACCCGACTCCACCCTACAAAGTTAACAAAAAATCGGAAATTTTTCACTAACTTTGTACGATTTTTTACATCTGAAAAAATGTCTACCCCTTCCGACAACCTGAAAGTATCATTCCACACACTCGGTTGCAAGCTCAATTTTGCCGAGACATCCGTCATCGGAAAGCTCCTTGCCGACAAAGGCTTCATTCGGGTACGGGAGTACGAGAATCCCGACATCTGCGTCGTCAACACCTGCTCGGTCACCGAGACGGCCGACAAGAAAGGGCGACGCCTGATACGCCATCTCCATACCGTCAATCCCGATGCCGCCATTGTCGTCACCGGTTGTTATGCCCAGCTCAAGCCGCGACAGGTGGCGGAGTTGCCGGGCGTTGCCATCGTGGCCGGCAACGACGAGAAACTGCTGCTCGACTCCTTCATCGACAGCTGGCTCGCTTCGCGGAAGCCGCTTGCCCGTGTGATTCCGGCACGCGACATACGCGAATTCCGGCCGGCATGCGAGCGGGGCGACCGCACCCGGTGGTTTCTCAAAGTGCAGGACGGATGTGACTGCTGGTGTACGTACTGCACCATTCCGGCAGCGCGCGGACGCAGCCGTTCGGGCTATATTCCCGACCTTGTCGCCCAGGCGCGCCACGTAGCTGACAGCGGAGGACGCGAAATCGTACTTACCGGCATAAACATCGGTGATTTCGGCAAAGGGCGTGACGACACATTCTTAGATCTCATCCAGGCTCTCGACCGGGTCGAGGGCATAGCCCGATACCGCATCTCAAGCATAGAGCCGGACCTGCTTACGCCCCAGATTATAGAGTGGATAGCCTCCTGCTCGCGGGCTTTCATGCCTCACTTCCACATTCCGCTTCAGAGTGGTTCGGACGCAGTCCTCTCCCTGATGCGCCGACGTTACGACACAGCCCTTTTCGCCAGCCGCATACAGTTGTTGCGGTCCCTTAGCCCGGACTGCTTCATAGGCGTCGACATCATGGCCGGCGCGCGCGGCGAGACACCCGACGAGTGGCATCGCTCGCTTGAGTTCGTCTCATCGCTCCCGATACAGCAGCTCCACGTCTTCCCCTACAGCGAGCGGCCCGGCACACGCGCCCTGACCATAGACCATATCGTCCCCCAGGAGGAGAAACACCGGCGCGTTGCCGCCCTGATGCGCATCAGCGACACCAAGCACGATGCTTTCCGCCGCAATGCCGACGGCTCTGTGCGGCCCGTCCTGTGGGAAGCTCCGCATGCCGGTTCGGAGCTTATGTACGGTTTTACTGACAATTACCTGCGCGTCGCGGCTCCGCTGCGCCACGATTTGGTCAACACCATAACCCCCGCGCGCCTCAGCCTCGGAGACCACGGCTCCGAAGTCATGCGCGCCGACATTCTCTGCTGACCATGGCCGCCTCCTCCCCCCTTGCACGCAAGATGCGCTGGACATTAATGCCGCTGGGATGGGCATTGCGCATACTCGCACTGCTCCCTTTTCCGGCGCTCTACCTGCTCGCCGACATCATCGCCTTCATCGCCCGCGACGTCATACGCTACCGCCGTCGCGTGGTCAGAGCCAACATCGACGCCTCTTTTCCCGGACTATCCCCACGCGAACGCCGCCGTATCTTCCGGCGCTTCTACCGCCATCTGGCCGACTATTTCGTAGAGACAGTCAAGTTCAGCGCAATGTCGCCGCGAGAGCTGCGCGACCGCATGCGTTTCTCCGACACCGCTTTGGTCGACTCGCTTCTATCGTCTGGCCGCGACATAGTCATCTACACCTCCCACTTCGGCAACTGGGAGTGGATTACCTCCATGGGGCTATGGTGCGCCACCGCTGACTCGGCACGCTTCTCCCACGTCTACCGCCCCCTGCGCCAGCCCTGGTTCGACCGCTGGTTCCTGCGGCTGCGCTCGCGTTACAACGTCAGCATACCGATGCACGAAGTCTTCCGCCGCCTGCTGACCTGGCGACGCGACGGAGTCCGCTGGATTACAGGCTTCCTCTCAGACCAGAAGCCATCCCACGCCGGAGCTGTCTACACCGTGCCCTTCATGGAGCGCGACACCCCCTTTATCGCCGGCACCGAAGAGCTCGCACGCCGTCTGGATGCGGCTGTACTCTACTTCGACACCTCTGTCATCTCGCGGGGCCGCTACAGCTCCGTCATTCGCCCCCTCTCGCTTCATCCGCGCGACGAGCAGCCGGGCGACATCACACGCCGATACGCAGCTGCACTTGAGGAACAGATACGGCGTACCCCCGAAGCTTACCTATGGAGCCACAACCGCTGGCGTCTGCCCAAATGCAATAAGACATGAACACTGACAATAAGAAAATAGCCGTCATCATCCTCAACTGGAACGGCCTCGACCTGCTGAAGCGCTTCCTGCCTGATGCCGCACGCTTCACTATCTGCGCCGACGCCGACCTTATCGTGGCCGACAACGGCTCTACCGACGGCTCCATACAATATATAGAGACCGCCTGCCCCGACGTGCGCGTCCTGGCTTTTCCCGAGAACCTCGGCTTCGCCGCGGGCTACAACCGCGCCATCGGCCTCTGCGCCGATTACCCCTGCGTGCTGCTCCTCAACTCTGATGTCCTCGTAACCGAGGGATGGCTCTCTCCCTTGCTTTCCTATATGGAGGCACACCCATCTTGCGGAGCCCTGCAGCCCAAAATCCGCAGCTTCCGCCAGCCGGAATATTTTGAATACGCCGGAGCCGCCGGCGGCCTGCTCGACCGCAACGGCTATCCCTTCTGCCGCGGACGCCTCTTCTCGGTCGTGGAGAAAGACGAAGGCCAATACGACGGAGCCCCCGCTCCGGTAGCCTGGGCCTCCGGAGCGGCGCTGATGGTACGCACCGCTCTCTACCGCTCGCTCGGCGGCCTCGACCCCGACTTCTTCGCCCACATGGAGGAGATAGACCTCTGCGTGCGTATCCACGCCGCCGGCTACTCCATCGTCTGCGTCCCCGACTCCACGGTCTACCATGTCGGCGGAGCCTCGCTGGCACAGGGCAATCCCAAGAAGACATATCTTAATTTCCGCAACAATCTGCTTCTTCTCCACAAAAACCTCCCCCCGCGCCGTGGCTGGCGCGTTCTATTCCGCCGGCGGCTCTACGATGCTCTCGCCTGGGCCATGTTTATGCTCAAAGCCGATTTCCGCAACGCCGCCGCCATCCTCCGCGCACACCGCGACTTCCGCCGCATGCGACGCAATTATACCAGTCTGCCCGACACCGACACGCTCGCCTCCCTCCCGGGAGCCTCGCGCAACATTATTATAGACCACTTCATCAAACGAATGAAAAAATGAAACGTCCCCTGATTCTCATATCCAACGACGACGGCATCCAGGCTCCCGGTGTCCATCGTCTCATCGACTTCATAGCTGATTTCGCCGACATAGTCTGTGTCTGCCCCGACGGACCCCGCTCCGGACAATCCATGGCCATCACGGTGGCTGCGCCGCTGCGCGTCCACCGCCTCCCTGACTACATGGGAGCCGCGATGTACGCCGCTTCGGGCACTCCGGTGGACTGCGTCAAGCTCGCTTGGCATACCATCCTCGACCGCCGCCCGGACCTTGTCATTTCCGGCATAAACCACGGCTCCAACGCGGCCGTCAACGTAGTCTATTCGGGTACTATGGGTGCCGCCTTCGAAGGATGCGCCTTCGGTGTCCCCTCCATCGGATTCTCGCTGACCAGCCACAGCATGGACGCCGACTTTGAGCCGTGCCGACCCTTCGTCACAAGCATTGTGCGCGGTGTCCTTGAGTCCGGGCTGCCGGAAGGCGTATGCCTCAACGTCAACATTCCCTGTTGCACCCCGGCCCCCACGGTAATGAGGCTCGTGCGCGGCTGCCGGGGCAACTGGAGCGACGAATACGTAGAGTACCGCGACCCTTCAGGCCATCCCTTCTACATGCTCGCAGGCAAATTCCGGAATCAGGAACCGGAAAACCCCGATACCGACCAATACTGTCTGGACCACGGCCAGGTCTCCGTAGTGCCCGTCTCCCTCGACCGTACAGCCCCCATCCCCGAAGTCCTCCCCTACCTCCCCTGGCTAAAATAGAATCCCCTCACATAAACCACATAAAAAAACATAAACCACCTAAAAAACATAATAATCCCCCTCCTCCTCTGCCTCCTGACTGCCTGCGCCCCTCGGACCAAAACCGCCGGCTGGGCCTCCGCCGGCCTATACATCATCCGCACTCCCGCCGGCACCGCCAAAATCCGTCTCTGATTTCCCCAAAAAAACATTGCAGCAGGACACCGCTGCGTGGTGCCCTGCTGCAAGAGCTTGTTGCCGTTCCCGAACCCGCCTTACCTGACAGGCTTCTTGCCGAAGCGCCGTGCCTTTCCTGAAGAACGCACTCCGGGCATTTCCTTTCCGGCCGGGCCGGGAATCAGATAAGCGTGCTGCAACGTATACTGGATGCGCTCACCGTACACACAATTTGATTACCATATATATCCTTTAATATCTGTATACTTTAATTCATGGCTCAGGTCCGCATCTCTAAAAAATTTTCGCATAATTCCCTCATATTCCTCTTTTTTTATTACCTTTGCAAAAAATTTCCACACAGCATTGTGACTGTCAGATTCCTGATGTTAATGTAGAACAGCCACTTGTATTATTGCGAGAATCACAGCAGAGATGCTGCCTTTTTTTAATCCGATTCATCACTTATACCACAATGGAAGACGAAAAAAAACCTAAACGTCCGCGTATTGGGGCTAATCCTACGCCCGCAGCCTCGGCTGAAAACGGCGAGGCCCGTTATGAAAAAGTAAACTATTCCGGGGAACATCACTCTTATTCTCCCGGCGACCGCCAGCAGCGGCCCTATCAGCCGCGTCCCTACGGACAGCAGCGCCCCTACGGACAGCAGCGTCCATATCAGCAGCGCCCTTACCAGCAGCGTCCCGCCCAGATTGATTCCAATCCGGACCACGAGTCCTCGGCCGACCAGCCGCAGCGCCCTTATCAGCAGCGCCCATACGGGCAGCAGCGTCCCCAATATGGACAGCAGCGGCAGCAGTACGGGCAGCAACGCCCTCAATACGGACAGCAGCGCCCCTACGGACAGCAGCGCCCCCAGTACGGACAACAGCGTAATTACAACAACGGATACCAGCGTCCCCAGGCTCCCCGCGCCGAGGGCGACTCCGAAAACTCATACCGGCAGCAGCGTCCCCAGTACGGGCAGCAGCGGCAGAACTCCTACGGACAGCAGCGCCCGCAGTACGGACAGCAGCGGCAGCAGGGATACAAGCCCCGTCCCTACGGACAGCAGCGCCCCCAGTACGGGCAGCAGTCGCGCCCGGGCCAGAGCCAGGGAGGATACAAGCGGCCCCAGCCCAACCGCTTCCAGCAGCGGCCCGGCAAGCAGTTCATACCCCGTCCCAAGCAGATCGACTACGTCATCGACGACATCGATCCCAACGAGCCGATTCGTCTCAACAAATTCATGGCCAACGCCGGAGTATGCTCCCGCCGCGAGGCCGACGAACACATCACGGCCGGACTGGTCAAGGTCAACGGCGAAGTCGTTACCGAGCTGGGCACAAAGATTACAGGCAGCGACATAGTGGAATACGACGGCAAGACCGTTGTGCCTGAGCGCAAATGCTACGTGCTGCTCAACAAACCCAAGGACTGCGTGACCACTTCCGACGACCCCAACGGCCGCACTACAGTCCTCGACCTCGTCAAGAACGCATGCAAGGAGCGCATATACCCCGTCGGCCGGCTCGACCGCAACACCACCGGTGTGCTTCTGCTCACCAACGACGGCGACCTCGCCTCAAAGCTCACGCACCCCAAATACGTGAAGAAAAAGATATACCACGTCTGGACCGACAAAGACATCGAGGAAGACGACATGCAGCGCATAGCCGACGGCATAGAGCTTGAGGACGGCGAGATTCACGCCGACGCCATAAGCTACGTCAACGATTCAGACCGTAACCAGGCCGGCATCGAGATTCATTCGGGCCGAAACCGTATCGTCCGCCGCATTTTCGAAGCGCTCGGATACCGCGTGACCAAGCTCGACCGCGTCTACTTCGCCGGACTGACCAAAAAGAACCTGCCGCGCGGACGCTGGCGCTATCTTACTCAGGAAGAAGTCGACTATCTGCGTCAGGGTACTTTCGAATAATAACCACAACAGGAGCGGGCGAAGCTATCTTACCTCTCCGCCCGCTCTTTCAAACATACAACTATGAAACCTATCCGCCGCCAGACCGTAAAGCAACTCATCCAGAACCCGCTTCTCGACACCACAGTCGACGTAAAGGGATGGGTACGCACACGCCGTGGCAACAAAAACGTACAGTTCGTAGCCCTCAACGACGGCTCGACCATAAAGAACATACAGATCGTATTCGATCTCTCCCGCTTCTCCGACGAGCAGCTCAAGCCCATTACCACCGGCGCCTCAATCCATGTGCAAGGCACCCTCGTGGCCTCTCAGGGCAAAGGTCAGTCGGTAGAGATTCAGGCCGATGAGCTTGAAATCTACGGCACCGCCTCCCCCGATGAATACCCGCTGCAGAAGAAGGGCCACACCCTTGAGTTTCTGCGCGAGAAGGCTCACCTGCGTCCCCGTACCAACACCTTCGGAGCCGTGCTGCGTATCCGCCACGCCCTGGCCTTCGCAGTCCACAAATTCTTCAACGACAAGGGATTCTACTACTTCCATACACCCCTCATCACAGCCTCCGACTGCGAGGGTGCCGGCGCTATGTTCCAGGTAACCACCCTGCCCCTCTCCGACCTGCCCCGCACCGAGGAAGGAGCCGTCGACTACTCGCGCGACTTCTTCGGCAAGCAGGCCTCGCTTACTGTCTCCGGACAGCTGGAAGGCGAGCTCGGAGCCACAGCATTAGGATGCATCTACACTTTCGGCCCCACTTTCCGCGCCGAAAACTCCAACACTCCGCGACACCTCTCCGAATTCTGGATGATTGAGCCGGAGATGGCTTTCTACGAGATAGCCGACAACATGGACCTGGCCGAAGAATTCATAAAGTTCTGCATAAGCTACGCCCTGGAGCACTGTGCGGACGACATCCAGTTCCTCAACGACATGTTCGACAAGGAGCTGATAGACCGACTGCACTTCGTGGTCAAGAACGACTTCGTGCGCCTGCCCTACACCGAAGGCATCGACATCCTGCTCAAGAGCGGCCAGAAATTCGAGTTCCCCGTAAGCTGGGGCATAGACCTGGCTTCAGAACACGAGCGCTATCTGGTCGAGAAGCATTTCAAGAAGCCCGTTATCCTGACAGACTATCCCAAGGAAATCAAAGCCTTCTACATGAAGCTCAACGATGACGGCAAGACGGTTCGCGCCATGGACGTGCTTTTCCCGAAAATCGGCGAAATCATAGGCGGTTCCCAGCGCGAGGAGGATTACGACAAGCTGATGTCTCGCATTGAGGAGCTGAACATACCCATGAAAGATATGTGGTGGTATCTCGACACCCGCCGCTTCGGCACCGTGCCTCACTCCGGATTCGGACTCGGCTTCGAGCGCCTCGTCCTGTTCGTTACCGGCATGCAGAACATACGCGACGTCATCCCCTTCCCCCGTTTCCCGGGCAACTGCGAATTCTGACCGGCGTTCCCGCCGCACCCCGCATACAGCCGGATTCTGCCCTGCGCGCAGAGTCCGGCTGCTTTTTGTCAATACTCGGCAGCCGCGTCGAAACAGGGACACGCCTTGGCCGCGAATTCACGGTGCCCGTGTACCGTCGCGCCCGGATATTCCCGCCTCAGCCGGCCTATCAAAGCCACCAGCGACCGCCTCTGTGCCGCAGTGCGCGTGTCGGCGGGAGTCTTCCCGTCCCTCTTCAGACCGCCGATATAGCACACACCTATGCTGCGCCCGTTCTTGCCCAGACAGTGGGCGCCCGCCTCGCTTACATCGCGTCCGCGCTCCACGGTGCCGTCCAGATCCACCACATAGTGATAGCCTATCTTGCGAAACCCTCTGGCCCGGTGCCAGCGGTCTATGTCCGCTGCCCTGAAATCCCTGCCCGCAGCCGTAGCCGAGCAATGCACTATGATCATATCTATCTTTCTCATATCCTTTTCCTGTTTGTTGTTCTTACATTTGATTCTCACTTCCTGTACCGGTAATCTATACCGAACAGTGCGCCGACAAAAGTCAGTATCTCTCCGAAAGCCACCAGCACCGACGAATGTATCTCTCCCTGCGGAGCCACCGAAAAGCCGGCCACAAGCAACAGACACCCCACCGCCGTCATAGCCGCCGCGCACCGCAGCTGCATATCGTCATTCCGCCGCATACTCCACACGCAGCATCAGATTCCTCAATCCGGCAAGAGCGCACTCCTCCTCAGCGGCATACAGCGCGTACAGACCCGTAGCCGGCGGCTCATGAGGCTCAGCGCTCTCAAACTTATACATCAGCAGCCGGACAGTAAGATACTCCTCCAGAGCCGACACCAATTCCGCCTCCATCCACTCCGCGGCAAAGCGGAACCGAAACACCCAGCCGCCGTCCGCCTCCATGCACTCCGCCGGGTCGACCCACGCCGAGAGCAGCCGGCTCAGCCGGCGCGCCTCCTGTCCCAACCGCGTACGTAGCAACAGCATATCCAGCTCCTCATGCCACGATACAGCCTCGCTCCCGGCCTCACCGTCGACCTCGGCAGCGGCATTATGATTAAGCATCGCCACCCTGCGGCGCACCTCACCCTCGATACGGGCATAGTCCGCCCTTATCACATCATTACCCATACATACTCCTCCTTTACTTCTTAAAAATCATATATTTGCCCACCGGCGGTCAAGCATATTGCGGCATCCGAGCGCACTGGCGCGCGCCGGCAGCATGACCACACTCTCCACCTTATCCTCGGCCAGCCTCAGCCAGCGGCAATACATCAGCCGGCGCAGGCAACCGTGGCAACAATCCGACCCATTACCCATACAATGCCCCAAATCTGCATTATACTCCGACTCCGGCAACCCCGGCGCTCGCCCGGCCACAGCCGTCCGCGGCCGACCCCGCCGCCCTCCGACTCGTCCGACCCGTCCGACTGGTCTGACTTGTCTGACCCGTCCGACACCAAAATTTTCCTTTACACTATTTGCAGTATTATCCATAACAATCATCAAGTTTTATAATTAATTTCAACACCGCAAAGTTAAGTATAAATTTTAATACAATCCTTAATTACTAAATTAATGACATTTACATGCCTTTACAAAACACTATATTTCAAGTAATTACAAAATTTAGTCAACAGAGATTTTAATTTATATTAACATATATCTACATAAATAAACACCCTGTGAAAAACTTTTCACAGGGTGTAGATCGTAATCTATATTCAATTAAATGACAAGTCCCCTCTTCCTTTTTCGCGCATGTTGAACCGCGAACCACAGATTATAGAGCGCCAGCACAATGATAGGGACACAGGCAAACAACATAGGAGTCCTGGAGCCGCCAAACCTATAGAGTGCCTTAACCGCATCATCGGGAAACACGGAATAAGGGTCAAACCAACCGCCATACAGGCCATAGCCCACAAGCACAGCGCACACTAACAGAACAGTATTTATCCGGCTTCTCCATCGGTAAGCGACCTGAGTGCGGTGATAGATTTCAAAATTATTATCAAAATACTCAATATCCTTTTCAATGTCGCCATTCTGACATTCTTCGCAGATTTTCAGATACACCTCTTCCTCCTCCGGGAATTTCCGGATTGCCACAATCGCCGCCTCAATAAAATAAAAAATACCTCCATGGGAACTCGACTTATAAGACGCATGCTCGACACCATCCAGATAGCCCTCACTGTCATAACGATAAGTGTAAGCCAGCGAACCATTGAAGATGATTCTCACGTAAGACTCATGAATATCGAGCCTATATTTCGGATACAGCCGCATCAGCACAGCCGCGACCTGCTTAATCTGAGGCGAACACTCAAACCCCTCCATATCAATACCTTATTAAACCTGTAAAGCAAAAACCTGCAAAGCGGAAAACCCATCGATTTTCCTCTAAGCACCCTCAAAATTACAAAATCCGGCCCATCCCGCCAAATTTCCCCGCCACAATCTCCCCTCCCTAATTGTGATTTTTAGATTTATGATGTGGCGGGATGAGTGCGCCCCCTCCGGGGCCGCTGGCCGCGAGACACCGGTGCCCCGGGTGGCAAGCACCCGGGGTTAACCGGATTGCAGCTCTCCGGGCTGCCGCAAAAGAGGGGAATTGGAGGCCGGCGGTTGACCCCCTTTACACGGGGATACAATCGTAGCAGTGTCGGCAGATGTAGTGTCGCGGCATGCCTCGACAACAGCGAATTGTCATATAATCGGGAATTCATAAGGCTTGCTGTAAGCTGCTACACTGGAAAATTGAAATGTAACCGGAAATTTATCGGGTTGTCGCGGTA
>JAGBIJ010000022.1 GCA_017935045.1 Muribaculaceae bacterium
AGAGGGTGTTTAATAAAAAACGTTAATTATGGGCGACGGATTTTCAGTCAGAATCCGGTTAAGACGAAGGAGCATAGCGGGCTATGCGACTGAGACGCGGCCGGATTATGGCGAAAATCCGGCGGGCATTAAATATTGTTTTTACATTCAACCCTCATTTATTAATCTTTTTAACTGTATCAAAGTTACTTCCGGACTCGGAATCGCAAATGTATTTTACCCTTTGTCTCAGTCGCATAGCCCGCTATGCTCCCTCGCCTGCATGGCAAAATCCAAGTTGCGCTTCCGACCCATAATTAACGTTTTTTATTAAACACCCTCTAATACTGTAATACTATAATCACGATGGATAATTTCGTATTCTATTCCCCTACAGAATTTGTTTTCGGCCGCGATACCCAGCAGCGCGTCGGCGAGCTGGTAAAGCGCTACGGCGGCACGAAAGTGATGATCGTAAGCGGCGGCCGCAGCGCCGAGCGCAGCGGCCTTCTGGCGCAGGTGCGCGAATCGCTTGAACAGGCCGGTATCGCTTACACCGAGCAAAAAGGCATACAGCCCAATCCTACGGACGAAGGCGTATACGAGGGCATAGAGATAGCCCGCGCAGAGGGTGTAGACTTCCTGCTGGCCGTAGGCGGAGGGTCGGTCATCGACTCGGCCAAGGCTGTGGCTCTCGGAGTCAACTATGAAGGCGACTTCTGGGATTATTATTGCGGAAAAGCCACCGTGCCCGTGCCCGGCACGCTTCCCGTAGGCGTGGTGCTGACCATTCCTGCCGCCGGCAGCGAGGGCAGCGGCAACTCCGTCATTACCAAGCTGGACGGCCGCCACAAAATCTCGGTGCGTTACCCCATGCATCTGCGTCCCCGCTTCGCCGTGATGAATCCCGAGCTGACCATGACGCTTCCCTGGTTTCAGACTGCCTGCGGCATAGCCGACATGCTGTGCCACATCTTCGAGCGTTATTTTTCCAACACCGATGCCTCGGTGCCTGACGCCGTGGCCGCCGGGCTGATGAAGGACATCATGCGCAACGCTCTCATACTGAAGGACGACCCCGACAACTACGAGGCCCGCGCCTCCATCATGTGGGCCTCCACGCTGGCTCACAACGGCCTGTGCGGCACAGGCAAGGCCGAAGATTGGTCAAGCCATCGCCTTGAGCATGAGCTCAGCGCATGGTACGGAGTGGCCCACGGCGCCGGTCTGGCCGTGATGGTGCCGGCATGGATGGCCTTTGTCAGCAAGAAGAATCCGGCCAAGGTGGCTGAGTTTGCCGTCAACGTATTGGGCATATCTCCCGAAAACAAGACTCCGGAGATACTCTCCGCCCTGGCCGTGGAGCTACTCAAGCAGTTCTACATCACTCTCGGGCTGCCTGTCACGCTGCGCGATCTGATAGGCGAGGACCCCGACATCAATCTGCTGGTGGGCAGTCTCCATTCCAATATGGGCGAGACGCTCGGCGCTTACGTCCCTCTTTCCATGAAGGACTGCCGCGAAATCTACCGTATGGCACAGAGAACCGACACACTCGTCTGAAGCTGATATCAGACTCTTACTTGCTTACGCACGAAAGGCGGCAGTTCACACGATGAAACTGCCGCCTTTCATGCGTATGCCGCGCAATATCCGAGCCGGAATATATTGTACCGACAGCGCCATATTGAGAGAAGCCACGCCGTCCCGCAGGTCACGCTGTCAGGCGAACGGATTGCGGCTCACGTCGAAGAAATCGTCTTGCTCCGTCTCCTGGCGTTCGTTGTTTTTCTTCTTTTTACCCGTGCTTTTGCGCTCAGGCTTGTTCTTCTTAATCGCATCGGGCTTCTGCGCGTCTACAGGTTTGGCGTTCAGGTCCCACTGCTCCGATCGGTCGTGTCGCTTCAGACTTATCATGGCCGGGTAGTAGTACACTTCGTCGGGCTGCAGACCTTTGTCGTAGTCACCCGGAGTGAACTCCATCCGGTCGCCCCGGTGAGCCACGAAGCGCACGTAGTAGTCCGCCGGCGCCAGATAGGGGAAGCTGACAGCGCCGTTCGTGACCCAGGCGCGGGCCACAGGACTGTCGGAGGAGTTCAGCACCTCGACATAGCCCTGTATCGTGTCCGGAATCAGCCGCAGATTGAGCAGTGCGTAGTCCTCGCGCTTCTTAGTGGTGAAGTCTTGAGTCAGAGTCTTGTTGTAGCGTCCTGTAAGCCCCTGCAGAGCCAGCGAATCGATAGTAAGGCGGTAACCGGCGCCATACTTCCATTCTCCGAGCGAGAGGCTGTAGCGGCGCAGATTGCCAGTCGTGTCACTCTTTATTTCCGGAAGAGCCATCTCCTCCCATACAGTGTCGGTACGTACCTCCAGATGCACTCCGAGCGTATCGAGTCTCAGAAGCGGCTCTTCCGTCTCGAATACTATGGGGGAGAGTACGTCCAGGCGGCTTGACCCTTCGGCCCTGACGGGAAGCCAGCGCAGCTTTTCGGCTTCTATGGAATCCTGCTCAATCTGTTTGCGGGTGCGTTTCTTCGGTTTGGCCGCCGCACGCTGGCGGGGGAGCGTCATAAGCACAGTGTCAGTGCCGGCTACCAGCTCGCGCTCCTTGTTGTGGCGGTCGAACGTCACGGCCACGCGCAGCGAGTCGGCCGCTATCAGACGGCGGTCGGTAAGCCAATAGGTCACGGTGTCGTTATGCGCTGTATGCTCTGCCACGTACCATTGCCCCTGCGGTATATAGTCCGGCAGCGAAAGAAAGGGTATGGATGCCGACGGGGCATTGAGTATGAAGCGCAGACGCAGCGAATCGGGCCGCTCATATTTAGCCAGATATTGCGGCTTATAGCCGATATCGAAGACCGAGAGCAGCAGATTGTCCGGCTTGTAGACGGTGCGCCGCCGGTTGACAACGCTGTCCACCGCCCCTGTCAAGGGATTGTAGATGCTGTCTGCCGTCTCTCCCTGCTCGGCATAAGGAGTAACCGGCACGGGGTAGAAGGCTATCAGCTCCGCCGGATTGTCCCAGCGGTAGTCGTTGTTGAGATCGCCGAGGGCAAACAGGTTGTAGGGGACGGCCTTCAGACCGCGGATGACGAAGCGGCCCCGGTCGTCGGTCTTGGTCGCGCGGTCGAAGCGCAGGGTGCGGAACGCCGTGTCCGGCGCGTCGGCGCGGTGTACGCCGACGAGCATGCCCTGCTGCGGCTCCAGAGTGGCTGCGTCCAGCACCACCCCTGCGATGCGCAGCGAGTCAAGGGTCTGGCCCGTGGCGAACGTGAAGCTGTAGCTGCCCAGCGGATTGCCCTCGTTGACATCAGTGATAGACTTGCCGAAGTCCACGGTGTAAGTCGTGCCCGAACGCAGAGTGTCCTCCCACTGTACATATATCTTGCGCCCTGAAGCGGTAACGCGCGGAGAGGAAGCGTCGGGAGGCGAGACTACGACATTGGTAAAAGCGTCCTTGACGTTTACCAGCTCGTCGAACTCTATTTCCACTCGGTTGCCCTTCACTCCGGTGGCATAGGGCATGGGATTGCTCCTGACGAAACGCGGCGGATCCTCGTCGCGCGCGCCACCCGAGGGATTGCCCATGCTTGCGCACGAGTGGAGCAGCCCGGCCAGGCAGGCGGCTCCCGCGATATATGGCAGCAGATATAGACCTTTCTTCATGTCGTGATACAGTTTCGGACTTCAAAAGTAATGATATTTTTATAAACGCGCATAATCTTCGTTTGTTTTTTTCAGCCGTACTCTCCGGCCGACGGAATCGGACTCTTATTTATATACGTGAAAGTCTCCATGAAATGTTAAAAACATGAATAAAATTAACATTTCAGATGTTAAAGTGCTAAAAAAACAGATTCTGACGCATTTTTTTAGGCTAAAAATTTGTGGGTACAAAAAAAGCCCCTAACTTTGCATCGTTTTTGATAGCAAAATTTATTGTTTTATTTTTAAATCTTAAAGAAAAAATGAAGAAGATTGTTCTTTCTCTCGCTGTTCTGGCTTCTGTAGCCCTCGTATCTTGCTCCAAGTCTGCTGCTACTACTGACAGCGCTGCTGATACTGCTGCTGCTCCCGCTGTTGAGGCTCCCGCCGTTGACACTAACGCTGCTGCTGCCGACACTAACAAAGCTGCTGAGGCTGCTCCCGCTGTTGAGGCTCCCGCCGCTGACACTAACAAGGCTGCCTAAGTCACAGAACAGACGAGATCAACTTAAAATCTCAAGCCGATGCTATTCCCTGCGGAATCAGCGTCGGTTTTCTTTTTTAAATTATACCGCGATATGGAAATCAAGGATATACCCGAAGTAAGCTGGGCCGAGAGACTGAATTGCGCCGTTACCGTATGCGACAAAGAGGGTACGGTCTTATATATGAACGAGCGTGCGCGCCAGACCTTCGCCAGCTACGGCGACATGCGCGGCCGCAGTCTGCTGCCTTGCCATAGCGACCGTTCGCGCTCCATCATAGCCTCTATGCTTGCCGAGGGTCACAGCAACGCCTACACCATAGAGAAGGGCGGCCTGCGCAAGATGATATACCAGAGCCCCTGGCGCGACGAGAGCGGCGAGATAGCCGGCCTTGTGGAAATCTCCATGGTCATTCCCGTCGACATGCCCCATTATAAGCGCGACTGACGCCCGGCTTTCAACCGGCAAAAAATGAAGGTGTGTGCCAGAAGCTCTGACACACACCTTCGTGTATTGAAATTATCGTTTGCCTGATCAGATGTGGGGGCCGGCGGCTACCAGAGCCTTGCCTGCCTCGTTGTGCTCGAACTTCTTGAAGTTCTTGATGAACAGCTCGGCCAGCTCCTTGGCTTTCTTGTCCCACTCGCCGGGGTTGGCGTAAGTGTCGCGCGGGTCGAGAATCTTGGGATCCACGCCGGGCAGCTCAGTGGGAACAGTGAAGTCGAAGTAGGGGATAGTCTTGGTCGGAGCCTTGAGAATCGAGCCGTCGAGGATGGCATCGATGATGCCGCGGGTGTCGCGGATAGAGATACGCTTGCCAGTGCCGTTCCAGCCGGTGTTGACCAGATAAGCCTTGGCTCCGCTCTTCTCCATCTTCTTTACCAGCTCCTCGGCATACTTGGTGGGGTGCAGGCTCAGGAAGGCTGCGCCGAAGCAAGCGGAGAATGTCGGGGTAGGCTCGGTGATGCCGCGCTCTGTGCCGGCCAGCTTGGCGGTAAAGCCGGAGAGGAAGTAATACTTGGCCTGCTCGGGAGTCAGGATGCTGACGGGGGGCAGCACGCCGAAAGCGTCGGCGCTCAGGAAAATTACCTGCTGTGCGGCCGGGCCCTTGCTCACGGGCTTCACGATATTCTCGATATGGTAGATGGGGTAGGACACGCGGGTATTCTCGGTCACGCTCTTGTCGGCGAAATCGATTTTGCCGTTGGCGTCTACAGTGACGTTCTCCAGCAGGGCGTCGCGGCGGATGGCATTGTAGATGTCAGGCTCGCTCTCTTTGTCCAGATTGATAACCTTGGCGTAGCAGCCGCCCTCGTAGTTGAAGACGCCCTCGTCATCCCAGCCGTGCTCGTCGTCGCCGATGAGTTTGCGCTTCGGGTCGGTAGACAGAGTGGTCTTGCCGGTGCCGGAGAGGCCGAAGAAGATGGCTGTGGAAGTCTCGTCCATGTTGGTGTTGGCCGAGCAGTGCATCGAGGCGATGCCGCGCAGGGGGTTGAAGTAGTTCATCATCGAGAACATGCCCTTCTTCATCTCGCCGCCGTACCAGGTGTTGATGATCACCTGCTCCTTCTCGGTCAGGTTGAAGGCAACTACAGTCTCGGAGTGCAGGCCGAGCTCCTTGTAGTTCTCCATCTTGGCCTTGGAGGCGTTGAACACTACGAAGTCAGGCTCGAAGTCCTTCAGCTCCTCCTTGGTGGGACGGATGAACATGTTGGTCACGAAGTGAGCCTGCCATGCCACCTCCATGATGAAGCGTACCTTCAGGCGGGTGGCGGGGTTGGCGCCGCAGTAGCAGTCTACCACGTAGAGTACCTTGTCAGAGAGTTCCTTGACAGCTTTCTCCTTGAGCTGATCCCATACTTCGGGAGTGATAGGCTTGTTGTCGTTCTTATATTCCTCGGAAGTCCACCATACGGTGTTCTCGCTTGTAGCGTCTTTTACCAGATACTTATCTTTGGGCGAACGTCCGGTGTATTCGCCTGTCATTACGTTCACAGCGCCCAGCTCGGTTACCTGGCCCTTGTCGAAGCCTGTCAGAGAGGGGTCTGTCTCATACTTGTAGAGGTCGTCGTAGGAGGGATTGTGGATAATCTCCTTCACATCCTTGATGCCATACTGGCTAAGGTTCAATTCTGCCATAATAATAATGGATTATAATTGTTGGAATAAAATTTTCTTAACTACATTCATAAACAATCCAGCGGCTTTATTGTTTTCATTTATGGTGCGAAAAGATGTTAAAACGCAAACCGTTGAAATGTAGATAAATAACTCGTATATTTTAATCGCGTCAAACCGCGTACTCTATCTGAGTGCAAAATTACAAAAAAGTTTCGATATACGCTCTCTGATTACGGAAAAATTTCAGTAATTATTTTTTCAATCATTCTCGCGGAAATATTTGTGGCAGACGGATTTTTTCAGTAAATTTGCACGGTAAAGCGGCTCTGACAGATCAGGTGTCGTTTTAGGAATATTTAAATAACATAAAAACAGAATATTATATGAAAAAACTTTTACTTTCCGCCGTTTGTGCCGCTGCCTGTGTACTGGGTGCATCGGCTCAGGATTTCGTATTCTACGGTTCCACTGACCACGGCAAAACCTTCTTCGAAGTCAAGAATGGCGACGAGATTACCGTAAAGCCCGTAATCGAGCATATCGACTACCCAAGCTTAGGCATGAGTCTGGATAAAATTGACGCGGATCTGATTATCAAGATTCAGAACAATACTTCTGAAGAATGGACTGAGGCCAATGGCCTCGGTGTCCTCTCTTACAAAGAGGTATATAACAACAACAGTGTGCCTTCAGGTGTAGATACTCCTCAATTCTCCATGTGCTTCGGCAGCTGCGCTCCCGGTACATCATGGAATGTCACTGTCCCCGCCAAAGACGAGAAGGACGGCACACCAGGCGTGGCCGGCGGCACAGCAGGCGATCACATGGGCTTCTCCGTACAGTGCTTCGGTGAGGGTCTTGCAGAGCAGGTAAAGTTCGACAGCAAATATGCTATCAACTTCAAGGGAGGCAAGGACTCCATAGATTTCACAATCGTTTACACATCTGATGATGCTTCTGTATCCGGCCTTGAGGCTGACAGCAACGCTCCTAAAGAGTACTACACTCTGCAGGGTGTACGCGTAGCCGAGCCTGTGAAGGGCAGCATCTGCATCGTAAAGCAGGGCGGCAAGGTGTCAAAGCAGGTAATCCGCTGATACCTATAGCCCGGCAGCTATATAAAGAGCGCCTCCCGGCCCAAGGCCGCGGAGGCGCTCTTTATATAGCTGCCGGAAGGTTAGTCCAATAGGTCAAATTAGACTAATTAGACCAATTAGGCTAATCAGACTAAGCTTTCCCTCCTTTAAAAAAAGCAAGGCTCTTTTCACAAAGAGCCTTGCCGAAACCTTAATCTTAATTTAATACTATGAAAAACACATTGCAAAATTAGCCAAAAAATTTCATACCTCGTCATCTCTTGCGCATTAGAAAGGGTTAGTATTATATATTTTAAATATTTTTAACAATTAATCTTGCCGCTTTTTTGTAATTTTGACCCTCGTGGAGAAGATAATGCAATATCTGTGGCAGTGGCGGCTCTATGGTTCGCCCGACAAGCGCCTGACCGACGGGCGCGCTCTGCGCATTATAGACCCAGGACGGCTCAATACCGATTCCGGCCCGGATTTCTTCAACGCCAAGCTGGAAATAGACGGCACTCTGTGGGCTGGCAATGTAGAGCTGCATCTTAAGGCATCGGACTGGCACCGCCACGGACACCGGCGTGACCGTGCCTACGATAGTGTGATTCTCCATGTGGTCGGTGTAAACGACTCTGCTATAACCCGTACGGACGGCAGCGCCATTCCTCAGCTTCATCTGCCTTTCGACGCCGAGATAGCTTCGCGCTACCGTATGCTCAGCGAGAGCTCCCGCCCCCTGCGTTGCCAGGAGTGGTTGCCGGAGCTGTCCCGCCTGCATCTGGCGGACTGGATAGACTCAGCCGCGATGGAGCGGCTTACGGCCAAGGCGCGCCGCGTAGAGGAGACGTTGCGCTACACCAACGGCGACTGGAGTCAGACTACGTTTATTACCATAGCGCGGGCTTTAGGCTTCGGACTAAATGGAGAGCCTTTTGAGCAACTGGCGCGATGCGTGCCTGTCAGCGTGGCCGCGCGTCATTCCGACAGCCTCTTTCAGCTTGAGGCCCTCTTGCTGGGACAGGCGGGATTGCTGGGCGACATCGACCGTTCCGATACATACGCGCTTTCGCTTGCCGACGAATATTCCTTTCTTGCCCACAAATATTCACTTACGCCCTTGCCGGCGCATATATGGAAGATGAGTCGCACGCGCCCCGGCAATTCCCCCTGCCGGCGCATAGCCCTGCTGGCGCGGCTGACCGCCGACATGGGCAGCCTGATGAGCCGCATGCTTGATTGCAAGGGCGATGTGGACAGTCTCGCCGACCTGTTCGTGTGCCGCTTCGACGGTTATTGGTCGCAGCATTACAGTCTCTCGGTGGCTGCGGCGCGCCCGGCGCCCAACGCGCTTAGCGCCGACATGGCGCGTACGCTGATTCTCAACACGGCTCCTCCGCTGTACTATGCCTATGGAGCCTTGCGAGGTATTCCCGAGATGCAGGAGATGGCTCAGGACCTGCTTATGGCGTTGCCCCCGGAGCGCAATACAGTGACGCGCTTTTGGGAACAGACAGCCGGTATATGTGCCGCAAACGCACTGGAGAGCCAGGGACTGCTTCAGATACGCCGCAACTATTGCGAGGCACGCGAGTGCCTGCGTTGCCGTTTCGGCCACCGCGCTATCCGCCAGTCAGTCAAGTAGCCCGGTCACTCGGCGGGGAGACGGAACTTGACGGGCAGCGAGACGCTCTGGCTGACCGGGGCGCCGTTGTCATCGGTGGCCGGCACCCATGCCGGCATGGCGCGCACCACGCGGACAGCCTCGCTTTCCAGATCAGGGTCAAGCGGACGCTCGACGCTGATTTTGCCTATGCGCCCGTCAGGGCCGACGGTAAACGTAAGCTGAACCACTCCCTCTATGCCATTGTTTTGCGCACGCGCCGGATACTGGATGTTCTTGCTCAGGAAATCCTGCATCTGTTCTTCTCCGCCGGGAAATGAAGGGGGAGTGGCGGCTCCCGCGCCGAGAGCCGTGCCAAGGGCGACGGCTGCTAAAAATCGATGTCTCATAGTCTTTATGTATTATCTTTTTGTCGGATATTTTCCAGCAACCCGGCGCAGGCGTCTTCAAGCAGGTCCAGCACCAGTTCAAATCCACTCGCACCCTCGTAGTAGGGGTCAGGCACAGCGTAATAATATGGATGCAGCCGGCAGTAATCTATCATTCTGACTACTTTCCGCTCGTCCTCTACCGTCGGGGCCAAGTGCCTGAGAGTGTCGTAATTGGAGTCATCCATGGCGACAATCAGATCGAAATCGGCGAAATCGCCCTCACGGATGGGGCGCGACCGGTGGGTAAGGTCGTAGCCGCGGCGAGAGGCGTGTACACGCATGCGCTTGTCGGGAAGGTCGCCGGCGTGACCGCCATAGGTTCCGGCCGAATCCAGCATAAAGCGGTCAGTCAGTCCGGCTTCGTCCACGAGCGACTGCATGATACCCTGGGCCGCCGGCGAGCGGCAGATATTGCCCAGGCACACGAAAAGTATCCTTACAGGTTTATTGTTGCTGACTGTTTTCATTCTGAGGGGCGGGTTTGCGTTTTTTTCGTTTGGGGCGGCTTGCGGGCTGCGTCTGCGGACGTAATATCTCCAAGGGGATATTCAGACCGAGCGAACCGCATATCAGAGTGGCGGCGTAGTCGGTGGCTATAGCCGAGCCAAGGCGCCAGCGCATTTTGCGGTATCCGGCCAGCTGGGCGTCGCGCTCGGGGCTGCCCTGCAGCAGCGGGCTGAGATGACGCGCTATGGAGTCGGCCGTGCAGAGATGTACGAGCAGCTCGGGCACCACGGCATTGCCGACTATGAGGTTGGGTAAGCTGACATATTTTACTTTGAGCAGTTTCTCCATGATTTTGTATGACAGCTTGCGGCCGTTGGCCCTGTAGCATACTACCTGCGGCGTGCCGAGCAGAGCCGTCTCCAGTGTGGCGGTGCCCGAAGTGACAAGTGCGGCGCGGGCATGCTTCATCAGCACGTGGGTAGCTCCGAAAACTACGTTGAGTCCCTGTGTCTGAGCCACCTGGCGGTAATATTTCATGGGTATGGAACTGCTTCCGCCGACTATTATCTGGCACTCGGGGAAGCGCGAGGCGGCCTGCATCATAAGCGGCAGATTGTTCTTGACCTCGCTGCGCCGGCTGCCCGGTATCAGCGCTATGATGGGGCGGCTGTCGTCAATGCCGTGGCGCTCGAGGAAGTGGCGGACAGGCGGGATGTGGCCAAGCACGTCGTCCATCTCCTTGACCGAAGGATTCCCCACGTATGTGGCTTTGTAGCCGTGGCGGGCGTAGAACGCTTCCTCAAAGGGAAGGATGGAGTACATGGCCGTGACATATTTCTTTATACTTTTCACGCGCCATTCCTTCCAGGCCCATATTTTAGGCGAGATGAAGTAGTGTACCGGTATTCCGAGCTTGCGGGCCGTCTTTGCGAGCTTGAGATTGAAACTCGGATAGTCGACCAGAATCAGGGCATCCGGCCGGAATGCTTCCATCAGATGGCGGGCCAGGCGCAGATGGCCGAGCAGGGCGGGCAGATGGCGGAGTACCTCGCTGAAGCCCATGACATTCATGCTGTCGCAATGCACTTCCGGCTCCATGCCGGCGGCTGTGGCCATCCTGTCGCCGCCGAAAAACCGGAATATGGCTTCAGGATCTATCTGTCTTATCGCTGTGATGAGCCGCGAGGCGTGCAGGTCGCCGCTTACCTCGCCGGCGATAATCATATATTTCATGTGTGAGCTGTTCTGTACAGGTATATATAATATTAACCGCGAACGGGCGTTTAAATTGTATGAAGCAGATGCGTTATTTACTTTTGACCATAATAGCGGCGGTAGGTTTAACCGTCAGCTCCTGCATAGAAGATGATTTTACCGTCTCCAGCTCAGATTTGCTCGCTTTTTCCACCGACACGCTGAGTTTCGACACTGTGTTTACCGACTTAGGTACGCCTACGGCGCGCCTTAAGGTGTATAACCGCGCCAAGAAATCCATCAATATCTCCTCTATCAGCATGCGTGAGCCGGACTCGCGCTTCTCGATGAATGTGGACGGACAGAGCGGCTCCGTATTCAGCAACGTGGAGATACGCGGAGAGGACTCGATATTCATATTCGTGGAGTGCAAACTGCCGCTGAGCCCCGACGATCAGCCCCTGCTGTCGCGTGACGCCATAGTCTTTGTTACCAACGGAGTGACGCAGCAGGTGGAGCTTGAGGCATGGGGGCAGAACGTGACCCGTCTGCGCGACCTGCGTGTTTCCTCTGACATGCGGCTCACGGCCGAGCGCCCCATCGTGGTCTTCGACTCGCTTGTGGTGGAGCGCGGCGCCACGCTGCGCGTGGATCCGGGAGTGCAGCTGCTGTTCCACGACAAGGCTTCGCTTACCGTGAGAGGAACTCTTGAGGCTGTAGGCGAGCCGGGCCGTATGATAGATATGCGCGGCGACCGCCTGGACAATGTGCTGCCCGACGTGGGTTACGACATATTGGCCGGCCAGTGGCAGGGGGTAACCATCGCTCCCGAGAGCTTCGGCAACCGTCTGGAGTACGTCGATATGCGCTCTACGGTGCATGGCCTGGTCGTAGACTCGTGCAGCGATCTGTCGCGCAAGAAGCTGACTATAGTCAACAGCTGGCTGCACAATTCCCAGGGTTCGGCTCTGAAGAGCAAGTATGCGGCCGTCGACGCCTGGGGCAGCGTTTTCTCCGAGGCAGCCGGCCACGTGGTGGAGCTGCATGGCGGAATCCATGACTTCAGTCAGTGTACTTTCTCCAACTATTACCTTTTCACGGCTCCGTGGCAGTCCATCGTCGGTCTCTACCATCTGCTGCCGGACCAGGACGAGGATACAGCCAACCCACTGATGCAGGCGCAGTTTGAAAACAGTATAATCTACGGCATGGGGCCCGACATCAACGAGCCGGATCTGAAGGGCTCGTCGGTATTCATGCGCTACGTCCTGTTGCGGTCCGAGGGCAAAGATGACGACAACTTTATCAGCTGCCTGTGGGGAGCCGATCCGCTCTTCTATACAGTACGCGAGGATTATATTTTCAATTACCGCGTGAAGCCTGAGTCCCCGGCCATAGGCGCCGGCGATCCGGCGTATGCCTTCCCGTTCATACGCTACGATATGGACGGCGTTTTCCGTCTGCGCGACGGCAAACCTACGCTTGGAGCGTACGAGTATGTCGCGCCACCGGAGGAATAAAGGGCAGCTGAAAAATAATTGACAGTGACAAATGTCTGAAAGATAGTGGTTTATCCGGTTTGCGCGGCAAATTGGATAAATTTTCCAGTGTAAAAAGTTGGATATTAATATTTTTTTTGATAACTTTGCGAATATAAGTATTGGAAATGGACGCAGCGGTCTTGTACCGCTGAAGATATAAAGGAATTAGGTCCCCTGGATGTTCGTGAGAACTCGGGACAGCATGTTTGGTTAATCAGCGGGACTCTGAGAAGTGATTTTTCGGATAACGCCGCATGATCATTATGGGTCGTGCGTTTTACAATGTTTGGTTAAATAATGGTAAACACCGGTGCTTGCACCGGCCTGGAGGGAAGCCGCAACACTTCCCGGCAGGTAAAAACTAAAGATAGGGTCGACCGCGAGGGCATGCCCTATTTTTTATGTGCGCCGGTCAGAGAGATGATATTTTCCTACAGCCTCTGACACATAGTAATAAAGACGCATCGCCGGCGGCGACGCGTCTTTACGGACAGAAGAATATTTGATAAGATGTGTTTCTTAATAATCTGTCTCCTCAGGCCGGTAATACTGGTAGGGATGGTTGCAGGCGGGGCACAGCTTTGGAGGCTCGACACCCTCGTAGATATATCCACAGACGCTGCACTGCCATTTGATAGGTTTCTCGCGCTTCCACATAGTGCCGCTGTCCACAAGTTTGCGGAGCAGGTCGAAACGCTTTTTGTGACGCATCTCGATAGAGGCGATCGCCTCGAAATGGGCGGCTACGTCAGGGAAGTCCTCTTCGCGTGCCTTGGCGGCGGCGTTGGTATATGCTACCACACCCTCGCTCTCTTCCTCCTGCGAGGCCTGCAGAAGATTGTCGGAGGTGTTGCCTATCACTCCGGCGGGAATGGAAAGTCCGACAGGCACCTCGGCGCCGTCTTCCAGATATTTGAAGAATACTTTGCTGTGATGAAGCTCGTTGGCGGCTGTTTCGGCAAATACCGAGGCTACCTCGTGATAACCCTCCTTGTCGGCCTGGGCGGCGTAGAACGTGTATCTGCTGTAAGCCATGGATTCGGCAGCGTATGAAGCCACCAGATTTTTCAGTGTCTCAGTGCCTTTCAGCGACCTGTCGGCCGGTGTGTAGTTTACTGGTTTCATAGTATTTCCATATTAAATGACATTTGCGTATCGATGCAGACCCGTCGGTGTGACGCGGCCTTTGGTATTAGAACAATTCAGCAGGCTTAATAGTTTATATGAAGTGAAAGGAAATTTTAATCAGCGTTTTTTCGACTGCTTTTTAAAAATATTTGTACTTTTGCGGTCTGAAACAGCTTTGTAGCATTAGGAATGAAGAATCTGATTATAGTGGAGTCTCCGGCCAAGGCCAAGACAATAGAGAAATTCTTGGGAGCAGACTATCGCGTGATGTCGAGTTTCGGCCATATACGCGACCTCCGCAAGAAGGATTTCAGCATAGATGTAGACCACGGGTTCCGCCCGGTCTATGAGATACCTGCCGAGAAAAAGGATCTGGTGTCTAAGCTGCGTGCCGCCGCCAAAGAGGCGGATACAGTCTGGCTCGCTTCCGATGAAGACCGCGAGGGGGAGGCCATAGCCTGGCATCTGTATGAAGTGCTGGAGCTAAAGCCCGAGAACACCCACCGCATAGTGTTTCACGAGATTACAAAGCCGGCTATACTTCACGCTATAGAGAATCCGCGTGACATAGACATAGACCGGGTCAACGCCCAGCAGGCGCGCCGCGTGCTGGACCGCATCGTAGGCTTTGAGCTGTCGCCAGTATTGTGGAAAAAAATCAAGCCCGCGCTTTCGGCAGGCCGCGTGCAGAGCGTGGCCGTACGCCTTATATGCGAACGCGAGAAAGAGATACGCGACTTCACGCCGCAGCCATATTTCCGCGTTACAGGCCGTTTTGCCGCCACAGGCAGCCCCGTGCCGGTAAAGAGCGAGCTCAACACGCGTCTGGCCGACGAGCAGGCCGCCTCGCGCTTCCTGGAGGACTGCCGGCTGGCCTCGTTCAGCGTGGCCGACGTCAGTGTCAGGCCCCTGAAGCGTGCCCCGGCTCCGCCGTTTACTACCTCGACGCTACAGCAGGAGGCTTCGCGCCGTCTGGGTTTCACTGTCAGCCAGACCATGAGAGTGGCCCAGCAGCTGTATGAAGCCGGTCTTATCACGTATATGCGTACCGACTCGCTCAATCTCTCCGAGCTGGCCATAAAAGATATATCGCAGTTGGTAACGTCGACTTATGGCGACAGCTATCTGCATGTGCGTCACTATCATACCAAGTCGAAAGGAGCGCAGGAGGCTCACGAGGCCATACGCCCCTCGTATATAGACCAGGTGTCGATAGAGGGTACGCAGCAGGAGCAGAAGCTGTATCGGCTGATACGCATGCGCACGCTTGCCTCGCAGATGGCTGACGCGCAGATAGAGAAGACTACGGTGGAGATAGCTCCTTCCACACGCCCCGAGCGCTTTGTGGCCCACGGCGAGGTAGTGAAGTTTTCCGGCTTCCTGAAGGCTTACGGCGATGCCGCGCCTGACGCCGAGTCACAGACGCTTCCCTCGTTGGAGCCCGGCATGGCGCTGGGCATGGAGTCGGTTACCGCCACCGAGCGGTTCACACAGCCGCCTGCCCGCTACAACGAGGCATCGCTGGTGCGTAAGATGGAGGAACTGGGCATAGGGCGTCCGTCGACCTATGCGCCTACGATATCCACCATCCAGGGCCGCGACTATGTGGAGCGCGGCGAGAAGGAGGGGGAGACACGCTCCTACCGCATGCTGACGCTCACTCCGGCCGGTATCTCGGCCACTACCGAGACGGAGACCGCCGGCTCTGACAAGGGACGCCTGGTACCGACCGATGTAGGCATGGTGGTCAACGATTTCCTGACTGAGTATTTCCCTGATATACTCGACTACAACTTCACGGCCCGCATAGAGGAGAAATTTGACGAGATAGCGGAGGGCAACCTCGGCTGGGACAAGGAGATAGCCGATTTCTACTCAGGCTTCCATCCGGATATAGAGAAGACCAACGCCATGCGTATGGAGCACAAGGTGGGCGAGCGTCTGCTCGGCGCCGATCCTGCTACGGGCAAGCCCGTGAGCGTCAAGATAGGCCGCTTCGGCCCCATGGTGCAGATAGGCGACACGGCCAACGACGAAAAGCCGATGTTCGCCTCGCTGCAGCACGGTCAGAGTGTCGCTACCATCACGCTGGAGGAGGCTCTGAAGCTTTTTGAGCTGCCTCGCGCCGTAGGCGACTTTGAGGGCAAGCCCGTAGTTGCCGCCATAGGCCGCTTCGGCCCTTACCTGCGCCACGACGGCAAGTTTGTAAGCATACCTGCCGGCCTTGCGCCGCAGACCATCACGATAGAGGAGGCGCAGGCCCTGATAGAGAAGAAGCGTGCCGATGATGCCAACAAGATAGTGAAGGAATTCCCCGAGATGCCCGGTCTGCAGGTCCTCAATGGCCGTTTCGGCGTTTATCTGGCCTATAAACCCGAAGGCGCGAAAAAGGCAGTGAACTACAAGCTGCCCAAAGGCACTGAAGGCGCCACTCTCACTCTGGCCGACGCACAGGCTATAATGAAAGCGCAGGATGAAGCTCCCGCCAAGCCCCGCGCCCGCCGTAAGGCGACCCGCAAATAATACAGAGAGACATATACAATAATAATCCATACAGCCTCGCATCGGTTTTCCGATGCGAGGCTGTATGGATTATGGGGAGCAAGAGAGCTGATTATCTCTTTTTGCCTTTGGACTGAGCTTTGGCTTTGGCAGCCTGCTGCTGGCGGAGCATCTCCTGCTGGCGGCGCTGCGCTTCTTCAAGGCGGGCCATGAAGCCGCTCTTCTTCTTAGGCTTCTTGGCGTTCTCGGCCATAGCCTTGCGTACGTCTGCCTCGTTGACTACCCAGCGGCGTATGGCGTAGGTCTGGCCGATGGTGATGAGCAACGACAGGAAATAGTAGTAGCTGAGGCCGGCGGCGTAGTTGTTGAAGAATATCATGAAGAATACCGGCATCAGGTACATCATCCACTTCATGCCCGGGGTGCCGGCGCTCTGTGTCTGCATGTTGATACGGGTGTAGATGATGTTGGTCACGGTCATCAGCAGGCAGAACAGGGATATGTGGTTGCCGAAGTAATCGGAGACAAAAGGAATGTGGGTATTCCACGATATGATGGCGTCGGGAGCGGAGAGGTCATGACACCAGAGGAAGCTCTGGCCACGCAGCTCGATGCAGGAGGGGAAGAAGCTGAACATGGCGAACAGGATGGGCATCTGCAGCAGCAGGGGCAGACAGCCGGCCATGGGATTGGCGCCGGCCTTGTTGTACAGAGCCATGGTCTTCTGCTGCCGTATCATGGCATTCTCCTGGCCGGGGTACTTCTCGTTGATGGCCTTGATGTCAGGCGCGAGCACGCGCATCCTGGCCTGTCCTTTGTAGCTCTTGTAGGTCAGCGGGAACAGGACTATCTTGATGAAGACGGTCAGCAGCAGAATGATGATACCGTAGTTCCAGTCGAACGAGCCGAGGAAATTGAAGACGGGTATGATGATTCCGGTGTTTATCCAGCGGAATAGACTCCAGCCTAACGGTATGACGCGGGTCAGGTCAAGGTCTTCGCCGCCCGCTACGCGGTCGTCCATCGACGAGAGCAGCGGATAGAGGTTCGGGCCGAGAAAGAGATCGAAACTTGCCGGATTCGGGTCGTTCCATTTGTAGTCGCCTACAGTGGCTGTGGCAGTCATGTATTTCAGATAGACATCCGACTCGGGGCCATAGTTGTCTTTGTTGAGAACCACGGATGTCATGTCGACGTTGTTGAACGGGCGCTTGCCTATGAGAATGGACGAGAAGAACTGGTTCTTGAATCCTACCCACTTGACCTTGACCTGACGGTCGCGGGCATCGTCGGCATTGGCGTTGAGGTCTTCCACATCGCTGCCGTCGAACTTATAGTAGAGCGCCGAGTTACGCTCTTCGAACATGCGGCCCTTCTCCTGGCGGCGCAGCGCCTGGCTCCAGTTTACGCCCAGCTCTGTGACGTTGGAACCCAGAGCTTTGTCCATGCCTTTCTGCTCGATAGCGATATGGAGTACGTAGTCCTCCCCCTTGCGGATGGAGTAGCGGATGCCCCAGTAAGCCCCGCCGTCGAACTTCAGACCCATCAGGACTGAAGTGTCGGTCTTCTCTATCTGACTGAAATACAAGTCGGAGGTTTTCACATCGCCCTTGACGGGGAGGGTAAAGCTCATCCGGTTGGTGCCGTGGTCGAAGAGCACCACCTTCTGCTTCACTTTTTTGGTCTCATCGGGGCTGTACTCGGTGTCGTAGTCATTGAGCTCGGCGCGAGTCAGGGCCGCCCCTTTGGTGGAGAAAGTCAGAGCCATGGCCTTGTTGGCGAGGCTGATGGTCTCGGCTTTGCCCTGAGTGAAGGCTGCGAAGCGGCCGTAGCGGGCTACTCCGGAACTGATGTCATTGAGACGGCTGACGGCCATGCGGCGGTCCGGCAGCGCTATGGCCGTGTCGCCGGCCACGATGCTTCTGACACTGAGGCTCTTGCCGCCCACATCGATAGTGCCGTCAAGCGTGTCGGAATTCAGGGTCAGGCAGTAGCCTTCTCCTTCCAGCGTCAGACCGCGGCCCCCGGAGGCCACGCCGTTGTCTTTGATATTCTCTTTAATCCAGTCTATCTCCTGCGCGGAGAGGATGGCGGGGAGTTCCTGCTGTGCTTCCTTCACACTTTCGGTCTCGGCGCTTTGCTGCGCGGGTGTCTGCTGCTGGTCCTGCTTGGGGCTGAGCCACATGAACACCACAAATACGAGCCCTATCAGGACCAGACCCTGTAAAGTCTTCTTATCCATGGGGTAAGAGGTGTTTAGAGTTGATTATTTTTTTCTTCGCCGTAGGCTATGGCAGCTTTTACGAAGTCCAGGAAGAGCGGGTTGGGATGCAGCACTGTACTCTGATACTCGGGATGATACTGTGTGCCTACAAACCAGCGCTTGCCGGGAATCTCCACAACTTCCACAAGGTGCGTGTCAGGGTTTTCGCCTACACACTTCATGCCGCCCTGTTCGAAGCGTTCGCGGTATTCGTCATTGAACTCAAAGCGGTGTCTGTGACGCTCACGCACGTGGGTGGCTCCGTAGGCCTTGGCGGCGATGGAGTCGGGCAGAAGCACACAGTCGTAGGCGCCTAAGCGCATGGTGCCTCCCATGTTGGAGATACTTTTCTGCTCCTCCATCAGATCTATCACGTTGTAGGGAGTCTTGGTGTCCATTTCGGTGGAATTGGCATCCTCCATGCCCAGCACGTTGCGGGCGAACTCGATGACCATACACTGCATGCCCAGGCAGATGCCGAAGGTGGGCACATCGTGTTCGCGGCACCATTTCAGAGCGTTGAATTTGCCTTCGATGCCGCGCTGTCCGAATCCCGGAGCTATGATTATGCCGTCCATGCCCGACAGCTTCTCGTCGGCGTTGGCGGCGGTCAGTTTCTCTGAGTGGATATAGTGGAGCGCGAGCTTATGGTCCAGGTATGTGGCGGCCTGGAAGAGACTCTCGTTGATGGACTTGTAGGCGTCCTGAAGCTCCACGTACTTGCCTACCAGGCCTATTTTTACCTCCTTCTCGGCGCCGGCTATCTTGTCCAGGAAGTGGTTCCAGCGTTCCAGATCGGGCTCGCCCTGCGGCTCGATACCCATCTTGCGCAGCACAATCTCGTCGAGGTGCTGGGCGTGCATGGTCAGCGGCACACGGTAGATGGTAGGCACATCGATGCTCTGTATAACAGCGTCCGGAGCAACGTTGCAGAACTGAGCCACCTTGCGGCGCATGGATGCCGGCAGCTCCTTTTCGGTGCGGAGTACGAGGATGTCAGGCTGGATGCCCACCTCCTGCAGCAGCTTTACGGAGTGCTGCGTGGGTTTTGTCTTCAGCTCCTTGGCCGCACGCAGGTAAGGCACGTAGGTCAGGTGGATGCAGAGAGCGTTCTGACCCAGCTCCCAGCGGAGCTGGCGTACGGCTTCCAGATAGGGAGTGGACTCGATGTCGCCCACGGTGCCGCCTATCTCGGTAATCACGAAGTCATATTTGCCGGTGTTTCCCAGCAGCTTGACATTGCGCTTGATTTCATCGGTAATGTGCGGGATAATCTGTACCGTCTTGCCCAGATAGTCGCCACGGCGCTCCTTGTCGATGACGCTCTGATAGATGCGGCCTGTGGTCACATTGTTGGCTCTGGAAGTCTGGGTATCCATGAAGCGTTCGTAGTGACCGAGGTCGAGGTCGGCCTCGTGGCCATCGGCAGTGACGTAGCACTCTCCATGCTCGTAGGGGTTCAGCGTGCCCGGGTCGATGTTTATATACGGGTCGAATTTCTGAATGGTCACACGGTATCCGCGCGACAGGAGCAGACGTGCCAGGGAAGAGGAAATAATGCCCTTGCCCAAGGAGGAAACCACGCCGCCGGTGACGAAAATGTATTTAGTATCCACTATACGAGAAGTTATTTGATTTCAAGTAGGCTGATTATCAGGTTGAAACGCAGACGCTCAGCGTCGCGCCCCACCTCTCCAATCAAGCTGCAAAAGTACAAAAAAAATCTCAATCCGGCAAATCTCAGTGACTTACATTCCCGGTCGGAATCGCGAAGGCGCCTCCCAATTAGACTAATTGGGCTAATTGGACCAACCTGCCTGATTGGACTAATAGGTTAGCCGTTCAGAGTGGTTTGGTGGCCAGATAGATGGCTACAGCTCCGGGAAAGAGTGCGCGCCAGGTTATGTCGGTAAAGCCGGCGGACTTCATGAGCGCGGCCATGCTTTGGCGATGCGGGCACGCGGCGATGCTTTCGGGCAGATAGCTGTATGCCCGCGAGTCTTTGCTTATGCGTCGGCCTATGGCCGGGATGATATGGCGCGCGTACATGCGGTATCCCTGGCGCATCAGGGGATTGACGGGTTCGCATAGCTCTATGACGCACAGGACGCCGCCGGGCTTCAGAACGCGGTACAGCTCGGCATAGCCGTCGGCCAGACGGCTGAAGTTGCGTACGCCGTAGGCTACCGTAGCGGCATCAAAGGTGTCAGCGGCGTATGGCAGAGCCAGACAGTCGGCCTGGCTGAAGCTGATGGCTTTCTGCCGTCCGGCATCTGTCTTCTCCAGCTTTTGCCGCGCTATCTTAAGCATCCCGGCGCTCAGGTCTACGCCTGTTATCTCTATTCCGGGGCCGAGGATATCGTAGAGACGGAATGTGACGTCGCCGGTGCCGCAGGCTACGTCGAGCAGCCGGAGCGGAGCCGCGGCTGAACCGAACCGGGCCATATCGGCCAGACGGTCGGCCAGCATCGTGAGGGCTTTGTCGCGCCAGTGGCGATGCATACCGAAAGTCATCGCCGTGTTCATAAAGTCGTAGGCGGGGGCGATAGAGTCAAACATGGCTTCTACCTGTCTGCTCTTGTCGCCCCCGCCGCCGTATGGATTTATCTGTTCGGGGTTCATTTGCTGAGATCAGCCAGACATGAGAGGATATTATGCTCCATGCGGGCCTCGATGTCGTCGCCTTCGGCGCGTACGAATGTCTCGCCCGTGATGTGTTCGTACAGCTCGATGTAGCGGTCGCTGACTTCGCGGCAGTATGCTTCCGTCATCTCCGGCACCTGCTGTCCCTGCTTGCCCATGAAGCCGTGTTCGATGAGCCATTGGCGCACAAACTCTTTAGAAAGCTGCTTCTGAGGCTCTCCCTTGGCCAGACGCTCCTCGTAGCCTTCGGCGTAGAAGTAGCGCGAGGAGTCGGGCGTGTGGATTTCGTCGATGAGGATTACCTCGCCGTCATGCTTGCCGAACTCATACTTGGTGTCGACAAGGATAAGACCCTGGCGGGCTGCCATTTCGGTGCCGCGCTCGAATATGGCCAGGGCGTATTTCTCCATTTTCTCGTAGTCTTCCTTGCTGACTATGCCGCGGCTTACGATTTCCTCGCGCGATATGTTCTGGTCGTGGCCTTCATCCTCTTTTGTGGTGGGAGTGATGATGGGGCGGGGTAGTTTCTGGTTTTCCACCAGCCCTTCGGGCAGGGGCACTCCGCAGATTTCGCGTGCTCCGGCAGCGTATTCGCGCCATGCCGAGCCGGCAAGGTACCCGCGTACTATCATCTCGACTTTGAAAGGCTCGCAGCGCAGGCCTACGGTTACCATCGGGTCAGGCACCGCTACTTTCCAGTTGGGGCAGATGTCGGTGGTGGCATCAAGGAACTGGGCGGCTATCTGGTTCAGCACCTGTCCCTTGAAAGGTATGCCTTTAGGCAGAATCACGTCGAATGCCGAGATGCGATCCGTAGCGACCATTACCAGATAACGGCCATCTATGTCGTAGACATCACGTACTTTGCCGTGATAGAGACTACGCTGGCCGGGAAACTTGAAATCTGTAAATGTGAGAGTGTTAGCCATATCAGTAATTTTTAGAGGCAGCCGGGCGCGCTTTGGAGCGGTGTCGTGGAGCGGGGGCTGCGATGACGGTGCAAAATTAGCAAAAAATCGTCAGACTGCCAACGCGTCAGGCCAATGATTGACGCAGACGCCGCTTGGCGTCGTCGCAGACACGCAGCGAGTCGCAGACTTTGCGCACGGCCATACGGCGGACCTGGCTGTCAAGAGCCGCATTGTGGAACAGCGGCTCGGTCAGCGAGGGGAATTTTATAAAACATTCGGCCAAGGCCCAGGCTGCTCCCATGCGTGCATAGTAACCTGAGTGGGAGAATGTCCTGAGTTCGTCGAGCAGGCGGTCTATATATGGCGGCGTGCAGAAGTATTTCATAAGCATGACTATGCCGAAGCGAGCCTCATACTCCCGCTCTGAGCGGGCAAACCGCTGCAGGAAACTGAATATTGTCTCCCCGTCTCGTTCTATGCGTTTTCGGGATTCGCTTATGGAGAAGGAGTCACATTCGGCCCAGGATTGTATGCGGGAAGCGAAGGCTGCCGTCAACTCCAGATATTCCGGTGTGGGCAGTCCTTTGACAGTTCCGAGTACCAGTCCCTGCATCAGACGTTCTTCCATAAATTCCATCTCTCCGGCTGCCTGTCTGCGCCGGGAAGCGGCCTGGGCTTCCGTGAGGTAACCGCGCCAGTCTCCGGAGGCGATGTCGCGTGCCAGACGGCGCATGGCCGGGATGCGCACGCCCATCACGGCGACGCCGGGTATCAGGTGGCCGCTCCATTCGGCGTATTGCGCTCCTTCGCTGATGGCGGCAAGCATGTCTCGCACTTTGTCATATATGTCCATATCAGGTATGATTTATAAGATTTAGAAAGACTTATAATGCAGCGGCTCCCGCAGACGTGACAGCCTGCGGGAGCCTTATTGCTTGATGGCGCCGTGCGCGGTTCAGTCTTTGAATTTCTTCATTATGAGGCAGGCGTTGTGTCCGCCGAATCCGAATGTGTTGGACAGGGCAGCGTTCACGGTGCGCTTCTGCGGCTCGTTGAAGGTAAAGTTGAGGTCGTAGTCCACCTCCGGGTCATTGTCTCCCTCGACGTGATTGATGGTGGGGGGGATGATGTCGTCGGTAATGGCTTTCACGCAGAACAGCGCCTCAACAGCTCCGGCTGCGCCGAGCAGGTGGCCGGTCATCGATTTGGTGGAGCTGAGATTCACTTTGTAAGCGTGGTCGCCGAATACTTTCTTGATGGCTTTGGCCTCGGAGATATCTCCTACGGGAGTCGAGGTGCCGTGGAGGTTGATGTAGTCGATATCCTCGGGTTTCATGCCGGCGTCTTTCAGGGCGTTCTCCATTACCAGACAGGCGCCGAGTCCTTCGGGATGGGTGGCCGTGATATGGTAAGCGTCAGCGCTGAGACCGCCGCCTACTACTTCTGCGTAAATATGCGCGCCGCGAGCCTTGGCATGCTCATATTCTTCAAGGACGAGCGCGGCAGCTCCTTCGCCTATCACGAATCCGTCTCGGGAACCGGAGAAGGGGCGGGAAGCGCCTTCGGGATCATCGTTGCGGGTCGAGAGAGCCTTCATGGAGTTGAACCCTCCTACGCCGGCGGGGAAGACGGCAGCTTCGGCGCCGCCGGCCACGATGGCGTTGGCGTATCCCAGGCGGATATAATTGAAGGCGTCGACCAAAGCGTTGTTGGAAGATGCGCAGGCAGATACAGTACCGAAGTTGGGACCGCGGAACTCATATTCCATAGAGATGTGTCCGGCAGCGATGTCGGCAATCATCTTGGGGATGAAGAATGGGTTGTATTTCGGGCCGCTGGCTTCGTTTTTGGCATAGTATCCCGCTTCCTCTTCAAAAGTGTGGAGACCACCGATGCCGGCGGCGAAAATTACGCCGACACGGTTCCTGTCCACGCCTTCGCCGGCGATACCCGAATCAGCCACAGCCTCGCGGGCTGCTACCAGCGCGTACATGGCGTACAGGTCGAGCTGGCGAGCCTTCTTGCGGTCGAAGTGGTCGGCGGGGTTGAAGTCTTTTACCTCGCAGGCAAATTTAGTCTTGAACAGAGAAGCGTCGAAATGGGTAATAGGGCCGGCGCCGCTTTTGCCTTTAAGTGCGTTCTCCCATGTTTCGGCCGCACTGTTGCCGATGGGGGTAAGGGCGCCGAGGCCGGTAACCACTACTCTTTTTAATTCCATAAAGGTCTGGCTATAAATACAGCGTATGCGGAGGAGCGGACGACGAGGCTTGACGGATATACCGCCTGTGGCCTCTCATCTGTCCGCCGCCCTGCAAGTGCTGTGGGATAAAGGGATGTCTTACTTCTTGTGAGCCTCGATGTAAGCGATAGCGTCGCCTACGGTAGCAATCTTTTCTGCTTCCTCCTCAGGGATAGTCAGGTCGAAAACTTTCTCGAACTCCATGATGAGCTCGACTGTGTCCAGGGAATCGGCACCGAGATCCTTGCTGAATTCAGCTGTTTCAATTACTTCGTTCTCGTCTACGCTGAGCTTGTCAACAATGATCTCTTTTACTTTAGATGCTATTTCAGACATAATTCTAAAAGTTTAGTGTTATAAATTTTTCTTCAATTTTCAGAGTGCAAAGTAAACACTTATTTTTGAAATACGGAAATTTTTCCGCTATAAAAGTACTATAATCTGCACAAAAAAATCTGAAGTGTGCAATATCGGTCTGTTTCCGGCTCTGAAAATGGTGGAAAATCAGAATCAGAGGCTTCCTTCAGCCTCTGATTCTGCGGCAGACAGAAAAGCGCCGGAATCCGTCAACTGGATTCCGGCGCTCGGCTATGTAGGGCTAAATAAGTGTTAATTATTCATAAGTCAACACTATATCGGCGATGTGTTTTATTTCTTGATTACGGTAGTGGTCTTTGCGGGCTCGTCAAGAGTACAGATGGCTACGCGGTTCCAGCTTTCCTCCTCGAACATGTGTCCGATACCCTGGCCTTCTGCCTGGATGCGGTCAGCTGCGATGCCGTACTTGTTGATAAGTGTGTTGCGTACTGATGCAGCGCGCTCGTTGGCCAGACGGATATTGACATCTACAGGGCCGTCCTGGCTTGCGTAACCCTTGATGACAACTTTGCTCTTGGGATGGTTCTTGAGGTAAGAGGCTACAGCGGCAACGTTCGGCATCTGGGAAGCCGTGATGTTGGTTTTGCCGATTTCGAAGTTCACGTAGCGTACTGTGGAGAGCTGATCGGTGTTGGTCTTGATAACCTCGGGAGCCTTGTTGCGACATTCGGCGAGCTGGGCGGCGAGCTGGGCATTGTTGGCTTCGGACTGGGCGAGTGCTGCGGCTGCCACTCCGAGATCGTTGCGCAGACCGTTGACACGCTCGTTAAGGGCATCGATAGCTGACTGATCGTAGGGATTCACATAAGTGAAGCCATTGCCGAGGGCTACGCTTACGCCGGCCATAAGGTTGAATGTCGCCTTGTTCACGTTGTATGCGGCGGAAGACTGGTTGACGCCGGCGTCGCTCATATTCCATGTGATCGACGGCTTGAGAGCGATGGTCACGCGGTCGGAGGCGTGGAAGTTCAGATTGAGGCCTACTTTTGTAGCGAAGTAGTTCCAGTCGGGTACAACGTTTTTGTTCTCGAATTTATGTCCCCAGCCGGCGCCGAGTACAGCCTCGACATCGAATACGTGATTCTTTTCCTCGCCCCAGGGGGTAAAGAGGTTGACCAGGTTCACGCTACCGAACGCGCCTACATACTGGCTGTCGAAAGCTGTAGTGCTGTGTATCTGGCCGCGCCAGGAGGAAGTATTGACGGCCCATGCGCCTTCGACACCGAGGCCGAATACGGGTGTGATCTGCTTTTTGAGGTTGAGGCCCACTACACCGCGCATGTCTCCCCAGAAAGCTGCGTGGTTGAGGGGGGTGGTAACGCCACCGTCAAGGCCTATGCTCCAGTTGTCGAAGAAACCGGGCTGTACCATAGCCTGTTGCGCATTCGCGGACATAAGACCGCCGGCTATAAGAGCGGCTGTAAGTAACATCTTTTTCATAATATTATCCTTGTTTAATTATTAGTATTTTTGTTTCATAGTATATGTTAAACGCAGTTGTATGTAAAAAGGTTTGAAAATACAATAAATTATTTACCCGTCAGCAGGGATTTCAGATTGTTGAGGGTCTGGAGCGCCTGCAGAGGGGTAAGGTTGTCGATGTCCAGGCCGAGCAGGCTGTCGCGTATCTGTGATAGCAGAGGGTCGTCGAGCTGGAAGAAAGAAAGCTGGTAGCCGTCGGCTCCCCCGGCTCCGGGCGACAGAGCTCCTGTATCCGGTTTGCCGCTGCGCGGCGCCGCTTCATTGCCGACTGCATCGGGGCCTTTGGCTCCCGCCTGCTCAAGTTGCGACAGTACCTGGGTAGCCCTGCGGACTATGCCTTTGGGTAGTCCGGCCAGCCGGGCTACATGTATGCCGAAGCTGTGTTCGGAGCCTCCTTTGCGCAATTTGCGGACGAATATCACTTTGCCGTCGCGCTCATCGACGGCCACATGGTAATTGACCACGCGCTCGTAGAGCTTTTCCATCTCGTTAAGCTCGTGGTAATGGGTGGCAAAGAGGGTTTTGGGCCGGGCCGTCGTGTTCTGATGTATATGCTCCACGATGGCCCAGGCTATGGATATGCCGTCGTATGTCGAGGTGCCGCGTCCCAGTTCATCGAAAAGCACGAGTGAGCGGGCCGACATATTGTTGAGGATAGAGGCGGCCTCGTTCATCTCGACCATGAATGTCGACTCGCCGGAGGAGATGTTGTCAGACGCTCCCACGCGAGTAAATATTTTGTCTACCAGACCGATGCTGGCGGCATCGGCCGGCACGAAGCTTCCGGCCTGCGCCATGAGGGTAATCAGGGCGGTCTGGCGCAGCAGGGCTGACTTGCCGCTCATGTTGGGACCCGTAATCATCATTATCTGCTGGGTGTCGGAGTCGAGTGTCAGCGAATTGGATATGTACGGTTCGCCGGGGGGCAGCCGCCTTTCGATTACCGGGTGGCGCCCCTCGGTAATCTGTATGCGCATCGAGTCATTGACCTCCGGACGGCAATAGCGGTAGTCTTCTGCCGCCTGGGTATAGGAGAGCAGACAGTCTATGCGGGCCGCGGCAGCGGCGTCGGCCTGGATGGCGCGTATATGCTCGCCGACGAGGTGCACCATATCGTTGAAGATACGGGTCTCAAGTTCGGATATCCGTTCCTGCGCTCCGAGAATCTTCTGTTCGTATTCCTTGAGTTCGGGTGTCACGTAGCGTTCGGCGTTGACCAGGGTCTGCTTGCGTATCCATTCGGGCGGGACCTTGTCCTTATGGGTATTGCGCACTTCGATGTAATATCCGAATACATTGTTGAAGCTGACTTTGAGCGATGATATGCCGGTAGCCTGGATTTCGCGTTGCACAAGCTCGTCAAGATAGCGCTTGGCATTGGTGGCTATGTCGCGCAGGTCGTCGAGTTCGCTGTCGACACCGGGATTCACAAAATTCCCTCGTGATAGTTGCGAGGGGGAATCGTCGTTGAGCGTGCGGCCCAGAGTCTCAGCCAGTTCGTCGCACAGGTCCATGCGGTCGCCCAGGCGGCGCAGACCGGCGCAGGAGCTGAGCATGCACTGCTGCTTTACGGGCTGCAGGGCCAGCAGAGCATTCTTGAGCTGCACGAGCTCGCGTGGCGTGACGCGGCCTACGGCGGCTTTGGAGACGATGCGCTCCAGGTCTCCTACAGTCTCGATACGGTCACGCAGGGCATGGCGCGTGTCGGGGTGGCGGAAGAAATATTCCACTACGTCCAGGCGCCCGTTGATTGCATCGACATCGCGCAGAGGAAACAGTATCCAGCGACGCAGCAGACGCGCGCCCATGGGCGAGACTGTCTTGTCGAGTATGTCGATGAGGCTTTTGCCGTCTTCCCCCATCGGATGCACCAGCTCCAGGTTGCGCACAGTGAATCGGTCGAGTCTTACATATTTGTCTTCGTCGATACGGCTCAGCGAGGTAATATGGCCTATGTCGGGATGCCGTGTGATGTCCAGATAATGGAGCAGCGAGCCGGCCGCGATAATGGCGTCGGGCATGCGGTCCACACCGAAGCCTTTCAGATTTTTTGTCTCAAAATGCTGGAGCAGACGTTCTACAGCTGCGTCGCGTGTGAAAATCCAGTCGTCAAGTTCAAACAGGAAATACTTGCCCTTGAATGTCTGCTCGGCGCGCTGGCGCATGCCGCGCATTATGAGTAGCTCTTTGGGCGCTATGCCTGACAGCAATTTGTCGATATAGTCGGTGTCTCCCTCGGCACACAGATATTCTCCCGTGCTGATGTCCAGAAAGGCAACGCCGGTATTTTTCACGCCGAAATATACTCCGGCCAGAAAGTTGTTTTCGTTGCCGGTCAGGATTGAGTCGCTGATGTTGACGCCGGGTGTTACCAGCTCGGTAATGTCTCTCTTTACCAGCTTTTTGGTCAGCTTCGGGTCCTCCAGTTGCTCGCAGATGGCTACTCTTTTGCCGGCTCTGATGAGTTTGGGCAGATAGGTGTCGAGCGCATGGTGGGGGAACCCGGCCAGCTCTACGTGCATAGCTTTGCCGTTGGCGCGGCGTGTCAGGGTTATGCCGAGGATTTCCGATGCCGTGACGGCATCCTCGCAGAAAGTCTCGTAGAAGTCTCCTACGCGGAACAGAAGTACGGCGTCGGGATGCTTGCGCTTCATCTCGCCGTATTGCTTCATAAGCGGAGTCTCGGCTACCTTCATGCCTGACGCGAATAACGTATCTGTGCCTTGCGTGTCACGTACCAGCGGCCGTCTTCAAAGATAGCTGTACCCGAGGTCTCGTTGATGATTGCGTCTACGCCGCGGGTATTCTGCAGATTGCGTCCGTAGCAGGCTGTGGCCAGGAAGTCCTGCGGCATGGATAGCGCCATGTCGTGGACGGCGGCGTTGTCGATGACGGAGAATGAACCTGACACGCCGTCGGTGGTAACGAGTCTGAATATTGAGTTGCCGGGGTTGTAACGGGCGTCGGCGCGCACAAACACACCGTCGAGGTTGGCCTGGGCCAGATAAATGATATGGGCCGGACCCTGTGTGCGGCTGCCGGGGGTATAGCGGGTGGCGCGGCGCGTGTGTGCCTCGCCGAGCTGCTCGCGCAGGCTCTCGACCTCGGCGCGCAGCTGTTCTATCTCGCGGTCCCGGGCCGAACGCGGTGTCTCGCGGCGCGGGGCGGCAGGCTCCGGAGCAGGCTCGCTGTAAGCGGAGTATGCGGCGAAAGGCGATTCCTCCTCGGGGTCTGACTGTACCGTGTATGCGCGGCTGTCGCGTGGCTGGCGTTCAGGCTGGAAGCGGCGCCGTTCGTCCCGCTCGTGGCGTTCCTGGCGCTCGCGGTATTCATCCTCGTCACGACGGTCGTAATCCTCGGCCTGACGCGCTCTGTTGCGCTTCATGACATTGAGGGCGTAGGCTACGAGACCGACCACAACGAGTACGAGGACACATAGTATGATGATGGCCGATGTATTTGATGAGGATTTCTCCGGTTCCACTTCGGCGGGCGTGATGGCCTCTACCGGCACTTCTACGGCTTCCACGGCGGTATCGGCCGGTACCTCCACAAGAGTGGACATAGGATCCTCGGCCGGCTGTTCCGCAGTCTGCCGCTCCTCAGTTTTCTTTTCTTCTGTTGTAGCCGGCTGTTGCTCCTTTGTCTCGGCCGGCTGGTCCGCCGGTTCGGGTTTTGTTTCGGCAACGGTTACGGCTATTTTGCTTATTTCAGCCGCAGCTTTGGCTTTGCACGCTCCTTTGGCGTTGAACTGCAGGGTCTTGTTGGCGAAGAAGGTGTCTTTCCAGAACTTGTTGAATTGCTCTTTGTCCCACTTTGAGTATTCACTTTCCGGCGGGATGGAAATCTGCTGCAGGGTGCGGAGATTGTTTTTCTCCTTTTCTTTGAGTACGCTCTGCAGGTCGGCTGTGGAGCCGGGATTCTTGTCATCGAGGTACCCTGACCCATTGTTCATGTATCGCAGACAGTATTTGTAAGCTATTGCCTTGGCCTTATCCATCTGTTCACGTGTAGCGCCGAAGGCTACGGGAGTACAGAAGATGGCCAACAGTGTCAGTATGTATGGAAAGCGTTTCATAAGAATGTACGTATATATAAGAGCCGGCGGACCGGACCGCTATGGGGCATAGTCGCCAAATGTAACGCAAAATTAGAAAAAAAATGCTGTCCGTCCAAGTCTCCGGATTAAAATTGTGAAGACTGGCGCATATTCAGTCTACGTGTTGGCGGAAATGGGGGTGGTGAAGCAGCAGCTCTTTGCGCAGGTGCGAGCGATCGAGATGTACGTAAAGCTCGGTGGTGGCGAGGCTTTCGTGGCCGAGCATCTCCTGGATGGCACGCAGGTTGGCGCCCCCTTCGAGCAGATGGGTGGCGAAACTGTGGCGCAGTGTATGGGGGCTTACGGTCTTGGTAATTCCGGCGGCGGCAGCCGCATCGCGTATGATGTAGAAGACCATGATACGCGACAGAGCGCCTCCCCGGCGGTTGAGAAACAGAAGATGTCCGCTTTCAGGCTTGATGACGGGGAGGTCGGCACGCTCGTCAAGCCATAGCCGAATTTCGGCTGCGGCGACGGGAGAGAGCGGTACCATGCGCTGCTTGGAGCCCTTGCCGTCGACTATCAGGTATTCCTCCTCCAGATTGACATGCCCCAGCGGCAGGCTTACCAGTTCGCTGACACGCAGTCCGCTGCCATACAGAGTCTCGGCTATGGCTCGGTTGCGCCGGCCTTCGCGCTTGGTCATGTCTATGGCGGCCACCAGGGTGTCAATCTCTTCGCGGGTCAGAACATCGGGCAGACGTGTGCCGCGCGTAGGAGCGTCTATGAGTTCTACGGGATCATCGGCTATGTAGCCCTCCATGCGTAAAAACTGGAAATACGCCCGCAGCCCTGCCAGCATGCGGGCCTGTGAGCGGGTGCCTATGCCCATGTCGTGGATTATGCACAGCAATCCTTCGATGTCTGCCCGGCGGCAGCTCTCGAGGCGTATGCCGCGCTCGTCGAGATATGTGAGCAGATGGCGCACATCTGTAGAGTAGGCCGCCAGGGTATGTGGACTGAATCCGCGCTCCAGCAGAAGGTAGTCGGTAAAGTCGGTAACCGTTTTGTCGATGTCGGTCAGAGGACGCAGAGGTCTGTCTGTCATATCATGCGGATATCGGTATAGTTCAGACGCTCGGCATCGTCGCTTATGATTACTGCAATGTCTTTATCGGCGAAAATCCATCCTCCTCTGACTTGATTCATAGCTTCGTCCAGCACGGCGGGACAGACACGCAGGTTTCTTATTACAAGCATATTGCCGCTGTCCAGCAGATGGGCAGGCATGTCTTGCCGCAGCTCCGATGAAGTCAATATTGTCATGGTGCGGAGAGAACCGCGGGTTTTGCTGCCGCAGGTGGCGACGGTAACGCGGGTGTCTGCCAGACGCAGGGATTCAGTCAGGCGCCTGTCGGCGCTTTCGCTCAGCAGGATATGATGCGGCGCGAGGCGTGCCACCATACGGAACAGCATGGAGTATTCGCGCCGGGCGGCGCGGGGAAGGCCGTCGATAAGCCGGGACAGCCGCGCTGAAGCATAGTAGCAGCCCTTTGCCGACACCACGTCGCGCACAAACCGGTAGGCGAAAGGAGAGTGTACGCCGAATCCCTTGCTGTGGCGCCAGCGGCGGTAGCCGGCCGATATGGATGAAAAGGGCTGCATCACTATTGTTTGCTTTACTTCAGTTCCTCTTGTTCGGCCGGCGTCATCCGCGCTTTTCTCACGGATACGAACCAGAACGCCAATGCCGCGCCCATGATGATATAGATCGCTATGACTGCGGCCACGCTGAGCGAGTTGGTCACGGCAAGACTCTGCGGATTGAATGAGAAGACTATGTCGTGGTCTCCGGCCGGCACCCGCAAGGCGCGCAGCACGTAGTTGACGCGCGATATCGGCGCCTCTTTGCCGTCGATGGTGGCTTTCCAGCCCCAGGGAAAATAAATCTCGCTGAACACAACCACGCCATCCTTGGCGGAATGTGTGCGGTAAGTCAGCTTGTTGGGAGCGTAGGAAGTTTCCTTGACAGTGGCGGTGGAGTCAGCCGATGCTTTGCCCAGGACGGAGGCATACTGCTTGTTGGCTACCGCCGTGGTGGCGGTGTTGAGGCTGTCGAGAGCCGCCATTTCTGCATTGTCGTCGGCAACATAACGCAGGTCGCTTACCCACCAGGCGTTGCCCAAAGCTCCGGGATTTCTCTGCGCCATCCATACCTCGTTGCCTGCTGGGTCGAGCGCGGGCTGACCCTGGGCATCGGTGGCGCGACCCATGATATACTTGGTGTTGAGCATATTGAGTACCCCTTCGTTGTTCCTCGATATCTGCTTTTCGATGAGATCATTGTATCGGGTAAGTTTCGCGGCGTGGTAGCCTCCGATGGTTTTGTGGAAATACGACGAACGTGCCGATGCAAATCCGTCAAGGTCAAGCACGCGGAAGTTGGGGTCTTTGTCTTTGAGTATCTCTATGTCCGCAGAATTGGGTTCGAAGCTGGCTTCTGAAGCAGCCTCGTCCACGAAATTCTCGGAATTGACATAGCGCTTGTTGACGGCGAAAAGGTCGACAAGGCATATTACCAGTACCGCGCCGACCATAGCGTGGACGTTGCGCAGTGTGCCCTTGATGTAGAGCCATACCACTGCGGAGCCGCACAGCAGGAAGATAAGCGAGCGCAGGGCGTCGGAGCGTACCATCCCGAGGCGCAGCTCCTTGACGGCCTGTATGATACCCGCGTATTCCGGCGCCTGGAATATGCCGGCTTCGCGCAGTTGCTCGGTCTCGGCCACAGACAGTCCGTTGCCCATCAGCGAGGGGAAGGCCATGAGCAATGCGCATAGGAGCGCGCATGCTCCGAAGACGTAGGATGCGATGCGAGCCAGATCGTCGCGCTGGCGTGCCGCTTGCCTGGCGTCGGCCGGCACGGCTTGGCCGGTGCAGATGTCTATGATGCGCGTCAGAGCCATCATGGCCAGCACAGGTATGGTAAACTCGGCTATCACAAGGATGCTGGATACTGTGCGGAATCGGTCGTAGCCTGGGAAATAGTCTACAAAGAAGCGTGACAGTGACTCGAAATTATGCCCCCATGCAAGCAGAATGGAGAGTATGCTTACGGCAAACAGACACCACTTCAGCGGTCCGCGGCAGATGAACATGGCCAGCACGGCCAAAGCCAGCACAAAGGCTCCGACATATACCGGTCCGTTGGTCATCGGCTGGTCTCCGAAATACTGGTTGAACTGGCCTACCACCTGGTTTTCTTCATACGACAGACCGGTGTCGGCGCTCTCCGGCAGGTCAGTCAGGCTTTTAGGCATATTCATGCCGCCGACGGGCTTGAGTGTGGCGCCTCCCTTGGCATTGGGTACGAGCAGAGTCATTGTCTCGTCGCCGCCGTAGCTCCACGCTGTGATATAGTCGAAGTCGGCGCCTTGGGCAGGAGCCTGTTCGCCCGAGGTCAGATAAGTTGCCCGGCCGCGTACCGTCTCTTTGGCATATTGCGCCGTATTGTATAGGCTTGCGCTGTTGGCGGCTACGGCCAGTATGGCGGCTCCGGTCAGGCATGCGGTGGCTATGCCCCAGCTCTTCAGTTTTTTTGCCTTGAAAGCGGAGATGAATGTGGCTGCCATCAGAGCAAGGATTACGAAACAGAAGTAGTAGGTCATCTGGATGTGGTTGGACATCAGCTGCAGCGCTCCGAACAGAGCCGCCAGAGCTGTGCCTCCCAGATATTTGCCTCTGTAGCACAGCCAGATTCCGCCTAATGTGGGAGGTATGTAGGCCAAAGTGATGAATTTCCATATATGGCCGGCTCCGATGATGATGATGAAATATGTGGAGAAGCCCCACGCTATTGCGCCGAACAAGGCCACATACCAGCGCATGCGCATGCACAGGCCCATGATGAAGAAGCCGGTCATCATGATGAACAGCAGGTTGGCAGGCGCCGGCAGCCATAGCTGATAAGCTTGCGCTATCCAGTTGAGCAGCGGAGCCGAGGCATAGCTGGGCGCAATCTGGAAATTGGGCATACCGGAGAACAGGGAGTTGGTCCAGCGTGTCGTCTCTCCGGTATTTTCGTGAAATTCCTTGCCCTCCTGGCCGTTGGCTATGCCTTGTTGCATATCATGCTGCTGCAGCGCCCGCCCGTCCAGGTCGTCGGGATAGAAAAACAGCACGGCCGTAAGCGCCATCAGTACTACTGCCAGAGCGCAGTACATGTATTTCTTCATCATCTTTGTCTTTTAAGAGATAGGTTAAATCGATAGTAAGTGTCTGAGGCCACTTACTTAACGTCGGGATAATAGCAAAAATTATACCCGGCCAGGCGCCGGCGTATCACAGGGCCTGGACGGGTATTGTGCGATTGTACGGTGTCGCCGTAGTGTCAGTCGTTGGTTTCGGCTACAGGCTGGCGACGGTTGTGGCGCGTACGCAGCGGGCCTTCCACCTTCACGTCGATCTGACGACGGATGCTCTGCTCCAGAGAGATGAGTGTCTCGGTCTCGGTCACACCGGGGATATGCTGGATATAATTGTTGAGCAGCTCCATGAGGTGCTGGTTGTCTTTGGCATATACCTTGATGAGCAGGGAGTATGGGCCGGTAGTGAAGTGACATTCCACTACTTCGCGGATTTTCTCAAGCTCCTTTACTACCTCGCGGTACATGGAGCCGCGTGCGAGTTTCACGCCTACGTATGTGCATGTATTATAGCCGAGCGAACGGGGGTTTACGTTGTAGCCGGAACCTGTGATTACACCCATCTCTATCAGACGCTGTATGCGCTGATGGATGGCGGCCCGGGAAACGCCGCACTCAATAGCCACATCTTTCGACGGGATGCGGGCATTCTTCATCACGATGTTCAGGATAGTTCTGTCCAGATTGTCAATTTTGTCTAATGCCATGATTGTATTCTGTCAAAAAAGGTTAAAGTTAATGAGTTTTGTTTTTGTTATAATAGATTTGGGTTGGAAGCCGGGCTGTTATGGCCTTATGCTCCGGCTTGTTTGGTCTGCAAATTTACACATAATTTTCCAATATCCAACACTCCTATCCCAAAAATATTGCAAATTTCTATATTTTTTAACATTTGCCCTTTTTATACCCTTTGAAATCATGGTCTTATTTCATGGAAATAGGCATTTTGGATTCATGGCAAACTGACAGATTCGCCCACGCCGCCCTTTTGGCATGAAAAAGGCCGCCTTCCCTGTCGGAAACGGCGGCCTTGCGGTACTTTACGGTACGTATGTCTCGATTACATATCGGTGTTGGCCGGTACCTGGGCCGGAGCGGCTGCGCCTGCCTGAGTTCCGGTTGCGGCGCCTGCGCCGGGCATCGGCGCGGGTTCGGCAGTGTAGGGCACTACCTCTACAGAAATCACATAGACATCCATCGGCTTGACACCTTGAGGCGTGCGGCCCTGGAAGACCTCGGCGCCTGTAGTCAGAATCTCAAATGAAGCGCCCTCTTTTACCAGAGGAAGCACGGCGTCCAGCATAGGCATCGGAGACTGGCCGACAGTGACGGGGCTGGCCTGATCGCCCGAGCCGGGCATGATTTCCTTGCCCTTGGTATCAAACAGACGCAGCTTCACACCGGTCTGGCTGCCTTTGGACACCTGAGTGCCGTCTCCGGCTTTCTTGATATTGTAGTAGGTGTTGCCCTGTTTTTTGTAATTCTTGCCTTTGGCATACTTGTCAAGCACCTTGGCGCTGGCTATGGACATGGCGTGGTCGGTAGCTGCGCTCGCCTGAGTCTGGAGCTTCATCATCGTGCTTTCGTCAGTCTTCTCCTTGACACCGGCGGCATAACCGCTGGCCAAAGCATCGATTGAAGTCTGGATATCGTAGTTGGCTTTCATGTCGGCAAGCTGGCCGGCAGCCTGAAGACCCATCATAAGTCCTTGGTTATACGACATATTGTCGAGCTTTACCAGGCCAAGGGCTGCGTAATATCCTTCATTGAAAGACTTTTCGTCGATAGTGGAATCGTTCTTGAGTATCTGCTGGGTCTGGATACCCATCAGGTTGCCCATGAGGTACGATACGGAGTCGGCTACGCTCGATTCTTTCGAGAGCTTGACATCCTTGAAGTCATCGGCGCTTTTCTTCTCGCCGCCACAGGCTGTCAGAACGAGAGCGCATGCGGCATAAATTCCTAATTGTTTAAGTTTCATTGATTTATTTAGGTTAAATGAATTGTCAGTAAGATGAGTTCTCTGCTACAGCCGATACGTTGACCGCAGTGTCGGCCGTTTCCGGCGCCGGCATGGTGGGAGCGGGAGCCGGGACAGTGTCGGTTGCGGTTATTTCGACGTTCTGTATGTCTACCTCCACTGTGTCGCCGGTAGGGGTGGAGTCAGCCGTGCGCCCCTTGCAGGAGCCGAGCAGAGCCACGGTGGCGAGAAGCGCGCCCCCCGCGATGGTCAGCTTTTTCATAATCACTGTACGTCAAGCAGTTCGACCTCGAAATACAAATCCTCGTTCGGCGCTATCGGACCGCCAGGTGTGCCCTGCGGGCCGTAAGCCAGAGCGGAGGGGATGATGAACTGATACTTGTCGCCCACACCCATCAGCTGCACGCCCTCGGTCCAGCCCGGGATTACACGGTTCAGCGGGAAATCGATCGGCTCGCCGCGGTCTACCGACGAGTCAAACGTCTCGCCGTTCAGATGCTTGCCCGTATAATGCACCTTTACAATCGAGGTCGCCTGCGGATGCTTGCCTGTAGTGGCCGGGCCGCTTACTTTCTTATACTTCAGGCCGCTGGCCGTAGTCGTATATCCGGTTGTGTCCACGTTGATTACTACAGTGGCAGGCGTCTCGTCTATATCTACTATCTCGTCGGCGGCGGTCTCCTGAGCCTGCTCCGAAGTCGTAGCCGTAGCGCCGCACGATGATGCAGCCATCGTCATGGCGATGGCTGCACTCATTATCAATATAGTCCTTTTCATCGGGATTACTTCTTTACTACCTTTATCAGTTCTACTTCAAATATCAGAGTAGAGTGGGGCGGTATGGCGTTGGGTACGCCCTGAGCGCCGTATGCCAGATCGGAAGGGATGAAGAATGTATATTTCGCTCCCTCCTTCATCAGCTGCACACCCTCGGTCCAGCCCGGGATTACACGGTTCAGCGGGAAAGTCGCCGGCTCGCCGCGGTTGACCGACGAGTCAAATACGGTACCGTCCAGCAGCTTGCCCGTATAGTGTACCGTGACCTCGTCGCTGGCTCCGGGCTGAGCGCCCGTACCCTCCTTTTCCACTACATACTGCAGACCGCTGGCAGTCTCCTTGACCTCGGCCTTCTTCTTGTTCTCCTCCAGGAATTTCTTTCCCTCCTCTTTGGCGCGGGCCTCAAGTTCGCCCTGAAGTTTCTGCAGATACTCGTTGATCAGCTTGTGAGCCTCCTCTACGGGCATCTTGGGCTCAGTGCGGTCAAATACAGCCTTTACTGCGTCAGCAAAGCTTTCCACATCTATATCGTTCACACCCATTCCATGAAGCTGCTGACCCATTGCCAGGCCCCATGCGTAGCTTAATTTATCCATAATTGTATATTGAGTTATATTTCGTTTACCTTAATCCAACGCTTCAGAGAGTCTATATGTTGCTTCCGTTAACAAAATTAAACTCTCCGTTCACGTATGAATTAACGCGCGAAATTAGTGAAAAATTTCACAACCCCCAAGTCCGGAGCATATTTTGTGTCCTAAAAAAAGAGAGAAATTTGCATATTACGGAAAAATGCAGTAATTTTGCACCGCATTTTAGCTCGCGCCCCCTGCGGGTTGGATGCCGTAAGATTGTCTTATGGTGTAATGGTAGCACAACAGTTTTTGGTTCTGTTTGTCCAGGTTCGAATCCTGGTAAGACAACCAGGTCAGGAAGCCCTCCGGCTCCCTGACCTTTTTTATAATGCACGTGCAGCGCGCTGTCAGCCTATCAGCGAGGCGATATCCTCCTCGACTGTCGAGATGGCGCCTATGCCGAATTTCTGCTGCAGCACCTTCAGTATGTCGGCGGTAAAGAAAGCCGGCAGAGTGGGTCCCGTGTGTATATTCCTCACGTCCAGTGACAGCAACGCGAGCAACACTATCACAGCCTTCTGCTCATACCAGGCTATGTTGTAGACTATCGGCAGGTCGTTGATGCTTTCGGCTCCCAGCGCGTCCTTCAGCGCCAGGGCTATGCGTACCAGCGAATAGGAGTCGTTGCACTGTCCCGCGTCAAGCACGCGCGGCACACCCTCTATGTCGCCCAGCGGAAGCTTGTTGTAGCGGTACTTAGCGCAGCCGGCCGTAAGTATCACGCAATCATCGGGCAGCGCCGAGGCAAACCGCGTGTAATAGTCGCGCGAGGGGAAGCGTCCGTCGCAGCCGGCCATGACTACAAATTTACGGATTTTGCCGCGCTCTATCAGGTCGATGATTTTCGGCGCGAGCTGTATGACCTGATGGTGGGCGAACCCTCCCGTGATGGCGCCATGCTCTATTGCCTCGGGCGGAGCGCACTGCTGCGCCCGCTCTATCAGTTCCGAGAAATCTTTCTTTCCGTCGCTGCCGGCCTCTATGTGGTGTGTGCCGGGCATGCCGACCACCCCGGTTGTGTACACCCGGTCAAGATAAGAGCATCCTTTGCGCGGAGGCACTATGCAGTTGGACGTAAAAAGAAAGACACCGTTGAATTTCTCAAACTCCTCCGTCTGTTTCCACCAGGCGTTGCCGTAGTTGCCGGCGAAATGCGCGTATTTCTTGAAAGCAGGATAGTACTGCCCCGGCAGCATCTCCGAATGGGTATAGACGTCTACTCCCTTGCCCTGACTCTGTTCGAGCAGTTCCTCCAGGTCTCTCAGGTCATGCCCGCTTATCAGGATCCCGGGCCGGTCGCGCACACCGATGTCTACGGTCGTGATTTCCGGATTGCCGTACGTGCCTGTATTGGCCCGGTCCAGCAGGTCCATCACTTTGACACCTCCGCTTCCTACGGCCAGGACCAGCGCCAGCAGTTCGTCTGCGTCTATGTCCTGGCGTGCGGTCTCGGCCATAGCGTTCTCTATGACGGCATACACCGTCTCATCCTCATAGCCCAGATTGGCGGCATGGCGCGCGTATGCGGCCATACCCTTGCATCCGTATATGGCCAGCTGCTTGAGTCCGCGTATATCCTCGTCAGGCTCAGCCATCACACCGGTAATCTCCCGGTACTTCTCTGCCTCCTCGGGGCTGGCCTGGAAATCTACCGGTTTCAGGGCAGGCAGACTGATACCGTGGCTGCGGGCTGTCTCGGCCAGATTCGCCTTGACCTCAAAAGCACGCCTGATGAAGCCGTCCAGCGAATCATTGTCGAAATTGGCATTGGTAATGGTCGTGAACAGAGCGTCGATGACCTCGTGGCTCGCTTCACGCGATTGCAGATTCTTCTCTCTCAGAGCGCGGTTTATGGCTGCCACGCCTCTTACGGCATACAGCAGCAGATCCATCCGCGCAGATGTCTGCGGAAGTTTCCCGCAGACACCTCTTTTTATACATCCTGTGCCGCGCAGAGTCTCCTGACACTGATAGCAGAACATATCATACTGGTTATTCATAGATTCTGTTTGGTATTATTTAGAGGCTGTTTAAAAATCGGTAACTTAGAGGCTGTTTATACAGATTATACAGACGCCTTGATTTTGATGAGTACGAGTCTGGCGTCAGTCTTGGCCTCGACACTGTGAGGCACCCCCTCGCCCATGAGCATGAAGTCCCCGGCATGAAGCAGATGCTTGCGGTCCGCCATGGTAAACTCTACCTCTCCTTCGGTCACATAAATCATGACCTCAGCCGGAGCCAGATGTGTGTCAAGCTTCTGCCCCGATCTGAAGGCCAGCAGCGACACCCCGCCGTTGGCGTTCTCAAAGATACTTTTGAACTGTACGCTCCTGTCATCGCCCGTAAGCTGGGAGGCGAGCGCGTAAACCTCTCCGAATTTGTAATTTGTCTTCAACATAATATTAATAATTTATTGATTTTCCGCTGACTCTATCATTGCCGCGAGTACGGCGGCATTGTTATGCTCACGGTCATGCGACGAATAGAGCAGCGTGACCTTAGGTTTATCGGCTATAGCCTCAAGCAGAGCGCTATACGCCGGATTGTGCGCCAGCTCGGCCTTATAGCGTGCTGCAAACTCATCCCAGACTCCGACGCCCGCGCCGTGAAACCATTCACGAAGCGTAGTCGACGGAGCTATCGCCTTGTCCCACCAGTCATAATGAAAATTTTCATGCGAAAGCCCGCGCGGCCACAGTCTGTCTACATAGATGCGGTAGCCGTCAGTGGCCGAAGCGGGGTCATAGGCCCGCTTTATTTCAACTGTATGCTTCATAGTAATAAATATAGCGTAATGATATGCCCGCAGCCAGCGGATAGAATGATTGTCCCCGCTTCATTTCAACATCCGGCCCGCTCCGGTTGTTCATTGTTCATTCTCGGGTTCTGTTGGCGATTACGGATAAATTCCGTAATTTTGCGCTAAAAAGTTTGCACATGAATCTGAAGGCTACCCTCGGCGGCAGAATCGGAATAAGCGACATACGCGCTATATGCGCCCACTGCTCAGGCTCCTGCGAGACCGAATTGCTATCGTACGCCTTCGATTCTGACGACCGTACGGCCTACAATGCCTTGTGGGCGCTGACACATTTTCCGAGAAAAGGCAGGGACCTGCTTCTCCCTTACCGCGACCGCCTGATAGACTCTCTGCTTGCTACAGCCCATGTAGGCCGCCGGCGTCTCATGCTCTCGCTGCTCGATGCATTGCCCTGCGAGGCCGCCGACATACGCACTGATTATCTCGACTTCTGTCTGGACCGTATCAACTCCACTGAGCCTTACGGTGTCCGTGCCCTCTGTCTGCGCCAGGCTTACGCGCAGTGCCGTCACTATCCCGAACTTATCCACGAGCTGCGACAGCAGATGCAGATCATGGCTCTCGCGCCTCTCTCTCCGGGTCTGCGGAGCGTCCTGCGTCATATCAGCCGGCTTCTTCCCCCCGCTTCTCCCTCTCTTTGATTATTACTGTCGCCGCCATGATGGCCGCACTCAGCGACTTCTCCTGTCCCGGTTCGCCGCGCAATCCTATGATGTCGTTGTGGCAACGGCTGAAATAATATTCCCACAATATGTCGGCCACCCGTCTGTGGACTACGGGCATCTCCTCGCGCAGCGCCAGCTCCCGGCTCATCGCCATAGCAATCATCTTGTACACGCTGCCGTGATTATTGCTATTGCTGTAGCTCTGCGGGTGGAATTCATAGAATGACCGCCCCTGGGATGACAGCGGCTCCACATTCAGTATCTTGGGCTTCGCGTTGTTGTGGAACACGAGCGCGGCGAACGTGACCCGCCCTACGTTTACCTTCTCGTATTTCTTATTGCCACGCCCGTATTCCCCCGTCTCGGTGTGGAAAAGCGAATAATCTTTGACCGACCTGACGTTATGCGTGTCCAGAGTTACTATTGCCCGCCACAGCAGCTCCATATATTCGGTCGTGAATACCCGGCGCCGGTCTTCCTCCCCCCGCATTTCCCTCAGAAGGAAGAGCAGCCGGTCTATGAATTTACGGTATGCCGCATACATGTTGCCGGCTGTCCGCAGGTTCAGGCTCAGATTGTCTCCATCGCTCCCGTCGTCATACTTCGTCACTCGCTCTCTGAGCCGACGCATGGCAGCGTATATATTGGGTTCGCCTTCTTCGGGCATTGTTTGGGGCAGCGTAGAGCTCAGAGCCTTGACCTCAGCCGTCACGCGGTCACGGCAGAAGCGGTTCAGACGGTGGGCCGCGTCCTCGGCCTCACGGCGCGCCGCCGCATTGTCCGGATCGTCCAGGAAGCGCTGCAGACTCGTGTATGCCGGCCTCAGACGCATGGCAAACGCTTCATACCCGTTTTTCCGGCTATCCTCGGCGGTCTGCCGGATGAGGTCGGCCAGACGGTCATATTCGCCTAAGGCTATCTTTTTCGCGTTGCGCAGCTGTCGCCGGTGTCTTGCCCTGACTGCAAGCAGTACGATGCCGAACAGCGTCAGCGCCATGCACACTATCGACGCCAGCCAGCCGGCCTTCTCGCCTATCGCCGCCCAGGTCAGTCCCGGACGCGCCGGCAGAAGCTCAGCCCGGCCTCCCGGATGCGGCATATATATCCCGGTCTGGTAAAGCGCCGTATCATCGGCCGACGCGAGGCGCCACATACCGAAATTCAATGTGTTGATTAAGTAGCCGTCATGCATCCCGGACGTTATTTCCCTCACATACGGGCTTTCGCAAAGCGAGTCCAGCGTTATGCCGCGTTCTCTGTCGGCCATAAACACATACTTCTTCAGCGGCTTTCCCTCTGTGTCATAAAGGCTCAGTGAGTTGCGCGAACCTACCAGCAGCTGCCCGTCGTCCAGGGGAAGCACGGACTCTATCCTGTCATTGTCTCCGGACGCGACCTCTATTATCCTGACCGCGTTCCGGTCCGATGGCCAGATAAACCGTCCCGTGCCAGCCTTGTACACACCGTCGGCCGCCGCCATATATATTTCTTCTCCCCGGGGGCTGGCGGCTGCCTGCACTATGTGCGGACACCCCGTGATTTGCCCCGTGAACTCATATCCCTCCTCTGTCTTGCTCCACAGTCCCCCTTTGTCGCTGATGACATACCGGCCCATGTCGAAGCGTATCTGCTCGTCGCTCCCGTTGGCGCCGGCTTTCTGATTCAGACGGAGCAGTTTCCCGCCGCTGATATAGTATAGCTCGCCACCTGCCGTCAATACCCCGTTAGGCACCGAATACTCTGCCGGCGCGAACCGCGACTGAGGCCCCAGCGCCGTTATACTGTCGCCGGAGACAGCCATGTCCATAGCCCACGGCGCCGTGCCCCGTGCTTTTCCCGGTTTGCCCGTCGTCCGGCTGTATGTCATTATCTCCTTCCCGCCGTGTCCGTCAGAGCGCAGCGCGTAGATACTGTCGCCATGCGTGCGCGTGCGCCAATAGCGGCCGTCCTCTATCAGTTCTGCCCCTTTCGGATCGTTCAGACTCTGCTTGCCTATGCGGTACAGTCCCCGGTCTGTGGCGGCTATTATGGCATCGCCGTCATTCTCAAGACCTTCCTGTGCAAACTGCTTGTGTCCACGTCTCAGGTGTTCCAGAGCGGCCGCCGGCCTCAGATACATGGTGTCTCCTTTCGCCGACCCCGGTTTCGGTCGCGGCAGACTGGCAAGTCCGTTGGAGCCGCCCGCCACTATGAGGCTGTCGCAGTCCATCAGATGATAGATGCTGATATGTTCCCGCTTGTCGGGCGCAGCCATCGGCGGCAGACTGATCTGACTGAATCCGGCCGGCTCATGCGCCGTGCCGCCTCTCTGACCATCATATTCCAGATAATAGAGAGCCTGATTGCGGACCGCCACCAGAAACGCCGAGTCCGCCGTGCGCAGCACATCATATATTTTTCCGCCCGGAGCCTCTGCCGGCAGATAATATCGTTCAAGTGTCCCGTGGCGCAGGTCGTAGCTGTAAAACGATTTTCCCTCTGTGCCTATCCATATCCTGGCGGAATCACGGTCGAGCCTGATGCTGCTGACCGAATCAAGGGCTGCGGCTTGCGATCCGCGCACAGTGCCGCCCCCTTCGCGCACCGGGCTGCCGCAGGCGCCCAGTGTGAGCAGAATTATCGGTAATATCAGTGTCGTAATCAGGCTTCGCATACCTATTTTTTCGGATTTCAAAATTAGTCAAAAAAATCCACTCTCACAATAGTTTTGACATATCCAAATTTTCGACGCTTTTTTTACCATCTTTTTTAGTTGTTGCCCGTTTTTCAGCATCTGTCTGATTATTAGCAAAATAAAAAAGTGCTGTGGCGCACACCGCACATGTTTTAGGGTACTGTACCGCTTAAATCGTTATCCTATACTAAATTCGCGCCGGGTGCTTACCCATCTGATGTTTAACTAAAACTTTTTTATCGTCATGAAAAAATCCATCGCTATGATGTGCCTGCTGCTGACAGCAGGCTGTCTTGAGGCAGGAGCCGTACGGCAGTCACTGAGAAGCCTGCGGAGCGCAGCTGGATCCGCCTCCCGCCAGGCGCGGACGTGGGTCAGACTGCCACAAGTGCCGCGGGTGCGCACAGTCCTGCCGCTGGCTGCTGTCGCAGCCGGTGAAACAGCAAAATCAAAGAGACAAAGAGAAGAGCAGGCAAAACGACTGACACAACGCCATTTTCCAACTTTGCAGAAGCCTTATGTCCTAAGCCGCTCTTCCCTTTCTCCGATTGATCTCAAGTCTATTGCTCCCGTCAAAGTTGCCGTGCCGGTAATATCTGACACTTTGCCTGATGCGGCTCCGGAGCGCTGACCCTTTCTTAACCCAGTGTGCCGGAAGACCCGGTTTTCCGGCACACTATCTAAAAAACTGTTGTATGAAGAATCTATTGAATATATTGATTATTTTCAGCTTTGCAATGCTGATAATATGGGTAGGACACCTCTTCAGGACGCTCCCTTCGGTGTGGCAGTGTGCCATCAGCGCAGGAATAGTCGGCGTGGGGGTGGCGGCAATCCTTATAGCCAATATCCGCATAAACAGGCGCACACGTATGGCTGTCAGCCGTTTCGTGGCCGGAGAGACTGACAGCGACGACCCGATTGACGCATTGTGTGCCGGTTCGCGTCGCATGCGCCGCCGCTACACGCCTGTAGTCGAGTCCGTACTTGTCTCGCGCTTGAACGGCTATGCCGACGATTTCTTCCGCAACCCCGCTCCACCTGCTGCCTTCGACCGGAGACGCGCCCTCTCGCAGCTCTTTAAGCTTGTCCCTGACAGGGCCAAGGAATGGTCGGAGGAACACCGCCGCCGCTGTCTGGCTCTGCTTCAGCAGAAAGTGGACGACGGCGCCCCCTTTGCAGCTGTCATGGAGTTGATTTCTGCCATTGAGCATCCTGACTCTTTGGCCATGACCATGCGGTATCATGTAATCCGAGACTCCAGATTTGACGACTCCATCAATGAGATATCGGCTCTTGCCGTCAGCCGGGCTGTCGACGCCGTGACACGCGGAGCCACCCTCTCTTTTCCTGTCACGGCTTTCCCCCGCAACGTAGTCCGCGCAACAGTGAGCCAGCAGGGACTCTCGTATCGCGGATGCCTGATTCCCGTTACCGATTTCTATGACGCAGAGACCATAAGCTCTCTTTGCTCTTGCGATCAGCTCCCGCTCTATATTGGCAACGACCGCCTCGTACTGGAACTGATCAGTTATCCCTCCATGCGTGTGCTGCTGCGGCTTATGACCGGCCTGCGGGCCACTGTCAGCGTCGACCCCGACCACACTGATAATATCGACTCGGCGCTGTGTTCCTATATGGAGAGACTTGCGGCGGAGCGGCAGCGCCACTTAGCCAGAATGGAGGCCGAATATGAAGCAAGTGAGCGGGCTTATTGGATTGAAGCTCGTTTATTTGATGTCTGATAATTTTTATTAACTTTGCAAAAAATCTTTATTATATGCGCTATATCAACTGTTTATCACTTTTTGCCGCCGTTCTTGCCGGTATCCTTTCCTCCTCGTGTGCCCGAGACGCGGGCGAAGTCATGGCCGAAGCCCGTAAATATTTGGCCGAAGGCAAGCGTCAGCTTGCTATAGAGACGCTATACGACAATCTTGATGACAGGCAGCTGGCCGATTCCGCCATCAATATCATCATGCCCGCTCTGAGTGAAAGCGTCACGGCCAGATTTTTCCTTTTCAAGAACATGGAGCAGATGTCAGTGGAAGTATCTCCGGAACATCAGATGTATTCCGCCGTGATAAGTGACGACGGAAAGCACCTCGTGACCTCGGAAGGGGAGACGCAAAGAGTCTGTGTCTATTCTTTTCCTGACATGAAGCTGGAATGTGTCATTAATGTGCCGGACTACGTCTTTACTGCCCGTATGGACCGCGACGGTAAAAAGGTGGCTGCCGCCGCGCATAACGGCAATGTATATCTCTACGACTTCCCTTCCGGGGAGCTGGACACGGCTCTGCATACCAACGACTACAGTGTCAGAGACATATATTTCAGCAAAGACGGATGCCTCTTTACCGTCTCCAATGACCATTCGCTCAGTAGGTTTGATTACCTTTCGGGCGAAAAGCTCGACAAACTTACCCTTCATTCGCGCAACGTCAAGGACCTCTCCTTCTCGCCTGACGAGACTATGCTCTGCACCGCCTCCAACGACGGCTCGGTACAGGTGCTGTGCTACGACGGCGAGAATCTGGACGTCAACGGACGCTACATCTCGATAGGAGATAACTATGCCAACGCCACTGCCATCAGTCCCGACAAAAGTTTCCTGGTTACCGGTTCCGGATTCGGCGACCTGCAGTTCTGGAATACATCCGACCACTCGTTCAGAAGCGAAATCAACCTCGACGACCCGGTCTTGTCGGTAGCCGTGAGCCCGGACGGCAGCAAAGTGGCCGCCGGCACATCGACCCATGTCTATATCATCGATGCCGCGACGTGCGGGAAACTGTACACTATCCCGGTGTTCGGCTCAGATTTCTGGTCCGTGCAGTTTGCCGGCGACAGCAAGCTCATGTTTGCCGACCGAGGCTCCGTCTATCAGATACAGCTCCCCGGAACCGCCGACGTAGTGGCCGCCGGGCGCGCCGCATACGACCAGTACAAAAAAGAGCAGACAAACTGAGACACTGAGACCGACTCTCGAAATTTCGTACCGGGGCTGCGCTGAAGCGAAAACTCAGGGCGGCCTCTTATATGCTGTCGTCCGGAGCCGGCATATCCTGTTCCGGCACCGCAGCCGGCTGTCGGTCTACGTATAATACCAGCTCAGCCTGCGGTATATCTATTTCATCGAAGATATAGCGCAGCCCCGCCAGTTTATTCCGATTGTTGGCGTGTTTGCATAGATAACATTCCTCTCCGATTTTTTCGTATTTTTTCTGGTCTTCGCCTGTGATACGGTGCGTTACCCATATTTCTTTCCGAGCCAAAGCATCAAGGGCATCCGGGTGTCGCCGGTATAATTCTCTGACTACATCTATAAGCATATCTATCCAGTAAGACTGCTGATGCTCCTCGCCGAACAGACGGTAGCCGACAAGACTCCGGTTCGTAGGGTTGAAATCTTCGTCATCAAGAGGAATTTCATCCATAGGTTTGGGCAGAGGCCTGAAGCTGGTCGCAGGATACGGATAAAGGGTAAATAATTTATTCTTGATGGTGTCAGCCCGATGCTCAAGCGTGTGTGCCTGCCAGGTGTCGTATGACGTAAGTTCTTGCGTCATACGGTAAATAGAACCCCGATAACCGTTGATGAACATCCCGTTTACCATCTTGCCGTTCTTTTTGTCCTCAAAGGAATTGTTGCTCAGTTCGGAGTTGACACCCGTAAGTGTGAGGTTGGCGAATGTATGAAGATATTGTTCGTGTACGGTATCTGCGTTCTCGCCTAAATCTTTCCGCCATTGAGATGTCAACGTCTGAGGCATTATATGCTCTATGGTTGCCTCGCCGGTCTGCATCTGCTTCTTTACATCGACAAATTCAGTATGATTGAAGTTCTCAAGTCGCTCAAAGAGGAAATAGCGGGCAGCCTTGGGCATCTGATAGACATTGCGTGTCAGGATCGCTTCTGCAAATGCATTGTCACGCGGAATACGGAAGTTGCCTTCGCGGCGGAGTATATGGTACGCCAGAATTTCATGATAGGGATTACGCAATGGCTGCCCGGCTTTTTCATATTCCGCGATAGAGCGCAGAACGTCGCGGTGAAGGGCGCAGAATGTCTGTGTCAATGAATTGGAGGACATAGAGCAGATGATGCGGCGTGCGAGGTAATCTTCTATCAGATCAAGTACGTTCCATATCTCATCTTCCGTGAGGCTCTTTTCAGAGGCATATTTGAGGAAAGATATCAGAAAAACGTTTATGACGTCGGTGTCAAGATTGCGCAACTGCGCCATTTTTCTGCTCAGACGCGCATTGCGTATCATCGCTCCCTCATGCGGCATTATGACCTCGGCCGTATTTATGATATGGTAGTACCGGACATAATCGAGCATGGAAGCGAGTTCCGCCTTACGGTCGCGCCCCTCTTCTTCCATATACTTTTTCCAATAGGAATACAGGCTGTTTAGTTTTACAGGGCGAATCAGATTGTCAGAAATGGTAATATAATCCCTGAGAAACATGGTGGGGGAGTCATTGGTCGCCGTCTGTATCTTCTGCCAGTATGTCTTGAAACAATACTCCTGCTCGGCAGGGGAGAGAGACATAAGTAGATAGTTGCGTATCTTGTCGGCCTCCTCAAGAGCCAGTCCTGTAGAGTTGAGGCTTTCGAATATCAGCTGAGGGTCATCGCCGTCATCTAGATCGATACATATTATTTGCAATCGGTCTACAGTATCAAACAGTTCGTCAAATGTAAAGTGCCGGGGCGACGAGGTCAGCTTTTCATAAAAGAAGTTGAAATTGTGGGTAATTTTGGAATCTTTGACAAACTGGCTTTCATCGTATGTAAACAGGCGTTCGTATGCGACACGATCCTGCTCGATGGGCAGCAGCTTGAATTTGCACGTCGGATGCGAGCCGTATTTTGACCACAGCATGTTGTCATGCGTCTCCTCCAGCAAACCTTCCTGACTCACATCCATCCTGCCGTCTTTGACGGCTTTGATGGCCGCGAGCATGAGCAGGGAGGTGGTCGTAAGCCGTTGTTGTCCGTCGATGATAAGGCGGTCCAGGCCCGAGCCCGCCGGCGCAGTGACAATGGAGCCGAAGAAATGGCCGCCTCTGCGGCTGCCCTTGAGTTTTACTATATCAGCGAAAAGCTGATTGCAATTTTCTTTTTTCCACGAATAATTGCGCTGGTATACTGGTATTACAAGCTGGGTGCGTCCGTTTCCCCAGACTTGCTGCAGTGGCATTGCTGTTCCTCTCATTTTATGTCAGATTTAGACGACCATATTCCGGCCGTTGTGGTCGTATGTGGTGCAAAGTCACGAATAATTTCCGAAGCGACGGCCTTTTATGCTGTAAAACACGACAAATTGCTGTTACTCTGCCTTTGTGCCTGTATCGCTGGCAGCCGGGTTGCTCCCGGATATATCGTTGCCGCGCTGTGGTGCAGCCGGACACCGGCTTCGGCCTGTCTACGCGCTATGGCGACCCGCTTCAAAAAATTTTTTTTGAATTTTTTTTATGAAAATTTGGTGGAGTCGGGAATAGTTTATAATTTTGCGGTGTGTTAGTGATGTACAACACTAACAATATACAACACTACAACAGGCGCACAGCTGCCCCGGACCACGCCGTCAAGGCCTCGGCGAATCTTTCCGCAGCTCCGCCTCAAAGTTAAGTTTAATCTTCATAAATCAAAAAAATCTTACATGACTATGAGACGTTTTGTTTTTACTCTTGTCGCAGCTCTGGTCTGCGCGTTCGCTTCCCAGGCGCAGTTGCTTTGGAAAATCAGCGGCAATGGCGCCGCCAAGCCCTCTTATATCTTCGGCACGCATCATATAGCGCCGGTCAGCGTGCTTGACTCGGTGGCTGCTTTCAAGGATGCTCTGGCCGAGGTAAATCATGTCTACGGCGAGGTGGTAATGGCCGATCTTATGACTCCGGCCGGACAGCAGAAGCTGATGGCGGCCATGATGGCTCCGGCCGACAGCACGCTTGCCAAGGTCCTGACACCGGCGCAGGCTGACAGCGTGAACACGGTGCTGCCTATGCTGGCTCCGGGCGCCACGGTGCAGATGTTTGACGCTTTCAAGCCGGCCATGCTCAATACCGCGCTGACAGCGGCTCTGAGCCAGAAGGCTTTCCCTGATTTCAATCCTGGCCAGCAGCTCGACGCTACGGTGCAGCAGCTCGCTACCGAGGCCGGCAAGGAGGTAGGCGGTCTGGAGACTGTAGAGTCGCAGATACAGGTGCTGGCCGGCGCCCCGATAGCCGATCAGGTCAAGGACCTGATGAAAGTCATCGCCGACATGGACGGTAATACTGAGGATGCCGTGCGTCTGGCCGCCCTCTACCGCAAGGGCGATCTGCAGGGTATGCTGCAGATGATGGATGAGGAGACAGACTCGGCGGTAGACCTTGACCGTCTGCTGTTCAGCCGTAACCGCGCCTGGATAAAACGGATGGCGGAGCAGCTGCCTTCGGGAGCGTACATGTATGTCGTAGGCGCGGGTCATCTGCCGGGTGAGCAGGGCGTCATCGAGCTGCTGCGCAAGGCCGGCTACACTGTGACACCTATGTAATAAGACTCCGCTTATGGTAACGCTTGACAATGTAAGCTACAGATATATGAAGCAGGGTCCGTCCGCGCTGACGGATGTGACCCTGCAGCTGGAGCCCGGCATCCACCTGCTGCTGGGGGAGAACGGCGCCGGCAAGACTACACTGCTGCACCTGATGGCTGGACTGCTTACGGCCCGCGAAGGGGTCTGCATGACCGCCGGCATGGATATGGCTCTGCGTCAGCCTGCCGCCCAAAGCAAGGTCTTTTTTCTGCCAGACAGCCTTGATGTCCCGTTTCAGACCATAGGGAGCATGGCCGACCTCCACGGACGGTTTTATCCGCGCTTCGACCGCGTGCTTCTGGAGAGAAATCTTGACCGCTTCGGCCTGAAGGCCGACACCCGCATCAAGCAGATGTCTTTCGGCACGCGGCGCAAGGCTCTGATAGCCTACGCTCTGGCTCTGCGCACCGAGGTGCTGCTGCTTGACGAGCCCACCAACGGCCTGGACATAGAGTCGAAGAAGACGCTGCGGCGCATGATAGCCGAATCGGCGGTCGAAGACAGCACGGTGGTGGTCTCCACTCACTCGGTGCATGATCTGGAGAGCATCTACGACGGTGTCGTGATACTTCGCAAGGGGCATGTGCAACTGGCCTCCACCACTGCGCGTCTGGCCGGCGCTCTGGCTTTCGTAAGCCATTTCGAGCCGGTGGAGGGCGCCATATACCAGGAGACGGAAGCCGGTATCTACCGGGCCATCCTGCCTGGCGGCGATGATGAGGAGACGGCAGTCAATTTCTCGCTGCTGTACACGGCCATGTCCACTCCGGCGGCCGAGATAATAGTGAATCTTTTATGGAAATCGCGCGATGAAAACAAGGATAAATAACACGCTGGGCCGCCTGGGGCGGCTCTGGGGTTACTACACACCCTCCATACGGCGCCAGAGCCTGCTGACGGCAGGCATCACGCTGGTGTGCTATCTGATCACAGTCCTGAGCGCCCGCGGCGGCGACGCCATAGGCTTCTACACATTGGCCACGCTGATATGCATCTGCACCTACTATATGGGGCCACTGCTCTTTGCCACGGGCCGCTCCCGCGCTCTTGAGGCGCAGCTGCCGGCCACTCCGGGCGAGCGCACCATGTTCGCTTTAGGTTATTGCTATGTCTACATTCCGGCGCTGATGGCCGCCGTATGGTATGGCTCCTACGCCATAGCGCGTCTGACCGGCCTGATCGAAGATGATCCCGAGTGCGCGATAATGCAGCGCATCTTCGAGGAAGCGCATCTGAGCGACAGCTCCATACTTCAGATCAAGAAGCTGAGTTTCGTCAATATCTCCCAAAATATGCTTACCACGTCTGTCTGCCTGTATTTCAGTACGAAAGCGCGGAACAACGCCGTGCTTATGGGTATAGTCAGCGCCGTCTGCGCCATGATGGCGTTAGGCTTCATAGGAGGGGCGGCGGGCTTCATCAAGGGAATGACCGATGCCACCGTAGGCAACTGCCATAATCCCGAGGAAATAGTGGAGTCAATGATGCAGTTCGTAGCGCGGCTGCAATACGCCATAAGCGCGCTGGGCTGCGTATGCGTCGTTCTCTTTACCTGGCTGCTCTACAGACAGTACAAATACCGGCAGATATAAGAGAGTTTTTCCTCTCCGTGCTAAAAACATCTAAATTCAAACACTATCCAAGGCGTTTATTAACAAACACCCTCTGAGAGGCTGTAATGAAGTTCACACCAGACAAACCGATATACAGACAGATCATCGATTACGCGTTCGCGGCTATTCAGTCGGGCAAATGGAAGCCCGGCGATAAGATACCGTCGGTAAGAGAGCTTGCCGCGCAGATGGATGTCAACGCGCACACAGTGCTGAAGGCGTATGACTATCTGACGGCTCACGGGATAATCTCCGTGAAGCGCGGTATGGGCTACTTTCTGAGCGACAAAGCCCTGCACAAGGTCAACGCCGAGCGCTGCGAATATTTCTTCGACCACACGCTGCAGGAGATGTTCCGGCAGATGACGCTGCTTGACATAGACATCTCCGATGTGATCCAGCAATATTACGCGTATCGCAACCGGCTGCTGAAGCAGAAGCTGAAGAAGTAAGGTTGTCCAATCGTTGCTGTATGCGGTCTTTCGTCCCTGTCCGGGCCGGAGGACCGCATCGGTGTGTCCGTATCGGAGAAACAGAAATGCCATTCATGCGAGCGCGTCTTTGCGGTAATTGTGACTCTGGGCGCCGGTAAGATAGAGAGTGGTTTCGTGAGAAGTCTTATGGCTGCAGGTATGTTAATGTATAGAGAGGAGCGCCAGCCCCTTATTCGGGCTCGATGATTTCGATGGAGGATATGCCGTCACGGCGCGCTCCGGTGTACGCGCCGAGTATGCGCTTGCCACGCATGCAGTAGCCGGCGCAGAAGGGGTTGCCGAGAGCGAGAGTAGTAATGTCGGCTGTATCGCCGGGCTTGAGCTTGATGTTCTCGGCGTGTATTATCTCAAAGCGCTCGGGGTGCTGTGTCTTGCGTATTACCAGCGCTTTGTTTTTACCCCACCGCAGCAAGATTGTCTGGCCGACAGGCAGCGACGAGCACTTCACTATATAGTCGGGGCTAAACCCTGAGTCGTCGGCTTCGGCAGACTCGACCCTGGCCAGACAGAAAGCGTCCCAGTCATTGTAGCCGACGTAGCGGCTGATCAGCGAGAGGGTGGAGTAGGTGGTGCCCGACTGTGTGCGCACGTATCCCCACAGGCGCTTGAGCGTGGATATGCCGATGGTGCGGCCCGTACGTATCTGGATGTCGAGCGACAGGGCGTCGAAATCAGAGGGGGTGCGGGGCGTATGGCCGAACTTTATGGCTACTGCTTCTTTAAGCTGTGACAGTAACTCGGAATCCACTTTCATATATCGCGGTAATTTTTAAAGATTTAGAGGCTGTTTAACAACTTGTTATTAAACAGCTTCTTATTTCGAGAACGTTAAGAGATCGTTCTGGCTGTAAACTTTGTAGACTATGCGCAGCTCCGATGTGGTGGAGCGCTCTCTGAACCACATTGCGACAATCCATAGTTTGTCCTCGCGCTGGAAGGGATCGTAAGTGGCCAAAGTCACTATATATCCGCCGCCGTCATGTATTTCCGCTTGAGTGTCAAAGGTGTATCCCTGCCAGGCTGACTGCCGGAGCGGTATCTCGTCAATACTGCTGAAATTGCCGAGGTACGCTATCCGAGGTTTCTGCGATACATTGCTGAATATGGAGTTTACAGAGATATACGGATAATCAGCCGATACAGTCATCAGATTGTTGCCGGAGAGGGAAATCTGAGCCTCGTCTTTATTGGTCGACTGATGGCCGTAGACACGGTAAGATATGCGCAGCGACTCTCCGCCGACGCTATTGCGCTCTGATATCCGGAACAGTACCGTCCACTGCTGCTCTTCGCGCTGAAAGGGGTCGTATGTAGCCAGTGTCGCCACATATCCGCCGCCGTCATGTATTTCCGCTTCAGAGCTGAAGCTGTGACCCTCCCACGCCGATTCCTGACGCGGTATGTCGTCGATGCTGCCGTAATTCCCGATATACGCTATCTTGGGTTTCTGCGATACATTGCTGAATATTGAGCTGACGGAGATATACGGATAATCCACCTTCACGGACATCAGGTCGCTGCCCGGAATTGAGATGATGAAGCTGTCACTATGTTCTGCGGTCACATCGTCTTCGGCTATCGCTTTGACATAAGGTTCGGCTTTTAGAGTGATCTCGCCATCTTTTTCGCAGATAAATTCCGGCTCCAGATTGTCGCAGGAGGGGAGCGACAACACTGTCAATGTGAGCAGTGCAATGTTGCTGAGGAATTTAAAATATGTTTTCATAATGATGTGAATGTTGTGCGAATATACGTAAAATGCAGGTCTTCGCCCGGTTGACAGCGAGACCGGCTAAAAAACATCGGCAAAGTTATGTTAAAAGAATGAGGTATTGAGATGCTGAACGTTAAAATAAGTAAAATTGAAATGAATAGAACCAAAACGGGTATCGGCAGAGGGTAAAGCAGTGGTAATTTTGTTGCGTTAATCTAAAAATAGTGTATTACGAACATGGAAAAAGTGTTTTCGCGCCTGATGATGGCGGCTCTCCTGCTGCTGGTAATGCAGACGGCTTCCGGCTGTCTGAAAAAGCCCGCAGACTCCGGCGACAGCGCGACTGAGGTTAGCCGGCACGTGGACTTGCTCAACGAGGCAAAGAAAGAGATGGGCGATATGGTTATGGTATCCGACATTCAGTCGATTTCGGACAACGAGTTTACCGTCAACGACGGAGAAAGCGATATTATCTACAGGCGCAAGTAATCTGGTGCGTCTATAATCAGTTGACAGTCGGATTTTTCCGCCAGCCGTTTTGCATCTTTTCGGGCGGAGCCGGCTGTCTTTTTTAATACCTGTGCGAACTATTCAGGCGCATCTGTCGGGCTCTGTCGTCGACAATGGAAGTACTCCAGTTGCCGTCCTGACAGAGACTGTCTGTACGCAGCCGTCCGTCTTCCAGCCGGTAGTATATTTTCGTGTATATGCCTCCGACGCGTTTGTAAGCTCTGACTTTATGCGGATATTCCTCCGCCGTATGGTCTTTGTCGTACCTTTCTATCGTCCTTGCCGCTAAGTCCATCAGGTCGTCTTTGTAAGGGGATTTTTCGTCGATGGTCTGGGCGAGCCATTTGCTGACATCCTGGCGGGCGAGCCATTTCCAGTGACCTACTTCGGCCAGCTCCATCGAACGCGTCGTAGTCATGGTGTCCAGCAGGGCGAGTTGTCCGGCGAAGCGGCGTGCGGCCGCTTGCGTGGCGTATTTGTAGACCTGTTGTTCGAAAGGTTCCGCATCTGCGGAGAGCTGTGTGTCGGCACCGGCGGCATCGTCGTCGGAGAGGGCGGGCAGGGGCTGGCCGGTATCTGCAGGCACGGGCAAGGGTGGCAGCATGAAAGCTGTGTCGGGGGATAACGGGAGGGTGGACGCGGTGTCGGCTGTGGCTATTGCCGGCAGCCGGGCCTGTGTGAGGGTATGGGGCGCCGCTATGTCGGCCGGCCGGGGATACGTCAGGTAAAAGATGGTCCCGATGGCTGCCAGCGCGCATAATGCCAGCATGCAGCGGCGCAGAGCGCGTCGGCGCCGATCGTAGCGGTCAATCAGATGCGTGACTTCACGTACGTTGGTGGGGCGGTCGGATGGGGAGAGGGCATGGCAGCGGAGCCCTGCGCGCCGCAGCGGGCGATCGGAGCTGAGGGTCAGTTCCTTCATAATCAGTCCGAGAGCGTAGATGTCAGTCCGGCTGTCGACGCGAGCGTCAGGGTCAAACTGCTCCGGCGCCCCGTATCGGCGCGTGCCGCCGGGATACTTGAAGTCTACGTACGCGGAGCCGTCGCTGAGGCCGAAGTCTATGATTTTGACGTATCGGCATCCCGCCGTGACTATGATATTGGAGGGTTTGAGGTCGCGGTGTACTATCTGTCGGGCATGGATGTAGCCCAATGCGTCGGCGAGTTGTCTGACTACGTCGCGGGCAAGCGCCGGAGGCATGGGAGGGTTGTCGGCCAGCCACTGCTTCAGTGTCACTCCTTCGACATACTCCATGACTATGGCGTCGCCTATGCCGTCGATGTCGCGTGCGAACAGGTAGGTGGCGACTATGCCGGGGTGTGACATGTCGCGTCCGATGATGTATTCCTTGTAAAGCAGGTCACGGTGGGGCGCGGAGTCTGCAAATTCTGCCTTGAGGGTTTTCAGTATTACCTTGCGTCCGAAGAGACGGGCCAGGAAGATGCGGCAGAAACCTTTGCCGGATTCATGAAGCAGACTGATGTCTGTAAAGCGGCTCTGGCGCTGCTCGGCTCCGGATATGCTGAAGAATGAGTAGTCAGAGTCCATGGCAAATGGTAAGAGGCTGTTTAACAACAAATGCGAATTATGGGGCGGCGGATTTTTCAGGCGGAATCCGGTTAAGTCGATGGAGCATAGCGGGCTATGCGACTGAGGCAAAGGGCACAATCCAAGTTGCGCTTTCGACCCCATATTCACATTTGTTTTTAAACAGCCTCTAATTACGAAAAAAGAGCACTGAGTAGCCTAAGCTAACTGCAATGCTCTTTCCTCTCTCCTCGGCGGTGCGGACGGGACTCGAACCCGCGACCCCAGGCGTGACAGGCCTGTATTCTAACCGGCTGAACTACCGCACCATTGTTTTGTTTTATCGCTCCTCTATCGGAGTGGCTTGCGGGAGGAGTTGAGTTGTTTCCCGTTTGCGAGTGCAAAGTTACGACCTTTTTCTGAAACAGCCAAATTTTTTTGTGAAAAAATTCAAGATAATTTTAATTAGGCTGATTATCAGAGATATACAAGTGTAATTTTTTAGAGGCAGTGTGGCCGGATTCGGCTTGTCGACCGGCCGGAATTGCGCGGTCGCTTTTTTTGAGGCTCTCTTATTTGACGGAATGGTCGTCAGGGGGTGGTTAATGCGCCCTGAACCAAGGGGTGTCGGCCTTTGTTGGAAAGAAAAGAAGCGTCATCGATGACTAAAATTTCAGACATATCGGCCACCGTACTCACGAGAATCGGGAGATGGTTGGCCAGACGTCTGCCGGCGCGTGGCGCGGTAGCTGTGGCACTATTGCTTACGGGACTGTGTGCCGGATTGGGAGCATGGGCGCTGAAGAATCTGATACGCTTGCTGTCTCTTGCGCTTACGGAGCATCTGGCGGAAGATAGCTTTAATTGGATACTGTTTGTGGCTCCGGCGGCAGGTATTGTCCTGACCGGCTTGTTGACGCGCCATATCTTCAGGCGCCGGCTGGCGCATGGTACGGAGCGAATGATGGCGGATCTGAGAAGCCGCAGCTACGGGCTGGCGTTGCCGCTGGTATATCAGCCGTTGCTGGCATGCTCGCTGACTATAGGGTCCGGTGGCTCGGCCGGGTCGGAGGGGCCTATAGCTTACGCCGGAGGAGCGATGGGAAGCAATATAGGCGGGATGCTGGGGTTGCGTGGGCCGGCGTTGCGTATGATGGTAATATGCGGCGCGGCCGCCGGGATAGCGGCTATATTCAAGGCTCCGTTGGGGGGCTTCTTTTTCGCGGTTGAGATTATGGGTGCCTCATTGACGGTAATGCAGATGTTCGGACTGATGTCGGTCTGCATTGTCGCCGGCGGTACGGCTTTCGCGCTTTCGGGGTTCACGCTTGATGTTGTCTGGGCCGATGCCACGCAGGGATTCGCGTGGGGACACTGGTGGATACTGATACCTCTGGGAGTGGCAGTAGGGTTGTATTCGCTCTGGTATCGCGGGAGCGCGGGGGCGACGCGGCGGATGCTGGGACGGGTAAGGCATGATTGGGTCCGCAATCTGTGTGCGGGGGCTATGCTCGGATTGTGTGTCATGGTTTTTCCCGCTTTGTTCGGCGAGGGTTACGGATGTGTGGAGCATGTGCTTGCCGGAGACCTGGACAGCGTACGCAGCTTCAGCCAGCTCCACCGGCTCATAAGCGAGCCGTGGGTGCTGCCTCTGGTTTTAGGCGGGATATTGCTTGTGAAGGGGATGGTTGTGCAGCTTACAGACAGCGGAGGCGGTGTGGGCGGAACTTTTGCGCCGACATTGTTTGCAGGATGTATGGCCGGAGCGCTGGTAAGCAGCGTGCTTGTGCCGGCCGGGTGGCCGCTGCCGGCGGCTCAGACGGCATATCTGTGTATGGCAGGGGCGATGGCCGGGATTACCGGGGCTCCGTTTATGGCTATCTTCATCACGATGGAGATAACCGGCAGTCCGCTGATGCTCGTGCCGCTTGCTGTCGTGGCGTTGAGTTCGTTTGCTACCGTGAAGCTTGCGCGGCGTCTGTGGCGGCGTCATGGCGCATAAACAGTCAGTCCCCTCCACGACTGATGTCGTGAAGGGGTATGGAGATGAAAGATGGTCAATGTCTGATTATTTCGCCGGAGCTTGCTGAGCCGGAGCCTGCTGGGCGGGAACCTGAGCCGCAGTGGCGGCGCCGGTGCCGGGGGCTGCCTGCTGGGCGGCGGGAACCTTCACTGAGGAGGTCGTGGTGGCTGTGCCGGACTTCAGGACGAAGGAGCAGCAGATGCTGAGCAGGCAGATAACTATGGCGAGAGACCAGGTTGCTTTCTCGATGAAGTCAGTGGTCTTGCGATAGCCCATGAACTGATTGCCGCTGGCATAGTTTGAGGCCAGGCCGCCGCCTTTGGATTTTTGAATCAGTACTGCGCCGACAAGCAGGATGGCGGCGATGACGATGATTATAGCCAAAAATACGTACATTTGTCTTATTTGTTGTTTTCGTTAATAATCAGTTTTCGGAGAAATCGGATTTGGTCTGCAAAGTAAATACTTTTTTCCGGATTTTTCAAGCTAAGCTCGGAAATAATTTTCAGAGCGCGTGAATAATTGCCGTTTTTTATCATTACGCGGGCGAGACTCTCGGTCAGTGATGTGCTTTCCGGTTCCGGTGCGGGTTGCGGAGTCTGAACGGGTGTTTCTGGCAAATTGACGGGTTGCGGCGGCATATCCTTGCTATTTGTCTTTTGTGCCGGAGCCGGCTGCTGTGGTCCGGCGGGGCGAGAGCGGGAGATAAACGAGTTGATAAGCCTGTCGTGTTCGCTCAAGGCCGGATCGTCAAGCTCACTGGTACCGGGGGCAGAGGCTTTCTCTTCGGCGGCAAGGACGGCGCCGTAGTCGGGCGTCGGGCTGAATATCATGCGGGTAAGGGCTTCGGACTCGCGCCGGTCTATTTTTCCGAAAGTATGGAGGAAAGTGTCGATGGTGTCTTCGGTAGAGGGGGTCTCTGCGGGTTCGGTGGCATAGAAATTGTCGAATGTCGGAACCCTGTCTCCCAGCACATATTCGGCAGTGCGGCGGTCAGGCATGGCTATGGCTACGGAGTCGGCAAGCGTGTGGAGCGTGGCGGCGTCCAATGAAGCGCCATCGCGCAGTGCGCGTAATGCCGGCGTAATGTCGTAAGGGTGTGGAGAGTTGTCTGTATTCATATTACCAGTTTCCGAGAGTAGCGTTGAAAATAAGGTCTACCAGCTCCTCGGAAATCTGGCGGCACAGCTCGTCCTGGACGTCTGTCAGCATCTCCGTGGCGGGGAAATCGCGGTAAGCCGAGAAGGTCTGGTCAATATTGTTGTTCTCGTTTTTGCGGTCGGTGTACTTGACGCGCACCGTGATGGTAAGCCGGGTCTGGGTGGCGTAGGCGTCTTCGCCGACGGCCTGCGGCGAGAGTGAGTAGCCCGTGATTTCGCCTGTCATCTCCAGGTCGGCCCCGGTGCCGGATATTTCCTGCAGACGGGTCTGGCGCGCCACAGCATCAAGCAACTCGTTCTCAAAGGTCTGTTGCAGAGGTGGATAGACCAGAGCCGCGCGTATGGGAAACTCGCCTATATGTATGGTCTTGTATATGTCGTAGTTCAGCATGGAGCCGTTCATGGTGAAGCCTATGTGGCACGCGCTGAACAGTGGCGCGACGGCTGCCAGAATCATGGCTACGCAGATGTTGCGGAACAGATGGGTGCGGAATATCTTCATGCGCATTGGGTTCAGTCGAGTCCGTATTCCTTGATTTTGCGATATAGCGTGCGTTCGGATATGTTTAGCTCCCGTGCGGCTTTTTTGCGCACGCCGTCGCAGCGCTCAAGCGCGTTGGCGATGGTCTGGCGCTCCGATTCCTCGAGCGAAACGGTAGGCTCGGGGGAGACGGGGCGGTAGGGGGTAAACATCTCGTCGCTGTTGTAATGGATGAGCGGATGTCTGTTGGGCAGCCGGCTGTCGGATTCTGCCGGGGATGCCTCTATGTCGGCCACAGGCGCCTGGCTGTCGAGCCGGCTCTCCAGGGCGCGCAACTCGGCGCGCAGCGACATGACGGTGTGCCACAGCATCTCGCGTTCTGATTCGTAGGTGGGGGAGGCGGGCCGGGGCGCGAGAGAAGTGTCTGTATTCTGGCGCGGCAGCAGATTGCCCAGTGTGGCGGCGTCTACCTCTTGTCCGGCATTGAAGAGCGCGGCCTGCTCAACTACGTTCTTGAGTTGCCGGACGTTGCCGGGCCAGCGGTATAGCATCATCAGGCGGCGCGCATCGTCGGTAAAGGTAATGCCGGGCGTCATATAGCGTTCCGCGAAATCGGCGGCAAACTTGCGGGCCAGCAGCAGGATGTCATCGCCGCGGTCATGGAGATTGGGTACCTGAATCTGCACGGTGGAGAGGCGGTAGTACAGGTCTTCGCGGAATTTGCCGTCGGCGACCGCCTTTACCAGATCGACATTGGTGGCAGCCACTACGCGCACGTTGGCGCGCTGTACTTGCGATGAGCCGACCTTCAGAAATTCTCCTGTCTCCAGCACACGCAGCAGCCTCGCCTGGGTGGTAAGCGGCAATTCGGCTACTTCGTCGAGGAAGATAGTGCCTCCGTCAGCCTCTTCGAAGTATCCCTTGCGTGTGGCCACGGCGCCGGTAAAGGCTCCTTTTTCGTGGCCGAACAGCTCGGAGTCGATAGTTCCCTCCGGTATTGCGCCGCAGTTTACGGCTATGTATCTGGCGTGCTTGCGTGCGCCATAGTTGTGGATGATTTTAGGGAAAAACTCCTTGCCTGAGCCGCTTTCGCCGCTTACCAGGACACTAAGGTCGATGGGCGCGACCTTTATGGCCCGCTCTATGGCTTCGATAAGCGCGCTGGAGTTGCCGATGATGGAGAACCGCTGTTTTACGCGGGTCACTTCCGGTGATATGTCGGGTGTAGCGGTAATTGACATTATTTACGATATTTTTCACGCAGGCCGTAGGTGCTGTCGCGCAGCATACGCGAAAACTCGGCCAGGTCGGCGCACTCTTTCTGGCGTTCGGGAGTGATGGGGTCGCCTATGGATATGTGCATCTTCTTGCCTTTGCGCCTGAAGACTTCGGCGGGGAGCCGCAGTGTACGGATCTTCCAGCTTATGATGCCCAGTATGTTGAAGAAAGTGCTGTTGTGGCCGTGGAAGAATATGGGTACGACCGGCACGTTGAGCTGCTGGATGAGACGCATGATGGAGGGTTGCCACTCGCGGTCGTAGATATGCAGGTCGCGGTGGAGCTTGCTTACGGCTCCGGCCGGGAAAAAGCCTATGGGGTGGCCCTGCTTTACGCGGGTCATGGCTTCGCGTATGCCCTGCATGGTGGTGCGCCGCTTCTCGGCATCGTCGCTGGCCGAGGGGTCTACGGCTATGAAGCTGGGGCGCATGGCGGTAATGTGGTTCAGAAACATGTTGACCATGACCTTGAAGTCAGGGCGCACGCTGCCTACGAGGTCGAGCAGGACTATGCCGTCGAGCGCGCCGAAAGGATGATTGCTCACTGTGATGAAGGCTCCTCCGTTGCGAAAGGCTTCAAGAGCGTGCAGATTGTCGACTTCAAGACGTAGCTTGAATTCATCGTCGACGAGAGCCTGGGAGAACGGTATGCCGGGCGAGCCGCAATGCCGGGAGTGGACATCGTTCACTTTGTCTATCGAGAGGAAGCGCAGCACGGCGTTGACCAGTTTGCGGTGTCCCTGCAGGGCGGGTATCCAACGAGAGACGTCATCGTAGTTGACGACTTCGGGACGTATGTCATATCTGATGGCGTCAGTCTGTTCTTCTTTATTTACCTCGCGTGTCATAGATGTAATGTAGTGTCAGGTGTGATTTACCTGTATGGATGGAAATGTCTGGTGTGTCTACACTTTCGGGACAAGTGTCCATGTTATGGTGCCTTTGGCCAGGGGGGCGCCGGTCTTAGGAGTCCATCGTGTGTTAAGAGATGCGCGGCGGCATTTCTCCTTGAGATCGGGCGGGGCGGAGCCGGGTTGGGCGGTGGCGCTTTCCACAGTGCCGTCGGCGCGTACCATGACGGTAATCCGTATTACGGTACGCTGCGTCAGGCTTACGGACGGCAGGGTCCAGGACTCGAGTTTCCGTCCGTTGCCCATAGTTCCGGAGACACCCGTGCCGGCGCCTCCGGCGCCCGACACAGCCGTGGTGCCGCGTCCGTCGCGGCGACCGTTGGTGGAAGAGAACTGCCCTTTCATGGCAGACGTTATGGCCTGATCCGGTTCATCTTTTTTAGACGGCGTCGTGGTCTTTGCCGGGTTGGGGCGGGTAACGCTTGTCAGTTTCTCCGTAGAGGGGTTTTTCTCGGGATTGTCGCCGTTGACGACGAGTCTGTCGTTTTCTACAGGCGCCTGCTTCGGTTCGCCTTGCGGAAGGGGGGCGCTGGATTCGTCAGTGGCCTCCGACGGTTCGCCGGCATCCTGCAATATAGGTTCTATGAACTTGTCTTCTGGGTCTTCAGCCTTGATGTCGGCCATGGTAAGCTCTTTGGCAGGGCTGGCTTTGCGCTCCGGCAGTGACAGACGGGTGCCTGTCAGGAGAATGAGCAGCAGTAGCGCCACTATGACAGTGACGCTCAACGCTATGTTCTGTCCGGTGTCGGGTCTTCTCATCCTTGTCGGGTGTTACTGTATTTCAGGGCACCGCCACTGCTGAAGGATGAGTGGCGAGTACCATTTTTATATCATTGCGCGCGGCGATGTCCAGGACTTTGACTACCGAAGCGTAAGGCACGGTGCTGTCGGCATACAGCGCTACGGACTGCAGCTCGCCTTGCTGCTTGAGCAGCAGCAGCCGGGCCTGCAGCTCCTCGCCGCTCACAGCCTTAGGCATGCGGGCCTCCGCTATGGAGTCGGTGCGGTTAGCCACGATATACATGCGGCTCAGCGAATCCAGATAAACCTCGGTCGCGGGCTTCTCCAAAGTCTGTTCTGTGCTTTGAGGCAGATTTACATCCAATGCCGAAGGGATAATCAGCGTGGACGTTACCATGAAGAAGATGAGCAACAGGAATATCACGTCGGCCATGGACGACATGGAGAAAGCCGCTAAGGGGGAGAATTGCTGTTTGAGTGCCACGTAATCAGTCTGTTTGTGCGGTATATGTATGCCTCTTGCCGGGGCTGCCGCGTTATAATAGGTAATATGTTACTGCGCCGGTTCGTTGAGCATGTCCATGAATTCCATGGTCTTGCTCTCCAGGTCGGTCATCACTTTGCCCAGGCGGGCTACCAGATAGTTGTAGGCGAACAGGGCGACGATGCCCACGATAAGGCCGGCAACCGTTGTTACCAGAGCCAGCGAGATGCCCCCGCTAAGCGTCGTGATATCGCTGGCGGTACCGGCGGCGCTCATCTGAAAGAACGCGTCCATCATGCCTACCACCGTACCCAGAAATCCGAGCATCGGGGCGCCGGCGGCAGTGGTGGACAGCCATGTCAGCCCCTTGCCCAGACGGCTTACCTCGATGTTGCCCGTATTCTCTACAGCCATCAGCACATCAGCCATAGGGCGCCCTATGCGGCTTATGCCTTTCTGCACCAGGCGTGCCGCCGGAGTGTCGGTCTTGCGGCACATACGGTCGGCATTCTCGATGTCGCCCTCCATGACACAGTCGCGTATGCGCTTCATAAAAGATTTGTCGTCGCGCATGGCACGCGCTATGGCCCAGCATCGCTCTGTGAATATATAGATGCAGAGCAACAGCAGGATAGCCAGAGGTATCATAATATAGCCGCCGTCGAGCACAAGGCTCCAGAGGGTAGGCTGGGTTGGGGCTGCGGTAAGTAACATACGGTTTCAGTGCTATAGTTTCGGTTGATGATTGAACGGGATAACGGGCCTATTGCTTCAGACACTCGCGGTACGCCTTGATGGTCGCCTCGATGCCCATGTACAAGGCGTCGGAAATCACGGCGTGGCCGATCGACACCTCATTGAGATAGGGCAGCGCCGAAGCGAAATACTGCAGGTTCTTCAGATTCAGGTCGTGGCCGGCGTTGACGCCAAGACCGGCCTTGTGGGCCGCCATGCTCGCCTCGATGAAGGGCGCGACGGCTGCCTCGCGGTCAGTCTCGTAGCCGTCGGCATAAGGCTTCGTGTAAAGCTCTATGCGGTCGGCGCCGGCACGAGCCGCGGAGCGGATATTGTCGGGATCAGTGCCTACGAAGACCGACGAGCGGATGCCCGCTTCGTTCAGACGCTCGATGATGTCGCTGAGAAAGGCGAAATTAGCCTCTACATCCCAGCCTGCCGATGAAGTGAGGTCATGCGGCCCGTCTGGCACAAGAGTCACCTGCTCCGGCTTCACTTTAAGTACCAGATCCATGAATCGTTCTGACGGATAACCTTCGATATTGAACTCCGTCTTGACCAGCGGACGCAGCATATAGACATCGTCATAACGTATATGGCGCTCGTCGGGCCGCGGATGGACTGTTATGCCCTGCGCCCCCATGCGCTCGCAGTCTATGGCGAACTGCTCCACATCGGGATTGTTCTCGCCACGGGCATTGCGCAACGTGGCTACCTTATTGATATTGATGCTTAAATTAATCATTAACTGACGCTTGAACCATTAAGCGGCGCACTGGGCGCGGCGTAACGGCAAAATATTTTATAGTTAATTCTTCTCAGTTCGGCACAAAATTTGTAACTTTGGAGTCATAAAGAGTCTGGAGCTGACAAAGCCGAATTTCGACCGTGCAAAAATAGTCAAAATATTTGGATTACATAGCACCTCACTCAAGGATTTTTTTACAGACCCGTCAATGCAAGCATATCAGATAGCCGACATACCCGCCCCCGCCCCCGCTCCCGACGCCCATGTAAGAGTCGCTCCCGACGCTTCGTTGACACATGTGGTTCAGTTACTTGTGGAAAATCAGGGCACCCCTATCGCAGTCGACGGCGAGCAAGGGCAGATAGACCTGTGGAAAGCACTGCGCGCCACAGGAAGCCTCATGCCCGACCTGCCCGATACCTCAGTGATAGAAGCCAGCTGCGCCGCGGGGCAATACAGCGCCTCAGCCATAGCCCGCGCAATAGAAGACACAGACGCCAACCTGCTTAGCCTGCTCTGTCGGCCCGCCCCGGGCGGAATGCTCCACATAACCCTGCGCATCGACCACGCCGACCCCTCGGCCGCGGTCCGCTCCCTCGAACGCTACGGCTACGGCATACGCGCGGCTTACGGCACATCGTATTCCGACGCCGAACTAAGCCGCGAACGCATCACAGCACTACAGCGATACCTCAATATCTGAATCTGACAGCCAAATGCTTATATCACTCTACGGCAATACATCACAGACCCACGCCATCGCACCACTGCGCGACTTTATCGCATCGCTCCGACACTCCGGCATAGACATTGAGGCAGAACGCAATTTCGCTTCCTGGCTGTGTCGCAATCGCTTGACAGATAAGCCGCTCCCCCCTGCCGACCGCCCCTGTGCCGACTCCCGGCTGCTGCTCAGTATCGGAGGAGACGGCACATTTCTGCAGGCCGCCCGCTGGCTCGGAGACGCCGCCATACCAATGGCCGGCATCAACACAGGCCACCTCGGATACCTCGCCCCCTGGTCTTTCGCCGACGCCCGATTGCTCGTCGACACACTTCGCAGCCGGCAGATGCAGACCGAGCGGCGCTCCATGCTCGCCGTGAGTTTCCCCGCAGACAGCTGCGCCGGCATCGGCGCCGCCCCTGGCCACGCGCTCAACGAAGTGGCGCTGCTGAAAGAAAACTCCTCCTCCATGATATCAGTCCGCACAATGCTCGACGGACAATACCTTACAGACTATCTTGCCGACGGCCTGGTCATAGCGACCCCGACAGGCTCCACCGCCTACAGCCTCTCCGCAGGCGGCCCAATCATACAGCCTACCGCCCCCGCCCTGGTGCTGACCCCGATTGCCCCCCATACTCTGACCATGCGCCCCCTCATCGTTGAAGACACCGCTGCCATACGAGTGATACCGACCACCCGCACCGGACGCTATATGCTCTCGCTCGATGGACGCGTCATCTCGCTACCCTCCGGTACCCCCGTAGACATACGCCGCTCCACCCGGACCATCGAAATACTTCGCCATCCCTCCGACAACTTCGCCGCCACACTGCGCACCAAGCTCCTGTGGGGAACCAACACCACCATGTCCGGCAATTCAGTCTGAACCAGCGGCTGAGTCATTCAGCGAAAATCCTGGTAATGACCGCGCTAACCCATAATAAGCCACAAAGGCGCAAAAAACATGTGAAAAAATTTGTGCGAATAAAAAAAACTCCGTAACTTTGCACCTGCAAACGAGTGCCAAAGGCACCACACCATTGCATCGGTCCTATAGCTCAGTTGGTCAGAGCACCTGACTCATAATCAGGGAGTCCTTGGTTCAAGCCCAAGTGGGACCACTGAAAATCAAGTAGTTAGCTAATTGCTGACTACTTTTTTTATGTCTTTAGGCTTCCCAAACCCTGCGAAAAATGGGTCAGCGGATTTTTCCAGTGGGCGCAGCAGATGTCAGGCGTATAGTGTTGCGAGTCTGAACATGAAGAATTTTATATCGCCTACTCCTCGGAACTGGCT
>JAGBIJ010000023.1 GCA_017935045.1 Muribaculaceae bacterium
ATGCGCAAGTATGCGTTGGAAATGCTTAAAAAGCAGAATGACAAACTAAGCCTTAAACGCAGGCGCAAGAAGTGTGGCCGTAATATTGAATATCTCCTCAAGGTTTTTAAGGAAAGTTAAATCTCATGCGCCAGCCCTGATGATTTGCTTATTGTTATTTGTTGTAGAGAGATATATTATTGTTTCTGTTAAATGTATAGATAATAATAGAAGTAAATAAAAAGCGTCTTTCAGCACACCTTGTATAGTCTATAACTATGTTTAAATCAGTAAGTTATGAACTTTTCTCTTTCTGGGCTTAATCTCAATTCCATTGAAATACTTCCGAGCTTTGAAACCCGCGCAGCGTTTGCCGTTAATTCGGCTATCGTGTTCCGCGAGGACGTGAATATTGTGCCAACCATCGTAGATGATACGCTCTCATACGTTCCGCGGATGCTGTGACAATCAGATGCCGTTCGAATTGCTCGCGCTCGTCGAGAAGATGAAACGTTGGCAACCTGCCGGTGCTTCAACGCCGAGGTCTGCTACGGTTCGGTGCTGCAATACTGCGCCAACTAAGCGTCCGCTCCGATCAAGTCGGCAGTCGATAACTATCTTTGCGTATGGAATCTACGCAAGAAAACAAGTTATCAATACAAGATACATCGAAAACCGAACAGGTCACATATCGTGACCGGTCAGTAAATCCCATAGGAAACTGTATCCTTACCCTGAGAGGCAAACATGTAATGATTGACCGAGATCTGGCGGAATTGTATGGGGTTGAAACCAAACGACTTAATGAACAAGTTAAACGTAATGTAGAATGTGTCCCTGAGCATTTTAGATTTCAGCTCTCAAATCAGGAGAGAGATGAACTGGTCGCAAATTGCGACCAGTTCAGTGCCCTCAAGTCCTCAACAGTCTATCCGTTCGCAATTACCGATCAGGGAGTCGCTATGCTTTTCGTTGTATTGAAAAGCGGAACAGCCGTATATACAGGCATCTGCTTCAATTCGTAAGCAACTGCCCATTCCCTTGCGTAGCTGTCTGCCTGCGTGAACTATATCAAAGGTGCTGAAAAGACACGAACAATCAGAGAATTTTCGTAAATTTGCAGAATGAAATTTGAAAAACCGCCTTTAACATATAAGCAGCAAATCGAGCTTCTGAAAAGCCGAGGCTTGGTATTCGATGATGAGCAGAAAGCCGAGCTGCAATTATCGAATGTCAGCTATTTCAGACTGAGTGCATATATGCTCCCTTTCAAGAAAAATATTCACTCTGAAATAGTAGACGAGTTCCGATTTGGCACAAACTGGAAATCGGTCTATGACTTGTACGTGTTTGACAGAAAATTGCGACTCTTGGTATTCGATGCTATTGAGAAAATTGAGGTCGCAATACGATGTCAGTTGGTATATGTCCTATCACACAAATACGGTTCGCATTGGCAGGATAATCCGGCAATATTGAAAGATCCACACGTCATTACCCTTAATGACGGAAGCAGTAAAACTGTGGACGTTTACACCGATATTCAAAATCATATTGCCGAGCAATTGATCAGCCAGCAAGCCGAGCTGTTTATAAAGCACTACCACGAGACCTACGACGAGCCTCACAATCCGCCATCGTGGATGAGTGTCGAGGTAATGTACTTCAATCAACTGTCGAAAATATGTTCCAATCTTCGGAAACGAGCCGACAAGGTTGCGATTGCAAAGCATTTCTCGCTTCCACCCGATGAATTAATATCTTGGTTGCATACAATCAATTATGTGCGGAATATCTGTGCACATCATGCACGATTGTGGAATAGAGAGATAAAGATAGTACCGTCGGTACTGCGATTTTCCAGAGACAAGATTTGGATTTCCAATCCGACACAGGCTAAGAGGAGCAAGATTTATTATACCTTGTGTATGATAAATTACTTGTTACAGTCGGTCAATCCTAACTCCTCATTTTCGGAGCGCCTAAAGCAGTTGATTTCCGATTATTCTCCGAAAATAAATGCGATGGGGTTCCCGGAGAATTGGAAAAACGAAGAAATTTGGAAATAATGTGCCTAAAATTTTGGCGTTTCAAAAAATAGTAGTAACTTTGCGGAACAAAACTGGCAACACATCGTTTACAAGATAACAAGCCTCTCAGGCGTCCGAAAGGAGCATACTTGAGGGGCGTTCTTTATTTTAGGTCATTGCTATCTTTAGCGTTGGCCTAATATTTTCACAGCAAAGAGCCGCCCCGGTCAGTGGATACTTTAAAAATGCGACTGAGTTCAATCCCTCAGCCGCTATATTATGATATGGAATCAGTCACTGACAAGTGTGTTTACAGAACTTTCCACTTGCCTCTCCTTGCAGAACCGACACGAATAAGCTTGCTGGTTTTCTTCAACTCGGAAATAATTCTGTCAATACTACTCTTTGACTGATTGGTTGCTTTGGCAATTTCTGCTATTGTCATATTAGCAATAGCACCAATCAACGTCAAAACCTACTCGGAAAGTGTTTTTTCAATATCATCAACGTCATTTGACGTTAATTGACGTTAATCGGGAGCTCAAATCGGACTTCTGAGGTGGAGAGGGAAGCGCCCAGATGATTTTCCATTGACTTCGCATCGTTACCTGTTTGCTGTTTTCTTTTGCTATATCACATAAAATCGTTACCTTTGCAGCCTGACTAAGAAATCAAAATACAGATATGTCAACCAACACTACAGACAACACACGGAAGGTGACGACGCGCCGTCTGATAGAGATGAAGCAGCGCGGCGAAAAGATAGCCATGCTTACGGCATACGACTATTCTTCCGCGAAAATAGTAGACGAAGCCGGTGTCGATGTGATACTGGTGGGAGATTCGGCTTCCAATGTCATGGCCGGAAATGTCACGACCCTGCCTATCACTCTTGACCAGATGATATACCATGGCAAGAGCGTGATGAAGGCCGTGAAACGCGCTCTGGTGGTCGTAGACATGCCTTTCGGCACGTATCAGGGCAATTCCAAGGAGGCGCTCGCCTCAGCCATACGCATAATGAAGGAGAGCCATGCCGAGGCCGTGAAACTTGAAGGTGGCGTAGAAATCAGGGAGAGCATAGAGCGCATACTCAGCGCGGGTATCCCTGTGTGCGGTCATCTGGGTCTCACTCCGCAGAGTATCAATAAGTTCGGCACGTATGCCGTACGCGCTCGCCAGGAGGCAGAGGCTGAAAAGCTGATAAGCGACGCCCGTATGCTGGACGAGATAGGCTGCTTTGCCATAGTGATAGAGAAGGTACCTGCCGAGCTGGCCGCGCGTGTGGCCCAGGAGGTAAGGGTGCCGGTAATAGGCATAGGCGCCGGCGGAGGCTGCGATGGACAGGTGCTCGTGATGCACGATATGCTTGGCATAAACAAGGGGTTCTCTCCGCGTTTCCTGCGCCGTTATGCCGATCTGGCCGGAATAATGGATACGGCCATAAAGCAGTATATCACGGACGTGAAGGACGGCGATTTCCCCAACGGGGAGGAGTCTTACTGACAGACGGATACGGATATAGAGATGGCGGCGCGCAGGTAGAGATACCTGCGCGCCGCCTCTGGATTATACGGTAAAAAGTCAGAAGTTATAGCCCAGTGTGAAGTGTACAGCGTTGTCGTGCATGGTCACGGCTCCTGATGTGCCCTTTATCATGTTGCACATCCCTATGTCGCCGGTAACGCCTACGTAGTAGTTCTTGGCGAACGTCAGGCCTGCGCCGAAACGCCATGCGCAGTCCACGCGGTTCATACCGTTGTCGTCGCGGTACAGAGTGCCGGATGAGTGGATATCATGTCCGGCTATCGGCTCGGTAGTCACATAATAGTCGTTGGAGATGCCGACATTGAGTACCGGGCCTGTCATTATGGCCAGGCTGATATCGGGAGTGAAGTCGAAGTGATAGCCGAACTGTACGGGTACCTGTACGCCGAATTTGCGCAGGGAGCGGTTTTTGAAAGCTTTGACTGCTTTTCCGAGAGCTTCAGGCTCGATGGACTCGGTGTTGTAGTAGAAAGTCACGCCCGGCTCGATGTAGAAGTTGGCCACCAGAGGCTGGTTGTAGACCAGGCCGAGGCTGACGCCGGAACCGATGCCGAAGACTTTGGTCTTGCCCAGATCAGCGGTTTTTACCTTGCCGGGGCAGGAAAGATCATAAGAGGCACGCAGGCCGAAGTAGGAGTGATTGTCAGGATTGTTCAGCAGATAGCTCTGGGCTGACGCTCCGAGAGCCGTGAGGCATACTGCCGCGCTGAGGAGGAATTTTTTCATAATCTTCATAGTTTTTATAATTTGGTTTTACGCTGCAAAGTTATTATAAATATCCATAGAGATGCGTTCAGCCGGATATTTTGACCACATTTTTCGCCCAAAAGCCCAACATTCGTGCATCCTTATATGACAAACAGACAAAAAATCCCGGCTCGGGAGCGGGCCGGGAGGAAGTATGCTGTCGTAAGCGGCTGTTACTCTCCGAGGGGCGCGGAGCGCAAATTGTAAACAAATTCTTTGCCGTTATAGTTCACGAAATTGCCTGTAAGCGTGTAGTAGTACGGCGTGGTATCGGAATCCCTTTTCAGCGCCAGCTCTCCGTCGAATACGCCTGTGATCATCCCCTGGCCATTGTCTTCGTGCATGTTGATGGTAAAGATGTAGTTGCCGTCAGACTCGGTCAGCTTGCCGACCTCGCCGTCAAGATACAGGTAGGCTCCGGCCGGCGAGGTGGAGTACTGATACTTACCTTTTACCTCTTTGTCGGCGAAGTCGAAGCCGATTTTGAAATTCTTTACCGTATATCGGTCTATGCCGCCGGTCAGCTCTATGTCGCCGGTGCCAAGCAGCCTGACTGCGGTCGAGAACGCTACTTTCTCCGGTATTTCGTCGCTGTCGAACTCAAGGGTAATCTCTCCTGTCTCGCCCGGTTTGAGCTTGAGGAGCTTGAGCTGCTCTTCTGCGGCGTCATCGTTTTTCTCAGGAGTCTCGGTCTCTATTTTTTTACCGTTGGCATCCAGCAGTGTATAGCCGAATCCGGCCAAAGCGAGAGCGTCGCCGGCATCTTTGGCGGAAATCAGAGCTACGGTCTCGGGTGTGAAGGGCAGAGAGACATCGGTGCGCTTGATTTTGATTGTCACGGAGCAATCGCCGTCATCGGCGAACTGGACAGGATATTTCTCATCGACTATTTCGAAGCATTTGGCCAGAGGCCCTTCCGGAGTTGTGGAGGCGGGGGTCACGAAGGCTTCTTTACTGCAGCCTGTAAGCAGGCAGACAAGAATCAGCGCGCAGGCTGAGAGCAGATTTTTTGTCATTAGAATAATTGTTTTATAAGGTTAAAATTTTCAGCAAATATACTAATAATTTTTGAATCAGCGGGCCATCAGTGGAGGAAGAAACGCATCTTCGATGTGGCGCAGGCTGTAATCCGCCGGTGTCCCGGATATTCCGATGATATCGAAGCGGTAGAAGTAGTCATGTTCCTGTTCGTTGAGATATGCGTCGGCGGCGAAACAGAGGAAGCGCATCTTGCGGCTGTCGACTGCTTCCAGAGGGTCGGTGTCGGAGTCCGTGCGGGCCTTGACTTCTACGAATATCATTGTGTCATCCTGCTGGGCTATGATGTCTATTTCCTTTTTTGACGCGCCGTAGCGCCAGCGTCGTTCGCGTACGGTGTAGCCCTTGGCACGCAGATAGTCGGCGGCCAGTTCTTCTGCCTGTTCGCCCCATTCGTATGCCTGATTGCGTGGCTTGTCCATGTTATTACACATCCTCTTAGAAAATCTGTCCGTATGTGCCGCGGTCCAGGTTGCGGTAAGTGATGGCTTCGGCTATGTGGCGAGGCAGCACCCCGGGACTGCCGTCGAGGTCCGCTATGGTGCGCGCCACGCGCAGTATGCGGTCGAAAGCGCGAGCCGACATGTTGTGGCGCTCCATGGCCATACGCAGTCTCTCCAGTCCTTCGGAGTCAGGCCAGGCATAGCGGCGCAGCTGGCGCGAACTCATCTGGGCGTTGCAGTAGACACCTTTCTCCTCTCTGAAGCGCTCCTGCTGCACGGTGCGCGCTTTCACGACGCGGGCGCGTATGTCGGTGCTGCTTTCGCTTCTGGCCGTCGATGCGATTTCGGCGAAAGCTACCGGCTGGATTTCCACCTGCAGGTCTATGCGGTCCAGCAGCGGCCCGGAGATACGGTTCATGTACCGCTGCACCTGAGCCGGCGCGCAGGTACACCGGCGTGTAGGATGGCCGTAATAGCCGCAGGGGCATGGATTCATGCTGGCTACGAGCATGAACGAGGCTGGATAGTCCACGCTGTATTTGGCCCGCGAGACGGTAATCACGCGGTCTTCTATGGGCTGGCGCAGTACCTCGAGCACGGTGCGGGGAAACTCGGGGAATTCATCGAGAAACAGTACCCCGTTGTGGGCCAGACTGATTTCGCCGGGCTGGGGCGAGGTGCCTCCTCCGACCAGGGCCACCGGGCTGACCGTATGGTGGGGAGCCCGGAAGGGGCGCCTGGTCATAAGCATTGAGCCGCGTCCCAGCTTGCCGGCCACAGAGTGGATTTTGGTCGTTTCCAGAGCCTCATGCAGACTCAGAGGGGGCATGATGGTGGGCAGCCGCTTGGCCATCATGCTCTTGCCTGAGCCGGGAGGTCCGATCAGCAATATGTTGTGGCCTCCGGCGCAAGCGACTTCAAAGGCTCGCTTTACCGACTCCTGTCCCTTGACATCGGAGAAATCCAGGTCGAAATTGTCGGCGTGCAGATGAAATTCGCGGCGAGTGTCGACCACTGTAGGCTGCAGGGTGGAATTGCCGTTGAGCAGGTCTATGGCCTGAATCAGATTCTCTACTCCGTAGACCTCTATATCGTTGACCACGGCGGCCTCCGTGGCGTTGGCAGCCGGCACTATCATCTTTCGGAAACCGTTCTGACGGGCCTTCACGGCCATGGGCAGCACTCCCTTGACGGGCAGCACCGTGCCGTCAAGGCTCAGTTCTCCGGCTATCATGCAGGAGGCAAGCTCCGGATTGGTTATGTTCTCGTTGGCAGCCAGTATGCCCAACGCCATGGGCAGGTCGAAGCCGGCGCCCTCCTTCTTGACATCGGCAGGGGCGAGGTTGATGGTTATGCGGCGGTGGGGATAGACCACCCGGCTCTCTTTTATGGCCGAGACGATGCGCGTATAGCTCTCCTTGACGGCTGTGTCAGGCAGACCGACGATGGTAAACAGTGTCCCCTTGTCGACGACCGTCTCGATGGTCACGATGAAGGCTTCGATGCCGTGGACGGCTGCTGAGTATATCTTGGAAAGCATAAGCGGCAGAGTGGTGTTATTTTATATTTTTTATCGCTTCGCGGGCTTTGCCGGGGTCTGTGCCACGGTATTTCTGGTTGCCCTTGCGGTCAGTGACGATTATGAGGGGAGCGCCTGTGATATTGAGGCGCCTGAGGGCAGGGTTGGCGGCGCCGCCCAGGGCCCAGAGCGAGTGTGCGCCGGGATACGTGATGGTCTTGCGTACCATCTGCCACTGGGTCGTATCGGCGCCCATGTAGATGTCGGCGCCCTGTACGTCGGCCATGCTGTCGGTCTCGCTGATGAGCGAGGTGGCATCGTGGTGCAGCTTGCCCGTGGCTTCATGCCAGAGATATATTACGGTAGCGCGGGCCTTGCCCGGATTGAGCGTCACGGTCGAGTCGGCAGCCGACGGCAGCGAGAGAGACAGCAGCGGCAGCTGTGCATCGCGGGCTTGCGCGTCGGGTGCGGCGGACATGAAAGCCTCGCGGATATGCTTCGTTTCATCAGTCTGCTCCAGCGAGGCCCAGAGGCTGTCGAACTCGTTCTCGTGTCCCGGCCGCGTATATCGGGACATCAGCAGGAAGGCCGACAGCGGATTGTCGGGATTGCTTTTGACGTAGCGTGCCACGGCGGCGTTGACTGAGGCCGGATTGCCGCTGCGCAGCACACCTTCGTTGGCGCGTACCCAGGAGCAGTATTCCTCCATAAGCGGGTTGCCCTTTACCTGCCACAACAGCGGATCGGAGAATTTGCCGGTAATGCTGATTTCGTCACCGCGCTCCACATAGAGGGCATACATTTCGGCGTGAGCGGCTGAGAAAATCCACATTACAGCGGGATAGCGTGTGGAGCCTTTCAGCGTGAAAGCTCCGTCGGCCAGAGGCACTGTCTGCTCGGCCACGAAGGACTGTTTGTCGGAGCTGGCGCGGTAGGCTATGTATATGTTGCTTACTCCTCCCCCTTCAAGCGAGGCGCTGACGGTAAAATCGTTGCTCAGACACGAAGTGAGCAACAGGCATATCAGTGGTAGTATAAGTATCAGTTTTCGCATAATTCAGTCGGCGTCAGGGATATAAGTGTTCTCGCGCATCTCTCGGTATTCGGCCCAGCCGGGGTCCTTCTCTGCATAAATCTGTACCGGCAGCAGAGGCAGGGCGGCCCAGGCGCGGTTGAGTAGCGACTGGAAGATGCGCGGATTCTTGGTATATATTATCCAGTCTCGCTGTCCGGCGCCTGTATAGACTCCGGTCAGCAGACAGGCTTTCTCCTTGTCCAGCGCTTCGCGCAAGACGGCGTCGGCCTGCTCCATAAGGGCGGCCGTATCATCGTTAGGCATGCCGCCGGGTTCGGGCGTATATGTCCAGCGCAGCTCTATGCGGTCATTGTATTTTCCCGATTCGGGATATCTGGGGTCTATCTCGCGGCCGCTAACCATGACAGTGTTTCCCTGATCATCCTCGGCGGGAGCGGTCCACCATTTTTCTGTAGCCATGATGCTTATTGTTTAGAGTGAATCGTGACCAAAGTCGCTCCGAAACCATATTCGCGGAAAGAGGCGTCCTGCCATTCGCAGGCCGGATATTCGCGTCGCAGCAGCGTGCGTACAGCCTCGCGCAGCACGCCGTCGCCCTTGCCGTGGATAAAAACTATCTTCTGCCCCAGCCGCCTCGAGTGCTGTGTCAGCGTCTTGCGCACGGCGTCGAGCTGCACCTCCTTGATAGCGGCGTTGTCCATGCCGGCCGTGGAGTCGAGCAATTCGCCGATATGCAGGTCTACTTCTATGAGCGGCAGCAACTTGTGGGGATTGTCGGCGGACTTGCGCGTATGCTTTTCAGGCGTCCGGACCGCTTGCCCGGCGCCGGCCATGGCATCGCGTATGGCCGCCGGGTCCGGCGCAGTGACCGAGACAGGGATATCGTCGCGTACCAGAGGCACCTCCAGCACCGGAGTCTCGAAGTAGACGCCGGGACGGAAGCAATGCAGCTTGTAGAATTTCTTCAGATCCAGCCGGCGGCGTACGCTGACCGGCTCCTTGTATTCAAATTCCTTGTCCTTCTTCCAGGCTATGGCCTGAACGGCCACCTGCTCTATGCCGGGCAGGTCGGCATGGCTGTAGCTGGCCAGGTCGATTACCATGTTGGGCTCCACGGTGCCGCTGAAGGCTACGCTCCAGCCCCGTGCGGAGGCTGCGCGGGTCAGGAAAGCGAACGAGAGGAAATAATTGGAGTCATTGACCAGCACGGCTGCGAACGAGGTGGACGAAAGCGTCTTTATGTCTGCCGGCTCAAAGGCGAGCAGCAGGTTGATTTTCTCGCCGTGGCGTGTCTCCTCTACGCAGACAGGCTGCGGCGCCGCCGCCGCAGTGATATCCTTGGTCATCGCGCTCTTGTCGCGCTCGGCCTTGTCGCGCGCCTTTACGGCGTCTACGGCTTTCTGGTCGAACATCAGTTTTGCCGGCGACTCCTTGCGCTCATGTCCGGCGGGCATGACCACTACCAGCTCTTTCAGAAGCACCGGAGTCTCGAATCCATCTTCATCCACGTAGGCTATCTGCCCCTCTATACGCGTGATTTTGCCGCCGCCCACGGCATTGAGATAACGGACGGTATCGCCTGGTTTTGCCATCGGTTCAATCCTTTTTATTATTCTCGGCCTCGCGGCCCGATGAGTATTCCTGTTCGTCGGCTGCCTCGCGGTGTTCGTAGGCGTCTACGATGCGCTGCACCAGCGGGTGGCGCACTATGTCTTTCTTCTCGTATTCTATCAGACCTATGCCCTTCACGTCGCGCAGTATATTGAGCGCCTGCATCAGTCCCGAGCGCGTATGGCGCGGCAGGTCGATCTGCGTGATGTCGCCCGTGATTACCATCTTGGCATTCATGCCTAAGCGTGTCAGAAACATCTTCATCTGGTGGGTGGTGGTATTCTGTGCCTCGTCCAGAATGATTACGGCGTCGTTCAGCGTACGTCCGCGCATGAAGGCCAGCGGAGCTATCTGTATGGTCCCGGTCTCTAGATATTCCTTTAGCTTGACGGCGGGAAGCATGTCTTCCAGCGCGTCGTAGAGGGGCTGCAGGTAGGGGTCGATTTTGTCTTTCATGTCGCCGGGCAGAAAACCGAGCTTCTCGCCGGCCTCCACGGCCGGACGCGAGAGTATCAGCCTGCGTGCCTCCTTGTTCTTGAGAGCGGCTACGGCCAGGGCGATGGCGATGTAGGTCTTGCCGGTACCCGCCGGGCCGAGTGCGAACGTCAGGTCATTGTCGCGGAACGAGGCCACCATGCGGGCCTGATTGGGGTTGCGCGGCGAAATCGGTTTGCCGTTCTGCCCGAAGATTATCACTCCGTCCGAAGGCTGCTGGCGCGGCTCCGACCCTTTGACTATGTCGATGATCACATCCGGCTCCAGCTTGTTGTAGCGGGCGGCGTAAGCCTCGATTTCCTTTATCTTTTTCTCAAACTCGGCCGTCTCGCTGTCCTCGCCTATGACCTTGATGACGTTCCCGCGGGCTGCCATGCGCAACTTCGGAAACAGGTTGCGTATCAGCGATATGTTGGTATTGTTGACCCCGTAGAATGTCTGCGGGTCTATGTTGTCGATTATTACTATGCGTTCAATCATAAATATCAGTGTGTTAGCCTACCGAGCCTTCCAGCGTGACCTGCAGCAGCTTCTGGGCCTCGACGGCGAACTCCATCGGCAGCTTGTTCATTACCTCCTTGGCGTAGCCGTTCACTATCAGTCCGATGGCTTCCTCAGTAGGTATGCCGCGCTGGTTGCAGTAGAATATCTGCTCCTCGTTGATTTTGGAAGTGGTGGCTTCGTGTTCTACGGTCGAGCTGTCGTTCTGCACATCGATGTAGGGGAAAGTGTGCGCCCCGCAGTACGGTCCCATCAGCAGCGAGTCGCACTGGGTATAGTTGCGGCATCCCTCGGCTGCGGGCATCATGCGCACTTCGCCTCGGTAAGAGTTCTGGCTGTGGCCTGCCGAGATACCTTTGCTCACTATGGTGGAGCGGGAATTGCGCCCTACGTGTATCATCTTTGTGCCGGTGTCGGCCTGCTGGCGGTTGTTGGTCACGGCCACGGAGTAAAATTCGCCGACGCTTTCGTCTCCTTTCAGTATGCAGGATGGGTATTTCCAAGTAATGGCCGAGCCGGTCTCGACCTGAGTCCAGCTCACTTTCGAACGATGGCCGCGGCACAGGGCGCGCTTGGTCACGAAGTTGTATATGCCTCCGCGTCCCTCCTTGTCGCCGGCATACCAGTTCTGCACCGTGCTGTATTTGACCTCGGCCCGCTCCTCGCATATTATCTCCACAATGGCGGCATGCAGCTGGTTCTCGTCACGCATCGGGGCTGTGCATCCCTCCAGATAGCTTACATAGGCATCGTCATCGGCCACTATCAGCGTACGCTCGAACTGGCCCGTGCCCGCCGCGTTGATACGGAAATAGGTACTCAGCTCCATCGGACAGCGCACCCCCTTGGGTATATATACGAAGGAACCGTCGGAGAATACCGCGGAATTGAGCGCGGCATAGAAGTTGTCGCGGTAGCTGACCACCGATCCCAGATAGCGGCGCACCAGATCGGGGTACTCGCGTACCGCTTCGGAGAACGAGCAGAATATCACGCCTAATTCAGCCAGCTTCTCGCGGTGTGTGGTCTTGACGCTTACCGAGTCCATCACGGCATCCACGGCCACTCCGCTCAGATGCTTCTGCTCCTCCAGCGAGATACCTAACTTATTGAAAGTCTTTACCAGCTCGGGATCCACCTCGTCCATGCTTTTTTTCAGCTCCTTCTTCTTCGGGGCTGCATAGTAGCTTATGGCCTGGAAGTCTATTTCCGGAATCTGCAGGTGTCCCCACGTCGGCGGCGTGAGCGTCAGCCAGTGCCGGTAAGCCTTGAGGCGGAAATCCAGCAGCCACTCCGGCTCCCCCTTTTTATGCGAGATGAGGCGTATGACCTCCTCCGACAGTCCGGGAGGCACGATTTCGGTGTCGATGTCAGAAGTAAATCCGTATTTATAGTCGCCTTGTGTGGCGTCCTGAAGTATCTTGTCGTTGTCCATACTATCTTATAACATTCCCATACTGTCAAGGGATTTATACTTTTGCAAAATTAGCGAAAATTTGCGGATTTCTCTCTATTCCGCCCCCTCTATTTTCCGCAGCCGAGACTATAATTGCCCCTCTAAACGCCATAGGGCAAAAATTTTTTTGCGGCGACTCAACCTTTCGGCCAAAGCCGTTGTTATAGTGATGTAAGGCGACCGGGACAGACCGATAAACCGGAAAACCTGTTCGCCGGCTATGAAAAACACAAGACGATAGATTTTTGGTAATAGATTAATGTTGATATTAGGTTGATTAGTTAGTTATTTGTCATTTCCTTGGCAATAAGAACGGCGGACCGCGAGGCCCGCCGTTCTTATTGCCAAGGTGGAGCGTGACAGCGTTGAGATTGCAAAAAAGCGAGGCGGGGCGGTCATGTCGACCGCCCCGCCCAGTAATGTCGTGAGTGAGGGATTATTTCAGAGTACCGGCTTCGGCGTCCTTGATCATCTGCTCGGAAGCGTAGATGAACACCTCTACGCGACGGTTCTGGGCACGGCCTGCGGCGGTCTCGTTGCTGGCCACGTAGTCCTGCATAGGCAGACCTACAGCATTCAGACGGGAGTTTGCTATACCCTGGTTGTGAAGGAAGGTCTTCACGGCGTCGGCACGGTTGGTGCTGACTTTCTGGTTGATTTCCATACCGCCGGTGTTGTCGGTGTAACCTATGATTTTGACGTCTGTCAAGGGATTGGCAGCCAGTGACTGAGCGAACTCCTTGAGCTCGGCCTGGGCGCCGGAGTTGATGGTCCATTTGCCGGTGGGGAAGAGGATGCCGCCGTCGAAAGTGACGCGGATGGCCTGCAGGCCGTTGGCATCTGTAGTCTGCTCTACCTTGGCGTTGGCAAGCTCTTTTTCAAGTTCTTTCTGCTGCTTGTCCATCTTGTTGCCGATCAGCGCGCCTGCGCCTGCGCCTACGGCAGCGCCTACTCCAGCGCCTATGGCAGCGCCTTTGCCACCGCCTATCAGGGCTCCGATACCGGCGCCGAGGGCGCCGCCGCCGCCTGTGCCGATGAGGGCGCCTTTGCCCGTGTTGGACATGTTACAGCTGGATACGAAAAGGCTGGCGCAAAGAGCCAGGGCCATGGATACTTTTACTAATTTCATAATTGTGGTTTTTTATTTGGATTGTATTTGTTTCTGGCGCGACACGGATTGCGGTCTGTGGCGGTCTGCGGACAGATTGCGCAAAGATACGAATTTTTAACTTTATAACCAAAAAATACTCCCGCAGGTTTATGACCGGCGGGAGTATTTATGATATTTATGTATCCGTGAAGCCTTGCGGTCAGCGGGTCAGGCGCTGTCCGGCTACGGGCTTGGCGGCCTTCGGAGCGGCTTTCTTGCTGAGTATCTTGTAAGCCACGGGGGCTGCCAGGAACAGTGAGCAGAACGTACCTACCACAACGCCGAATATCATGGCGAAAGTGAACGAACGGATGGTGTCGCCGCCCAGGATGAAGATGCACAGGAGCACCAGCAGGGTGGAGAACGAGGTCATGACCGTACGGGTCAGGGTAGCGTTCAGAGACTGGTTGAATACCGACTTCTTGTCTTCGCGCGGATAGAGTTTCATTACCTCGCGCACACGGTCGAAGACTACCACGGTATCGTTTATCTGGTAACCGATGATGGTCAGCACGGCCGCTATGAAGCTCTGGTCTATCTCCATGGAGAACGGCAGGAAGCCCCAGCATACGGAGTAGAAGCCGATGATGAGGAAGGCTGTCATCGCCACGGCGCATACGGCGCCTACGGAGAAGGCCACGTTGTGGAAGCGGACCAGGATGTAGAGGAACATACAGAGTACGGCTATGCCTACGGCCAGCATGGCGTCGGCGCGCATGTCGTCGGCCACGGCGGCTCCCACCTTCTGGATGGAGACGATACCGAGCTGCTCGTTGGCTACAGTGAAGTCTTCGGCAGACATGGTCTTGCCGTTGACCGTAAGCTGCGGCTTGAGCGCGTCGTAGAGCAGGGCGGTAATGTCGCTGTCTACGTCTTCGGAGTTATCGTTGATACGGTAGTTGGTGGAGATACGTACTTTCTGGTTGTTGTCGATTGTAATGACGCTTATGCTGACTGGGTCCTTGATGCCGTCTTTGGCCGCGGCCTGCTCGAATGTGGAGGTCAGGCTGTTGCGTATTTCCTCAGGATTCACGTCTTTCTGGAATGCCACTACGTAGTTGCGGCCTCCGGAGAAGTCGATGCCCTGGTTCATGCCGCGTGTAAACAGTGACACTACGGAGATTACCACCAGAGCGAGCCAGACGATAAGGGCGCCCTTGGTCTTGCCTATGAAGTTGATTCTGGTGTTGGCCAGGAAGTTGCGCGAAATGCCGGTAGAGAAGGTCATGCCGGCGCAGCGGCCGTTCTTGGTTATCCAGTCGAACGCGATGCGGGTCAGGAAGACTGCTGTGAAGAATGAGCAGACCAGACCTATGATGAGCGTGGTGGCGAAGCCCTTGATGGGGCCGGAGCCGAACAGCAGCAGGATGACGCCTGTGATGACGGAGGTAAGGTTGCCGTCGAAGATTGCCGAGAAAGCATTGCTGTAACCGTCGGAGATGGCCTGACGCAGCTTCTTGCCGGCGCGCAGCTCCTCTTTGGTACGCTCAAATATCAGCACGTTGGCGTCCACTGCCATACCCAGCGCGAGCACGATACCGGCTATGCCGGAGAGTGTAAGCACCGCCTGGATGGAGGCCAGAATACCCATTGTGAAGTAGAGGTTGAGCATAAGGCCGATGTTGGCTACCAGGCCGGGTACGAATCCGTAGATGAGAATCATGAAGATCATCAGCAGCACCAGAGCCACGATAAAGGAGGTAAAGCCAGCCTCTATGGCCTGGGCGCCGAGCGATGGACCGATTACTTCCTGGCTCTCGACGCGAACCTTGACGTCCATCTTGCCGGATTTCAGCAGGTTGGCCAGGTCGTTGGCCTCTTCGGGAGTGAAGTTGCCGGTAATCTCGGAGCTGCCGCCGGTAATCTGGGTGTTGACGGTCGGGTATGAATAGACGTTGTCGTCAAGGACGATGGCTATGCTGCGGCCAAGGTTGTCTTTGGTAATGTTGGCCCAGTCGCGTGCGCCCTTGTCGCTCATGGTCATGTTGACCACAGAGCCTTTCATGTTGTCAAACTCGGAGCTTGCGCTTACTACGGCGTCTCCCTCAAGCTGGGGTTCGCCTTTCAGGGCGATCAGGCCGAAGTAGGGCTTGGTCAGCTCTTTGCCGTTTTTCTTCATGATGGGTTTGCCCTGCTTGTTGAGCTGCACCTCCTCGGTGGGGGCGTTTTCCCAACGCAGACTCAGGTTGGAGGGGAGGATGCGGGCTGCCATCTCGGAGTTGATTATGGCGTTGACGGCAGCTGTATCTTCGCGGGCTACCAGACCCAGACGCGGACCCATGGCGCCGTGGCTGAGCAGGTCGGTCAGCTTCTTGCTGTCAGGGTTGGCGGCGGCGTAGGCGGTGGTAAGCTCCTGAAGCTGTCCGCCGATTTCGTCGATATTATATACTTCGTAGAACTCCAGGTTGGCGCTCGACTGGAGGATGCGGGTCATCTGCTCAGGCTCCTTCACACCGGGAAGCTCCAGCAGAATCTGGCCGCGCTTGTCCTGGAGTTTCTGGATGTTGGGCGACACAACGCCGAACTTGTCGATACGGTTGCGGAACACGTTGAAGGCGTCGTCCACCTGGCTCTCCACCTGTTTCTCAAGAGCTTCGACCACCTGCTTGTTGGTAGATGAGGCGGTCAGCTTGCCCATGAACTCTCCTTCGCGTGCGAACAGAGGCGCCATGGTGCCTTCCTGGAAGTTGGCGGCGAATTTCTGGATGAAGTCCTTATCGGAGGGTTTGCTGCCGGAGGTGGTATATTCGCCCTGGGGCAGTACCTTCTTGATGCTTGCGTTAATCTTCTGGAGAGCGTCGGCGTTCTTGGCGAAAGAACGAATCACTTCAGTTGTGGGCACCTCCAGCACGAGGTTCATACCTCCCTTGAGGTCCAGACCCAGACCAATCTCCATCTTCTTGACATCGCCGTAGTTGTACCACAGATAGACGTTCTCTGTCTCCAGAGAGTCCATGTAGACCTTACGGGCGTCCTTGTAGTTCTTGTTGGCGATATCGGTAGTCCTTGCGACCTTGGCGGCGTATGCGTCTGCCTCTTTCTCAAACTTTTGCGTTACGAAAGAGAAAGAGATGTAAAAACCGCAAATCAAGATCAAAAGGATAGCGATAGTGCCGATAAACCCTTTGTTCTGCATTGTTGTTAATCAGTTTGTATTTATTATATTTTATATTTTTTTGCGAGTAGATAATATCAGCTCGCAAATTTAGCAGTTTTTTTTGATATTTCACCCATAATGTCCTTAAAAATCGCAATAAAAGCCGTACTTCCCTTCGGCGGGGAGACTGTCCGGCTGCCGGCGGAGCATAAAAATGAGGGCGGAGCGCTGCCGTCGGCAGTCTCCGTCCTCATTATGCATACGCCTTCGGGCGCGATTCAGAAATATTTGATTTCCTTGCCTTCTATCTCCGACAGGAGGGCGTTGGCCAGGCTGGAGGCTCCGATGCGGAACATATCCTGATTCAGCCATTCATCGCCCAAAATCTCTTTCACTATGGTGTAGTAGACCAGGGCATCGGCAGCCGTACGTATGCCTCCGGCCGGCTTGAAGCCTACCTTGCGGCCGGTCTTCTCGTAATATTCCTTTATGCACCTGCACATTATCCAGGCGGCCGCGTAGCTCGCGCCTTCGTAGATTTTACCTGTGCTGGTCTTGATGAAATCCGCGTCGCAGTGCATGGCCAGCACCGAGGCTTTCTTGATGTTGTCGTAGGTCTTGAGCGCGCCGGTCTCCAGTATCACTTTCAGGCGGGCGTCCTTGACCGCGTGCTTCAGCTCTATCAGCTCGTCGCACAGGTCCTCGTAGTCTTCGTCGAAGAAGTATCCTAAGTTCATCACTACGTCCACCTCGTTTGCTCCGCCGGCCACGGCCAGGGCGCAGTCGGCTATTTTCACGGGGGTAAAGGTCTGGCTCGAGGGGAAGCATCCGGCCACTACGGCTATGTCCACTCCCGTAACGTCGAGATGGGTCTTGACCACTTCTGCGAAATTGGAGTAGACGCAGATGGCGGCTACGTTCTTATATTGCGGATAGTCGTTGTCGAAATCGTTGACTCTCTGCGTGAACCGTGCCACACTGCGCTGTGAGTCCGTGGAGCTGAGCGTGGTCAGGTCTATGGAACTCAGAAGATATTCGTAAACCTCTTTGGTGGCGTATTCCTTGCTTTTCTCTATTATTTTCGCTACCTCGCCGTCTACTGTGTCGGCGGCTACCGGTACTGTGCTTGAAGCCAGCGCTTCGTGGTATCTGTCCATGACAATCGTATTTTGAGTTAATGTTATCTTGATTATTTAACGCAGAAGGGATAAGAAACGTTCTTTATAGGCGTCGGTCAGCGTGATGCTCTCGTCGCCTACAATTACTTTGCCGCGTTCCAGCGCCGATACTTTGGCGATGTTGACTATGTAGCTCTTATGTATGCGGCAGAAGCGTGTGGCCGGCAGACGTTCTTCTATGGCCTTGAGTGTGGCAAGGGCTATGATCGGGCTGCGGCTCTGCCCGGTATAGAGACATACGTAGTCTTTCAGTCCTTTGACGTAGAGCAGATCGGGCAGGTCTACCCGGATGATTTTTCCGTCGCTCTTTACGAATATGTAGTCTTTCCCGCCGTTTTCATCGGACTCGGGGACAGCGGCCCAGCCGGCCAGCCTGCGGACGGCGGTAAGAAATTTCACGTAGGAGAGGGGCTTCAGCAGATAGTCGGCCGCATGTACGGAGTAGCTCTCAAGCGCGTATTCGCGGTAGGCGGTCGTGAAGATTACTTTGGTGGACAGAGGTATCATTGCCGCCAGCTCCAGTCCGTTGAGCTCCGGCATGTTGATGTCGAGGAACACGAGGTCTGTGTCGGGCCCCAGGGCGGCGGCAGCCTCGGTGGGGGAGAGGTAGCTGCCTGCATGCTCCAGAAAGGGGGTCCGCTCTACGAATCCCTCCAGCAGTCTGACGGCCAGCGGCTCGTCGTCGACTATGACGCAGCGTAGTTTTTTCATTTTTCCTCCTGTTGTTGATGTCTGATTGTAAGCGCTGCCCGGTAGCCGCCTCCGGGGACGGGGCCGTATTCCATAGTGTGGGCCTGCGGATATAGCAGCTCCAGGCGTCGGCGCAGGTTGCGCAGTCCGACACCATTGTGTCCGGGTTTTGCCTCTGCCGTACGCTGGTTGCACAGACTGTTGTCTATCTCAAAGCGCAGTCCGTCCGTTCCGGCTTTCAGGCTCATACTGATACGGCAGTCGGCCGTGCTGCTCGCTCCGTATTTGAAGGCGTTCTCTATCAGTGATATGAACAGCAGCGGGGCCACTTTCAGCCCATCGGTATTCTTGGGCCAGTCACAGTCTATGTGCAGTTTCTCGTTGTAGCGCAGGCGCATCAGCGAGATATAGTCGCTTATGAAGCCGATTTCGGCCGACAGCGCTACGGTGGGGGTCGACGTGTCGTACAGCACATAGCGCAGCATGGACGACAGGGTGCCGATGGCCTCTTGTGTCGCTTCCGTGTCTATGGCCGAGAGGGCCGATATGTTGTTGAGCGAATTGAACAGGAAGTGGGGATTGAGCTGGCTTTTCAGCCGCTCCAGTTCCATGGTTGCCAGCTCTGCCTCGCGGCGGTCGCGCTCTGCTTCCAGCCGGCTGTTGCGCTGCATGTAGCGTATGGACAGCGCGGCGAAAATCAGAAACAGAAACATGAGCCAGACCGTACCGAGACTCACTATGTCTTCCATGCCGAAGTCTTCCATGCTCAGTCCTCGTATCAGGGCATAGACAGCCTGAGTCAGCAGCGGAAGCGTGAGTCCGGCGCCGATATTGGCCCAGATGAACGCACCGGTACGCCGGCGGAACAGCAGCCGGGGGATAAGCAGCAGATAGTTGAGGTAAAACAGCGCCATCCATGTGAGTGTCTGCAGACCGAGAACCAGCAGATAGCGGCCGTCGATTTCCTCGCCTACTATCCACAGTACCGACATCGGCAGTACTACGAGCAACGCCCACAATACGACCTGAATCCATATAGCGGAATATGTATATTTCATGGTGTAGAGAGTGAAAGACGATTAAGAGGCTGTTTAAAAACAAATGTGAATTATGGGGCGTCGGATAAACACCCTCTAACTACAAAGTTAGTAAAACTTCTCCGTATCGCAAAATTTTATCATTGCGGTCTGAAAAAATCATGCTTGTCTGAACCATCCGTGGGATGGCTTGTTATAGTATCGTAAGGCGGCTGAAAAGAGGTTCGAAATACGAAAAAAGGATTTCCCGGTCTGCCGCCGCTATGAGAAGCACAAAGTTGGATTTTGGTAATAGATAAATGTTGATAATAGGTTAATTAGTTAGTTTTGTCGGAGTTTCGGCTCCGGAAGCAAGCAGGACGGATCGTGAGATTCGCCCTGCTTGCTTTTGTCGTGAGTGCATACAGACAAGGCCGGGGCGGATATGGAAAATCCGCCCCGGCCCGGGATATGGTGCTTACAATATTATTCTTTGCACTTGGCGGCGATGAACTGGCGGTTCATGCGGCCGATGTTGTACAGCTTGATCTGCTTGGGGCACTCGGCGGAGCAGGCGCCGGTGTTGGTGCAGTTGCCGAAGCCCAGCTCGTCCATGCGTGCCACCATGGCGCGCACGCGGCGGTCAGCCTCTACCTGACCCTGGGGCAGCAGTGCGAACTGGCTGACTTTGGCGCTGACGAAGAGCATTGCGGAGCCGTTCTTGCAGGCTGCCACGCATGCGCCGCAGCCGATACAGGTGGCAGAGTCCATAGCCTCGTCGGCCATCTCTTTGGAGATGGGCAGGTCGTTGGCATCCTGGGCGCCGCCGCAGTTGAATGATACGTAGCCGACGGCCTGCTGTATCTTGTCGAAGGCGTTGCGGTCTACCATCAGATCCTTGATGACCGGGAAGGCAGCCGAACGCCACGGCTCTACAGTGATGGTCTCGCCGTCGGCGAAACGACGCATGTACAGCTGGCAAGTGGTGGCTCCCGTGGCGGGACCGTGGGGATGGCCGTTGATGTAGAGCGAGCACATGCCGCAGATACCCTCACGGCAGTCGTGGTCGAATACTATAGGCTCCTGCTTTTCCTCGATGAGACGCTCGTTGAGGATGTCCAGGGTCTCAAGGAACGAGGTGTCGGGAGTGGTCTCCACGTCGGTGTAAGTCACAAATCCGCCCTTATCCTTCGGGCCGGCCTGACGCCACACCTTGAGATTGACTTTCATTATGTTTTCTTCCATTGTTTTCTTGTTTTGCTTGTGATGCCTCCCGGACGGGAGGCACCGGTGTGAATTTATGACTTGTAGTTACGTGTCTGTACCTTGATGGCCTCGTAGTGCAGTTCCTCCTTGATCAGTTCGGGTGCCTTGTCGTCGCTGCCCTGATAATCCCAGCAGGCTACGTAGAAGTAATTCTTGTCGTCACGCTTGGCCTCGCCCTCCTCGGTCTGATATTCCTCGCGGAAGTGGCCGCCGCAGCTCTCGTTGCGGTTGATGGCGTCGTAGGCCATAAGCTGACCCATCGTGATGAAGTCATTCAGACGGAATGCCTTGTCAAGCTCGATGTTCATGCCTTTCTGGTCGCCGGGGATGTAGAGGTCCTTGTCGAACACTTTGCGCAGTTCGGCCAGCTTCTTGATGGCTGTCTCCAGGCCTTCTTTCGTACGGCCCATGCCTACGTATTCCCACATGATGTGGCCCAGTTCCTTGTGGATGGAGTCTACCGAGCGGGTGCCCTTGATGTTCATCAGCTTGTTCATGCGCTGCTGGCACTTCTCCTCGGCTTCGTCGAATTCGGGGGTGTCGGTGCTGAAGCGGGGTACGGTAATCTGGTCGCTCAGATAGTTCTGTATAGTGTAGGGGAGTACGAAATATCCGTCGGCCAGACCCTGCATGAGAGCGGATGCGCCCAGACGGTTGGCGCCGTGGTCGGAGAAGTTGCACTCGCCGATGGCAAACAGACCCTTGACCGAAGTCTGAAGCTCGTAGTCCACCCAGATGCCGCCCATGGTATAGTGGATGGCGGGGAATATCATCATCGGGTTATAGTAGTTCACTCCGTCCACAGTGTTGGCCAGCTCGCCGGGGTTGACGTCTGTGATTTCCTCATACATATCAAAGAGGTTGCCGTAACGCTGGCGTACCACGTCGATGCCCAGGCGGTTGATGGCCTCGGAGAAGTCAAGGAATACTGCCAGGCCGGTGTTGTTCACGCCGAAGCCGTGGTCGCAGCGCTCTTTGGCGGCGCGGGAGGCGACGTCACGGGGTACCAGGTTGCCGAAGGCCGGGTAGCGGCGCTCCAGATAGTAGTCGCGGCGTTCCTCAGGTATGTCGGAACCCTTGATCTGGCCTTTCTGCAGCTTCTTGGCGTCCTCTATGTCTTTGGGTACCCAGATGCGGCCGTCGTTACGCAGTGACTCGGACATCAGTGTCAGCTTAGACTGCTTGTCGCCGTGTACGGGGATACAGGTCGGGTGGATCTGCACGAAAGCGGGGTTGGCGAAGTATGCTCCCTTGCGGTAGCAGGCCATAGCGGCGCTGACGTTGCAGGCCATGGCATTGGTCGACAGGAAGTAAGTGTTGCCGTATCCGCCGGTGGCGATGACCACGGCGTGAGCGGCGAAGCGCTCCATTTTGCCGGTCACCAGATTCTTGGCTATGATGCCGCGTGCGCGCTCCACACCGTCTTTGTCCTTGATAAGCACTACGTCGTGCATCTCGTAGCGGTTGAAGCTCTTGACCTTGCCCAGCTCGATCTGACGGTTGAGGCTGGAGTATGCGCCAAGCAGCAGCTGCTGGCCTGTCTGACCTTTGGCGTAGAATGTACGGCTTACCTGGGCGCCACCGAAGGAGCGGTTGGCCAGCAGACCTCCGTATTCGCGTGCGAAAGGCACGCCCTGAGCCACGCACTGGTCTATGATATTGTTGGACACTTCGGCCAGACGGTAGACGTTGGCCTCACGGGCACGGTAGTCGCCGCCCTTCACAGTGTCGTAGAACAGACGATATATCGAGTCGCCGTCATTCTGATAATTCTTTGCGGCGTTGATACCGCCCTGAGCCGCGATGGAGTGGGCGCGGCGCGGGCTGTCCTGGATGCAGAAGTTGAGTACGTTGAAGCCCAGCTCGGCCAGGGTTGAGGCAGCCGACGCTCCGGCCAGACCGGTGCCGACCACGATGACGTCCAGACGGCGCTTGTTGGCCGGGTTTACCAGCTTCTGATGAGCCTTGTAGTTGGTCCATTTCTCTGCGACAGGACCTTCGGGGATTTTGGAATCCGCCGGATTCATCACTTTTACTTTGTCTACTTTAGTTTCCATATCTCAGAGTAATGATTATTTGTTGTTGGGGCAAGCGGCGCAAGGAGTCTGGGGGCAGGCTGCCTTGTCGCAGTTCTGGAAGCAGGGAGCGGCGCCGTCCATGGGATTGACCAGGGCTTCGGTGGCGGCCATTTCGGCATATTGCTCTACCAGTGCGGGCTCGGTAGAATAGTAGTCACGCTGGGCGTTGTAAGTGAACACGCCTACCTGGATGAAGAAAAGCACCATCACGATGCCGACCCACCATTTGCCTATGCACTTGAGGCGGGGAATCCATGTAGTGTTGTCCCATCCCACGGACTGGAACATGCTCCAGAAGCCGTGGTTCATGTGCAGCCACAGGGCGATGAAGCCGATGATGTAGATGACGGGAGTCAGCCAGCAGCTGAATGCCTCCTCGATGAAGAGCGTGCCGGCGGCAGCGGGGAACTCACCCTCGATGCCGAGTACCTCCATGAGCTGCATCTTTGCCCAGAAGTTGATAAGGTGGACGATAAGGAAGGCCACTACCACGATGCCCAGTACGAGCATGTTTTTGGAAGCCCATTCCACTCCGGCGGGGCGCGAAGTCACGGCGTAGCGTTCGTGGCCGCGCGCGGCACGGTTCTGCAGCGTGAGCCAGCAGGCGTAGATGATGTGAATCAGGATGAGCAGAGCCAGACCGGCCGATGCTATCAGGGCGTACCAGTTGGCGCCCAGGAACTCGCACACGGCATTGTAGGCTGTAGGCCACAGGATGGCCACGCTGTTCATCAGGCAGTGAAACGTGATGAATAGGACGAGCGCCGCGCCCGTAAGGGCCATGACGAACTTACGTCCTACTGATGAGCTTGTTAACCACATAGCGTTGTCTGTTGTTAAAAGGTTTAGTTTAATTATTTTGTTTTATTTATTAACTTTCACGGTATAATTACCGCCGTCATCGGCTCCATAGCTCAGCACCGTGGTGCGGAACATAGGCATGGCAGAGGTAATCAGCTGCAAAATTAGCAGAATTTCACAAGATTTCAAAACTATTCACAGAGTATTTTTTGCGGCAGTGGGAATCAAGTGAATCATAAGATTTATAAATATTGCAGATTTATAAATGTTTATGATGTAGAGTTTGCGAGTGGCAGTGCGTAAAGCTCAGAGCAGGTCGAGGTACACTTCGCCGTGGCGAGAGCCCAAGGTGGCCGTGCCGCTTGCCGTGCCTTCGCCGTCGTAGCTGAAGCGGAGCATGAAGGGGTCGCGGCCGTCGTGACCCGTAAGACGCACGTACGATGGGTCGGGATCGCTCACAGGGGTCATGCGCAGAACTACGCCATAAGATACATTGCGGTAGCTGGCCGAGACTATGCGGCCGCTGTGCGTGTCCACGTCGAGCGTCAGCTCGATGGGGAAATATTGTCCTTTATAGACCATGTTGCCGGAAAGTCTATTGACGCCATGACGGAACATGGCCGTCCACTTGTCGACCGATGTCTCGGCCGCGGGTTCCGGCTCCGGCTCCTGAATCACGGTGCGGACCTGAGTCTGCGATGCAGGTATGTCTATGTGGTTCTCCTGCTCTGCCGGAATAGCCTTCAAGCTGTCGGTATAGCTTTGCTCCGGACCGGGGGAGTCGTGACGGCCGGCGTTGTACCAGAGAGCCGCAGCTCCGGCCACGGCTGCCAGAGCGATTACTGCGAGCAGCGTTATCAGCAAGGGGCTGGCACCGCTTTTACGCGGCCTGGGGTTCTGACGGGGCAGCGCGGGCGGAGTGCGGCGCGGTGCGCCTGAGGTAGAGGGCGGAGGGGGCTGATTCATGGCCGCAGGATTATTTGAAGCGGTTGTAGTGTACGCGTCCGGGCGCCCACCTCTCTTTGACAGAGCCGGGGCCGGCAGGGTATCCGAAGGCTATCACGTTGAGCGGTATAAGTGTGTCGGGCAGATTGAGCAGAGCGCGCATCCGGTCTACTCGCTCCTGAACCGGGAAGACACCGCACCAGACTCCGCCCAGACCCAGGGCATGAGCGGCCAGCAACATGTTTTCGGTGGCTGCCGAGCAATCCTGGACCCAATATCCGCCCTGAGGCGTGTCGCCTTCCAGGAAGCGGTTGGTATTGGCGCATACGGATATGATCAGCGGCGCGTCCTTCATCATGGAAGTGCCCCGCGACAGATTGGCCAGAGAGTCTTTCAGCGCCCAGTCGGTAATTACCACCATTTCCCAGGGCTGCTTGTTGACTGCGGTCGGCGCGGCCATGCCGGCGCGCAGAATCTTTTCGGTAATGCTGTCATTGACCTTTTGCGGCGAGTATGAGCGCAGGCTGTAGCGCGTCATTATGCACTCCAGGGCATCGGCGGATGCCGACGCTTCTGTGCTGTCGTCGCCGGCATCGGCGGAATTATGCTCGTAGGCAAGTCGAGCGCTTACGGTAACCAGCGCCGCGGCTAAAAGTATGATCAGCCAGTTCTTTTTCATTGTTATGCAGATTTAGAGGCTGTTAAAAACAAATGTGAATTATGGGGCGGCGGTTTTTCAGGCAGAATACGGTTAAGTCGAAGGAGCATAGCGGGCTATGCGACTGAGGCGCGGCCGGATTCTGACGAAAATCCGGCGGACATTGCAAATTATCCTTATTTTTTATCATTGTGTGTAAAATTATTCAATTCAGTTATTATTGCGTGGTCTCGAAATCGCAAATGTATTTTGTCCTTTGTCTCAGTCGCATAGCCCGCTATGCTCCTTTGCCTGCATTACAAAATCCAAGTTGCGATTTCGACCCCATAATTCACATTTGTTATTAAACAGCCTCTTAAGAGGGTTGCTTGAGCAGGCTTCCCGTCGGACAGACGAAACGGCAGAAAGGACGCGGTATGACGACGGACAGCAATGTGAAGGCCGCTCCCACTCCGATGACGGTCCAGGATGCGCTGCGGACGATAAAGGCTGTGAAAATCTCATAGTCGATCCACGATGCTCCCCATCCGGCGAACAGCAGCGTCATCAGGGTTATCCAGAGGGCCTGGCGCACGGTGTCGAGTGTCCTGACCGCAGTGGGCGAGAGAGGCAGCTTGCGCTTCGACAACTGTCCGGCCAGATCCTGAAGCGAGCCGAACGGGCATATCCAGGCGCAATAGTGCTGCCCCTTGCCGGCGAGAGGATACAGGAGGCCGACAATCATCAGTATGGCGGCAGTAACGGAGGCCACGCTGAAGGTCAGTGAGCCGGAGAAGAAATTGAGCATCATTGCGTAGTCGATGAATGTGCCGGCCCAGAAACCGAGTACACCGACGTTGGCTAATTGCTGAATCAGACGGTAAAGCCTGTTGTGGACGAACAGGGGTATGACGGCTCCGCACAGCAGTACGGCCAGTGCCGCCAGACCGGCTGCGCCGGTGCCAGCGCTGCGGGGCCGGGCGTGTACTCCGGCGTCGAGCGCGTAGGCCACACCGGCTCTTACATTTTCTATATATGCCCGCGACGAGTAAGTGGCTCCGCTGACAGCGTCCACCTCTTTCCGGGCCGCTTCCTGCAGCGTCAGACCGTCCCAGGCATGTGTCAGCCCGGCCTTCTCCAGCTTGCGGAAGAATCCGGGTGTCTCGCTGTTGGGCTGCGAGCTGACCGAGTCTATGCGACCGCCGGATACATATATTGAGAGAGGCACCGGTCCCCCGTAGCCTGCTATGTCCTTGCCCGGAATGGCTGTATTGATTATTTCAGTCCCGGCGTTTCGGGTAATGATCTGAGCGCTTTCCGACTCGGCCGACGGCTTATAGCCGAACAGACGCCCGTCATGGACGAGCGCCAGCGCGCACAACAGGCAGAACACGGCTGCGAATCCCGCCGCCCGGCTCCAGAAATTATATTGCTTCAAACTCATCTTAGGGTAGAAATGCTATTTAATTGATTCTAATCACTTACCGTTACACTTTCGTACTCCGATTCTGGGATTGTGATGCCGTTACGCGAGGCTTCCCGGCGCAATTTTCGCATTTCTTTCTGAGCATCACGCAAAATACGCTTCATCTGTGTGTATTTCATGCCCCAAGACCCTTCGGAAGTGCCCGAAACAGCTTTGCCGTCTTTTGATTTTCTGGTTCCTTCGCGCGTCAGTGCTTCATATACAGATTTCGCATTGCGCTCGTAACGGCGATAGATGTCCATATATCCGGCTTCGCTTAAAGCTGCCTTATTGCTGCCCGAATTACTTTCGGCATAGTTTGAACTCAGTGGGCTCGAGTAAGAGTTGTCACTGTATGAATCAATGCCTGAAGATGAGAAATCCGAAGTACTCATCGCTGTGTTGCCGGATACAGTGCTATAAGTCACGGCTCCGATGGTCAGTACGGCTCCGGCTATTTGCAGTCCCGTCAGCACCCTGTTCCATCGGCGACTGTTGCGCTCGGACTTGGCAGCCTTCATATTAGCCTTGAAATCTTCATTTTCCGGGTCAAGGCGGTGCGCTACGGTAAAATGATTGATTGCATGCTTAAGATCATCGCATGAAGATGCATAGAATATGCCCATATTGTTGTGCGCAGCGGCGCACGCAGGCCAGATTCCAATAAGACGCTGTGTATAATAAGTGCCTTTTTCTTCAGCGCTCGACTTAAGCATATTCTCTATAAATTCGGTCTCAACGAGACCATTGACATCCACTTTAGTGGAATGTACGCCGACTTTAGCTGTCGCCACTCCATCGCCGAACTTACTAATCGATTCAAACACACCGGGTATAATCCATCCTCCTGAACGGTTAAGCAGCCCTACAGCCGGCTTGCCGTCGCCATGCACAGTTTCTTCAACGACGAATATATGTTCCTTTGGCTGATAGTCCACAGACTTATATACAGGCTGCAGAATCTCGCGGCCATAACTGTCCATTATACCGCAGTTCTCTCCGTTGGTCCATAGATAATATCCATCCTGAATGTTGCTGACAGAGCCAATGGCCGGTTTGGGCTCCTGGCTGCTGACAGAATTGAGATCAGGGTCGGACATAAGCGTGTTGGTATAAGTTTCGCTATTGATTACGCTTGACAGAAAATCGCTGTAATATCCTTCGCTCAGGCGGGTTTTAACAGTCTTGCGAGCCTCCTTATAAGGTTTGTTCTTTATTGGCACAGTCTTCATGATTTCCTTGGCCAGATATGAACAGGGTACTACTGTGTCACCGCTAAGGTCAATGCAGCCGAATTTGTTGCCCATTTTCACAACAGCCATAAGGTCATCACCAAAATTTTCAGCCTTATCGAAGCCAGGAGAGAATACAAAATTGCCGCGCTTGTCGATATAACCGTACTTACCATCCTTCTTGACAACTGCCATGCCATAATGAAAACCTTCCATGTCGTCCATAGGCTCGAATTGAGGCTCAATTACAAAACGATTATAGCGGTCAATGAATCCAACTTTGCCATTGATTTCAACTGCGGCCAGACCTTCGGAAAACTCCTTTGAAGCCTTATCATATTGGGGAGCAATGACCCATTCGGTCTTCATGTCGGAATTCAATTCCTCCTTGCCATTTCCTAATTTATGTGCTTCTGCCCACCAATATTTCTTTTCGCCTACATTTTCGTAGCCGTATTTTTTCGATTCAGAATCCTTGCGGGCCTGCAAAATCTGTTCTTGAGCCCAGAGGTTGATAACCGAAATCAGCATCATGTCGACAAAACATAAGTTTCTCATTTCAAAGCGGTATAGTTACACGCAAAATTACAAAATTTCCATGATATATACAAACCGGCAAATGTCATCTTCAAATATTTTCAGTGATCATACGCTGATTATCATCGTTGACCGGAGGGGGCGGCAGAAAAAAGAGCGCGGCCCGGCGGGGTCGCGCTTCTTTTCGGATGGAGACGGGGTGTCAGAGCTCTTTGTACTCGCTGATGTTTTTGACTCCGCGGGTGCCAAAGTAGCGTGTGATGTCGCCTTTGACGAGGATGTGCTTCTTATAGATGGAGGGATTCTTGGCGATGCCCAGCTGGTCACGGATCGCTCCGGCTTTTATGCCGCCGGGGATGGAATTGGAGGTTGAGCTGGCGCTGGCTGTGGAACCGAGAATTATGTTGGTGTTATTATATTCCTCCACACTGGAAGTGTCATCTGTAAACTTGGCGTTGTCAGGCCATTTCTTGCCATCAATGTATCCTACTACATAGCAGTCTACCCATACGCCGGTGGCGTCGGCTGTGGTTGCCATGACCTCGGCTACGGTGTAGGGGTCGCTCACGGAGCCTTTGCCACCCGTATCAGGGTCTTCTGGCTCGGTGGTGCCGCCGCTGCTCTGGGATTTGCCTACAAGTACGTTGTCCACGCACCAGGTGGCGTAATTGGCTGCCTGAGGAGACTTGTAGACGAAGCCGATGTATATCACGCCGGAGAACTGCGAGAGGTCGATTTTGCCGGAGTTTACCCACTGGCTGTAGCCGCTGGCCGGAGCTGTCGCCAAAGTAGGATTGAGCTTGGTCAGCTTGGCCTTGGCCGGGTCGTTGCTGTCCATTACGTAAACCTCGAAGGAAGACTCTGTGGAGGAGTAGCCGTTGACCTGAGTGTCGAAGCTTAATACCTTTTCGGGCATTTCGGCAGCGTTGATGGCCGGAGTGATAAGCCAGCTCTCAAAAGGAGGCTGGTTACCTTTGAAGCCGGTCATGGCGGCGTACGCGTTGTCGTTGAAAGTGGTCACGTACCATTCTTTGTCGCCTTTGACCTTGATGTTTTTCCAGCTTGAGGGTATTGAGCCGGAGGCAAATGTCTCGTCGATTGTGCTTACGGTCTCGCCCGGGTCTGTTCCGGGGTCGACGCCTTCGATTTTGTATTCGGTCACGGCTCCGCTGGTGTTGAGCAGGCCGTAGGTGCCGAGATAGGAGTCAAACGAGCCGGTAACGCTTATCTTCTTGCCGTAGTTGCGGGGGTTGTCGACCAGGTTGCCGTGTTTGCGCAGCGATGAGCCCTGGGGCAGCGTGAGGACAAGACACTTGTTGATGTCCTTTACGTCGGCCGCGGGAGCGATGACCAGAGTGTTGTCTATCTCGGCGTCGGCGCTCCAGATGATTTTGTCGTTGGAATCGATGTCGGTCACGCCGGCTTTGACGGAGCCGACGATGTAGCCTTCGGTCCAGCCGCTCTTTCCGGTGCCCTGAAGCTCGATGGCCTCGGCTACGGTATAGGGGTCGGAAGCCTGTCCCTTGGCGTCGAAGATGCAGTCAGCCGAGGAGCGGAGCAGGAGCTGCCACTTACCGTTGAAGTAGGAGAGGATACCCATGACGTCGCCTGTGCCGGCGGGCATGATTTCGGAGCGGAACGAGGAGTAGCTGGAGTTGCGCACCAGGATAGAGTTGCCGTTGGCGTCGAGCAGGTTGCGGTTTGTAGTAGCGTCGGACTCGGCGAAGGGAAGCTCGCCGCCGCCCTCGAAGTGGACGTTGCGGAAGACTACGAGCTGGCTCTGCCACTCGCGTTGGCCCGCGGGAGTGGTGGGCAGGTTGCCCATGTCGGCTACCAGACAGTACATGGAGCCATCGGTGGGGCGGGGCTCGCCGGGATTGATGTACTTGTACTCAGGCTCGGGGAAACCGTTGAGCTCGGCGTGGGTCTGGAAAAGATTGTAATCCATGAAGGATACCTGCGGCGTACCGTTGTACTCACCGTAGCCGCCTACCTGCTGCAGACCGGCGTATTTGCCGAATCCCAGCTCGGTAAGATTGACCACGACCTCCTGGCCCACACGATACGTATTGTTCATGCCGGTCTGGTTGATGGAGAAAGTCAGGGCTCCCGTCTCGTCCTGGATTACGAGGCTCTTGTATATGTTGCCGGTTGCGTCGGAAGAAACCACGCGGCCATGGACTATCACGTCTTCGTCTGCGGCGGTCTTGCCTACAGTAGTATAATAGTTGAGGTCATCCTGCCAGTATTGCTCCTTGAGCTGGGCGATGGTGGTGTTGGCCACCATCGTGGCCTTGGGCTCATCGATAGGGGGCAGGTCGAAGTCGTTCTGACATGAGGTCAGGGATGCGCCGGCAGCCATGGCCACGGCGGCGAGACTCAGATATTTGTTGAAAAGTTTCATATAGTGTATTTTTTATTTTTCTGTTAGAAACGGATGCCTACGTTGAAGTTGATTTTTATACCCTGGGCATAGCGCAGGCGGTTGGCCCACTTGTCGACGTTGAAGTTGGTGTAGTCAAATCGGTTCTGCTGCTGTCCCCATACCTGGATGTTGCGGTTGTTGAGTACATTGTTGACATTCAGGTTGAAGTTGATGGAGCCGAAGTGCGTATAAAGCACCTTGCCGACAGAGATATTCATCACGAAAGCGTCTTTCAGCTTGTCCTGACGGGTAATCTCGTGGAGCTTGTTCATGATGTCTTCCTTAGTGTCGCCGGCAGAGATTATGCCGTCCATCTGGAAGTGGCGCATAGGCGACAGGTACATATATGTGTCTCCCATCCATGAACCGTTGATTCCGAAGAACCAGTTGTGGGGCGCGGCCCAGTCAAGGCCTACGCTGTACGCCTGCTGCGGCGAGCCGCCCAGATAGTAGTTCTTGAGGTAAGCTGTGTTCTCGATGTCGGGGTACAGGCCGTTTTCAAACGAGATGTAGGCCGTGGGGCGGTTCTTGTACTGCGCGCGGGAGAATGTGCCGACGGCGCTGACGGTCAGTGAGGGGAGGATGGCGTACTGCAAGCCGATCTCCACACCTTTGTATGTGCGGTCTACATCTTTGAGCAGACATGTGGCGTTGGTGCCGTTCACATCGTCATAGTAGAGTGTGTACTCCATGCCGTTGTAGGTATTGGTCCAATAGCCGGTGACAGAGCCGCGGAAGCGGTTGTAGTTCCATACGTACGAGATATCGCCGCTCAGGTATCGCTCCGAACCGAGGTCGGGTACAGTCTTGTCCTTGATGTTGGCGCTGATATAAGAAGTATAGAATGTAGGGGCGTTGGTGCCGTAGGCGGCGTGGGCTACGAAGTAATTGCGTCCGTTGAGCTTATAGGTGGCTCCCGCCTTGATGCCTGCATCGTCGAACGTATGGCGCTTGCCGGTACCGTAGGAGTCGTCGGGATTGCGGCCGTTCATGAAGTTGCCATGGCGCACGAAGTTGGTGTAAGAGATGTTGATACCGTAGTTCACGTCCCAGTGCGTGGTCTTGATCTGGTGCTGCAGCCAGGCCATGGCGTTGAGATAACGCATATTGTAGTCATAACCTATGGTGTCACCCTTTTTGGCCTTGTGGTTGGGGTTGAGCAGATTGTTCTGCAGCTTGGGGTCGCTGGTGGCGAAGTCGCGCTCATAGAAAGTGTCGACATCATACCAGAACTCGCCTCCGAGCAGGTCGTAGACCGTCTTGTAGAAATGAGTGTCGGTATAGTTGAACGACAGGCCGCCCTGCAGCGTCTGGGTGTCGCTGATGCGGTGGTTCAGATAGGTATTGAACATCCAGGAAGTGGCGTTGGTGTGGCGCGCCGACAGGATATAGGAGCTTTGTCCGACGAGCGCGGGGTTGCGGTCGAAGTTCTCGCGGTTCATCACATTGGCGTAGTAGATGGCGTCCCAGTTGATCTGGCTTACGTTCTGGTTGTGGCGCCACTGGTCGGCGACGAAGTCATAGACACCCTTCTGGTAGTCGTAGAGCGCGGTGCCGGGTTCGGCCGTGGGGGCGATGTATGAAGGCAGATACTTATAGTAGTCCGGACGCGGGTCGGCCGAGTTGGAGGTACGGTCGAAAGATGTAGTGGCGTAGCGGTTGGATCGGAAAGCTACGGCCGTGTTCAGCGTAGTGCCGTCTTTCGGTTTCCATATCCAGTTGAAGATGACCGAGGGGTCGAACGTGTTGCGGATACGCGAAGAGCGCTTCTTGCCGTTGAACCAGCCCCAGGCCGGGTTATACAGATTGTCGTCCAGCAGGTCGAAAGCCTCCTGATATGAATACATCTGTGTGGCACGCTGTGTGGGCGCGCCCCAGGTGGTCAGGTTGATGGAGTGCTTTTCGTTGAATACTTTCTGGATTGACAGGGCGTATGCCAGCGAATTGTAGAATGTGCCTTCCACTACGCCTTCGGGCGCGTAGCGGCCCATCAGAGTGGCCGAGAAAGCCCAGCCGTGCTTATTGAGGCCGGAGTTGTACTGCAGGCCTGCGCGCAGCATATAGTCGGAGTTGGTATAAGTGGCCATACCTCGGAAACCGGGCGAATACTCGGACGCATACGTGGTATAGTTGGTCGCGCCGCCCAGGCCGCCGAATCCGAATGACACAGCCTCGGTGCCGATTCCCACCGTCTTGTTGCGGAACGTATTGGATGTCATGCCGCCCAGGCCGCTCCAGTTGAATCTGCCGGAGCGAGGGTCGTTGAAGTCCACTCCGTTGATGTAGCCTTTCTGCATCTCGGAGTTGTATCCGCGCAGACGGAAATACATGGGCTGGAAGTTGAACGAGGCTTTCTGATAGTAGACATCGTCATTGGCGCCCTGAATTGTGGCTATGGACTGGTTAGAGCTGTCGTCGTCCAGCAGCTCCATCTCATCGAAGATGTAGTCAGTGGCAGAGTTGAGCGATTCGTTCATGTAGCCGGCTGCCTTCAGGTCTATCGGCGCCAGTTCCCGTGTCTGGCCTGCAATGATGTTGACGTCGACGTATGCGTCGTCAAAACCGTAAGCCATCACTTTGAGTACGTCAGTGCCTGTTTGGGCGTTGGAGATGGTAAAGGAGCCGTTGGCATCCGTTACCACCAGGATGCCCTGGTCCTGCAGCAGAACCGAGGCGTTTTCCACGGGCTGCGAGGTAGCTGAGTTCCGCACTACGCCGCGCAGCCCTGTGGCTGCCAGCGACGGTAGCGAGAACGCCAGACATAGAATTATTAATAAGCGTTGTTTCATAAATATGAATATTGATAATTTTTCACTTTGTGCCACCGGGTTACTTTACAGGCTGGAACAGAAATACCTCCGTAGGGAAGTGGTCGGAATAACCGCCCGTAAAGCGTCCTTCGGAGAAGGTACGCAGCGGATAGCCCTTGTAGCGCCCTTCCTGCTGGCGCAGAAACTCGTCGTTGCGCACTATGGCGTTCAGGTATTTCAGAGGCGATGCGCCCTGCTCCGTAAGGTTGTACGAAAGTATGATCTGGTCAAACAGTCCCCAGCTGCCACGGTAAATGTAGGAACCGATACCGTCGTCAAACAGTTTCCAGAACGGATTGAAGAATTCCCCCGGAGCAGTCTTGTCCTGCTTCTTGCGGGCCAGCAGTACGTCGGTTACCGATCGGTTGTTGGGATAGTCGTTGAGGTCTCCCATAACGATGACACCCATTTTGGGGTCAATGGTCAGCAGCGAGTCGGCTATTTGTTTGCTCAGGGCGGCGGCAGCCTCGCGCAGATGGCTGCTCTGTTCGGTACCGCCGCGGCGGGAAGGCCAATGGTTCACTATGAAGGCTATGCGGTCGCCGTTCAGAGTGCCTACCACACACATCTGGTCGCGTGTACGGAAATTGGGCATGCTCTCTATCTTGAGTCGATGGTTGGTGACGCGCTCCAGCTTGAACATACGGGGATTGTAGATCAGACCCACATCCACTCCGCGCAGGTCGGGCGAGTCATGGTGTACTATCTGATAGCTTTTCGACGCTATCTGCGGATCTTTGACCAGGTCCTTGAGTACCGTTATGTTCTCGATTTCAGAGAGAGCTATGACGGCCGGCCCCTCGGGGGTGGTCCTGGTCTTCATCGATGCTATGACCTGGGCGATATTGTGTATCTTTTTCCAGTATTTCTGACTGTCCCACTGGTATTTGCCCTGCGGAGAGAATTCAAGGTCATACTTGCCGTTGTTGTTGATGGTGTCGAAAAGGTTTTCCAGATTGTAGAAAGCTACGCCATAAACGCGGCCCTTGCGGCTCTGGGCTGTCAGCGCGGGCGCCACAGCCAGCAGCATCAGCAGCGCGATGGCGGCTATCCTCAGTTTAATGCGGTTCATATCGGTAGAAGTAATAAAGTTTTAACATATAGTATTAGACATAGCACACTCTTCATTGTATATGGAATGAATGTAATGCGGTCGATATACCGATAAAACGTATATTGATTCATCCAACATTCTCAATCACAGAGGGCACTGTTGCAAATGCGAATTTAATATAAATTTCTTAAATAAAGTATAATCCCCTGCATAAAAATATACCGTCTGCCACTCATGCTTGGGTAGACGGTATGAAGATGGTATTATATTATGATATATCAAAACAGGCGCAGATAGTGTAGCTCCTCGGCTATCTCGCGGCCGGAGAGGCGGCGGCGGCGGGCCAGGATGCGGGCCAGCTCGTCGACCAGGGGGTAGATACGCCGGTTGCTGAAGATGCGCTGCATGCTGCGTAGTGTATTGTCGTAGAAGACTTCTATTTCGTCATCTTCAAGTACGCATACCTCGCGGCCCTCGTCGCGGATGGCCGGTTTCAGACGGGCGAGCATCTCGGTGGGGTCGGCGCCCTTGTCGCGTACGAGGCAGCGCGACAACACGTTGGACACAGCCAGCGAAGTAGTCAGATGATAATTGTTCATCAGTCTCTGCCATACAGCCTTGGGCGAGGCCGACTGCGACGCGCCCCAGAAAAATTCATTGGAGAAGACCACCATGGGGCCTTTGGCATCTATCGACACCTCGACCACGCGGTCGAAGGCATCGAGCGACGCAAGCGATATAGCCATACCCGCCAGACCATAGCAACGGTCGTCCTCATTGCGGTAGGCCAAAATATTACGTTCTTTCTTATTCATGTCTGTTGCGAAACATACTGTCATAATATCAACTTCTGCGGGCGGCAGAAAGTTTTCACACAGTCCTTAAAAGTCGTAACCGACTGTAAAGACCCAAGCCTTATTGCGGCCGGAGAGAGAGTTGTCCCAGACTTTGGTGCAGCCGGCCTCATAATGGATACCCAGATAATAATGCTCCAGTATCTTCACTCCGCTGCCCATCTTAAGGCTGAAGTCGAATTTGTGGCGGTTGTCGTAATAACCGTCGGAATATCTCCTGGCCTCGGAGCCGACCTCGTAGGTGCCCTTGTCAGAACCGCCGAGACCGAAAGTGAAGCACGGGCCGAACTCAAAGCTCCAGCGTATGCCCTCGCCCGGAGTCAGAGTGAAGACACCCATGACAGGCACCTTGAACGTCGTATTGCGCGTATGGCCGTACTCATGGATGTTGAATCTCTCCGCCGATGAACCCGAAGGCTCGACATACGAATAATTGTGGCTGCGGCTCTCGAAGAAGAAACCGGGCTGTACGGCCACGCAGTTCAGAAAGTTGAGATTTACCGTGACACCGGCATCGAAACCGGTGCCCCAGGAGTCGAGATTGCACGTCGCAGCCTCGTTGAAGCGGGTGGCATTGGATGTGTTGAATCCGGCGCGCACGCCGAATGTAAGGAAGCGGTCGGCTTCATAGGTGTCGAGCCACTCCTGAGCCGATGCCGGAAGGGCGCATGCCGCGAGTGTCAGGGCGCCGATAAGATGCTTGAGTCTCATAACTATAATCGTTTTACTTGGCAGGTTTGGGTTCTTCTCTCAGTATCAGCATCGCGTCGCCGTATGCTCCGAATTTGTAGCCTTCCTTGATGGCCTCCTCGTAAGCCTTCATTACCAGATCATAGCCGCCGAAAGCGCATACCATCATCAGCATCGTGGAGTAGGGCATGTGGAAGTTTGACACCATCGAGGTGCATACCGAAAATTCGTAGGGAGGGAAGATGAATTTGTTGGTCCATCCCTTGGTGGGCATGATATGTCCGTTCATGCATACCGATGTGGCTATGGCGCGCAACACCGACGTGCCTATGGCGCAGACAGCGTTGCCGCGGTCTTTGGCCGCGTTGACAGTGTCCACCAGAGCTCCGTCCACCTCCATATCCTCGGAGTCCATACGGTGCTTGGTCAGATCCTCCACATCGATTTCGCGGTAATTGCCGCGTCCGGAGTGCAGAGTCAGAAAAGCCCTCTCCACACCCTTGATTTCAAGCCTTTTCATCAGCTCGCGGCTGAAATGCAGGCCGGCCGCCGGAGCTACCACGGCGCCTTCCTTCTCGGCGAAGATACACTGATAGCGCTCCTCGTCGGCCTCCTCCACCGGACGCTTGATATAGTCAGGCAGCGGCGTTTCACCCAAAGCATAGAGTGCCTTCTTGAACTCGTCGTGCGGCGCGTCATACAGGAAACGCAGCGTGCGGCCGCGGTTAGTAGTGTTGTCTATGACCTCGGCCACCATGCTCTCGTCAGGGCCGAAATACAGCTTGTTGCCTATGCGTATCTTGCGGGCCGGCTCCACCAGGACGTCCCAGAATTTATTGTCGGCGTTCAGCTCACGCAGCAGAAATACCTCGATGCGCGCCCCCGTCTTCTCCTTGTTGCCATACAGGCGCGCCGGGAATACACGCGTATTGTTGAATATCATGATGTCGCCTTCGTCGAAATAGTTGATGATATCCTTGAAAATACGGTGTTCTATCTCGCCGGTCATGGCGTTCACGACCATCAGGCGACACTCGTCGCGGTTCTTCGAGGGATGCTGCGCGATGAGATTGTCAGGTAAATTAAACTTGAATTGTGAGAGTCTCATGCTTATTCTCTATCTTTATCTTTGCTGTTCTCTTTGTGATTCCTTTACGTAATCCTCGGGCCACTCCAGCGGCGTCGAGGCTATGAGCCTTACGGCCTCGTCCACGCTCAGACAGCTGTCCGCGCCGTAGTCGCCCACGCGTGTGCGCCGCAACTCCGTCAGATGCGCGCCGCTGCCCAGCGCCGACCCTATGTCGCGCGCCAGAGCCCTGATATAAGTGCCTTTGCTGCAGACTACGCGTACCGTGATGCTCTGCTGGCTGTAGTCCAGCAGCTCCAGCTCGTCTATCTGCAGCGGCTTGGCCTTCAGCTCCACCTCCCGGCCCTTGCGCGCCGACTCGTAGGCGCGTTTGCCGTCCACCTTGACAGCCGAAAAAACCGGAGGCACCTGCATGATGCGTCCCGTGAAGCGGGGCAGCGTCTCGCGCACCAGTTCCTCGGTAATGTGGCTTACAGGATAGGTAGCGTCTATCTCCGTCTCCAGGTCGTAGCTCGGAGTCGTGGCGCCCAGACGTATGGTAGCCACATACTCCTTTGTTCCGGCCTGCAGCTCCTCTATGCGCTTCGTCGCTTTGCCCGTGCATACGATAAGCACCCCCGTGGCCAGAGGGTCCAGTGTGCCGGCGTGTCCCACCTTCAGCTTGCGTATCTTCAGCCGCCGGCTCAGCGCGCCGCGCAGACGCTTGACCGCGTCAAACGAGGTCCAGCCCAGCGGCTTGTCTACAGCCAGTATTTCACCGGAAAGAAAATTCATGGGGCCGTCAGTTTACCAGAGCAGGCAGAGCAGACCGGCGGCGGCGCAATAGACCGCGAACCATATCAGCTTGCCCCTCTTTACCAGTTCTATCATCCACTTGCAAGCCGCGCACCCCACCAGGAAAGCTGCGGCAAAACCCGTCAGCATGGCTCCGGCGCCTATGGCCGAGGTAGGCTCGGCGGCGGCAGCCGCAGGCGTAGATATCATCTTCGCCAGATCAAGCAGCGACTCGCCCACTATAGGCAGTATGACCATGATGAACGAGAACGTAGCCACCTGGCCGCGCTTGTCGCCGAGCAATATGCCGGTGGCTATCGTCGAGCCGGAGCGGCTCAGGCCCGGCAGCACGGCCACAGCCTGGGCGCAGCCTATGATGAAGGCATCACCCCAGCCTATGGTCCGGCCCTTGTCGGCTGGTACCGGCCGCCCGGTGCGGCGGTCAAAACCGCTGTAATAAGCGAACGCCAGCAGAAGCGCCGTGACAATCAGGCAGCAGCCGACCACTCCCAGCCCCTGGCCGAAAATGTCCTCCACGTAATCCTTGAAGAAGACACCGACTATACCTACAGGTATGCAGCTGACCAGCACCTTGCAGACATATATGAAGTCCGGATTGCCGTTGAAGCGGAAAAAGCCGGCACACAGCTTGCGGAACATAGGCCACAATATGACCACTGTAGACAGCACGGTGGCGAAATGCACCATGACGTCAAACTGCAGCTCCTGCGATGCAGGAAGATCCACGCCCAGTATCTCGCGGAAAATAGCCAGATGGCCGCTGGAGCTTATGGGCAGATACTCCGACGCCCCCTGTACGATACCCAGTATCAGAGCTTTCCACAATTCCATATCAGCTCTTGCGCTTCTTGGGTGAATATATGATGGCGAAAGCCATGGCTACAAATCCTAAGAACGCCAGACCCGGACCTATGACTATACGGCGCGTGGAGAAAATATCCTCATTGAAGCCCGCAGTGTCGCCATTGGCCGAGCCGAGCATCAGCAGAAAGCCGGCCACAATCATAAGCAGCGAGATGCCCATGTACAGAAAATTCTTCCTGACAAACGGACGCTGGCTGTCAGTTTCCTTATGCAGCCCCGTTGTGGAATCAGGCTGCTGTATGCCTTGTTTTGTTGTCATGTATGTGAATGTATTTGCGTAAAATCAGAACACTTACTTAAACAGTTCATCATAATCCTTGTGCAGATAGCGGTTGGTGGCTATCAGCGCCGACAGCGCGCAGAGCAGCATGCCCAGCGCCGTCAGACCGGCCATGGTCAGACCGGCGTGACCCCATGATACATAACGGGTAATCTCGGCCATCTGCGTCTGCTCTATGAACGACAGAGCCGCCGCCAGCAGTACAGAAGCCAGCAGACCCGCCAGCAGACCCGAGATAAGATTGCCCCTGATGAACGGACGGCGTATGAAGCCCGGAGTAGCACCCACGAGCTGCATGGTGTGTATAGTGAAACGGCGCGAATAGATGGTCAGAAGCACCGTATTGTTGATAAGCATGAACGAGATTATGATCATAGCCAGCGCCACACCGCCGAGCAGCATCAGCGTATGGGAGAAGAAGCGGTCCATAGAGCTTACCACCTCCGAGTCCGGCGCCACCACCTCCTGTACGCCCGGATACGTGCGCAGCCGCGCGGCCACCGCAGCTATCGAGTCGGCGCCCGCATACGGCGCATTGAGATACAGCTCGATTTCCGGCGTGAAGAAATTGTACCCGGCTACCTCCTCCACATTGTCGCCCGTAGCGGCGTTCCACTCCTTCAGAGCCTCATCCTTTGTGACAGTACGGCACTTGAGTGTATACGGACGCTGGCGCAGCGTCGCTGCCAGCGAGTCGGCGCCGGCATCAGAAACACCGTCAGTCATCACGATACTGATCTGCTGCTGCTCGCGTACCTCCGTCGCAGTGTTCATAGCCGCGATGCACATCAGCACAATCAGACCCACGAGCACAAGCAGCATAGTGACACTTACCACCGTAGTGAAGTGAGCCGCCCAATACGATATTTTAATTTCCCTATGTTTTTTCACGCGCGAAAACAGTTATGACTGATACGCAGGCGATGCAAAACCGTGCAGCGCCGACGTTTCAACCTGCAAAGTTAATACATCCGCACCCCCCTTGTCAAGTTTTTACACCCCTTTTTTCATCCCGCGTCCGCAAAACAGTCAAAACAGTCAGCCGATACGGACCTGACGCCTCCTCCATTTCCGCAAGTGCGCCGCTACGTGGCTCACCTCCGCCAGCCCGGAGGGAGGGCTGCAATCTTGTTACCCCGCGTGCTTGCACCTTAAGTCCCCTCACTCCGAATACCCGAATTTACTCAGATTGTCTTTAGCGGCCTGATTACCCTGCGTGGCCGCCAGCCGCCACCATCTTACCGCCTCAGCCTTGTCCTGAGTAACTCCGTTGCCATTCCAATAGCACTCGCCAAGATTGCTTTGCGCATTGGCGTCCCCCTGCTCGGCGCTCTTTCTGTACCATTCCGCGGCCTGGGTATCAGACTGCGCCACTCCCTTGCCATTTGCGTAGCACCAGCCAAGATTGTATTGTGCAACGGCATCCCCCTGCTCGGCGCTCCTTCTATACCATTCCACAGCCGCCTTCTTGTCTTGCGCCACGCCCAAGCCATTCCAATAGCAACTGCCGAGATTGAATTGCGCGTAGGCATTTCCCTGCTCGGCGCTCTTTTTGAACCATTCCGCAGCCTCGGTGTCAGACTGCGCCACTCCCTTGCCATTCGCGTAGCACAAGCCAAGATTGCATTGCGCCCTGGCATTCCCTCCTTCCGCAAGCTCGCGGTAGATAGCTGCCGCCTTATCATACTGTTTGATGTGATAATACTCATTGGCTTCATCAACCGTATGCTTCGGTTTAGCCGTCAGCTCTCCGGAAATCCGCAGCGACATGCCCTCTGTCAGCGATATCTGCTGGTGGAATGTCTGATACCCATCCGCGCTAATCTCAAGGTTGTACGTCCCGGCTGTCAGATTATTCAACGTCAGCGGGGTCACGCCGACGGGCTTGCCGTCCATCGACACCTGACTTTTCAGAGGATAGTAGTCGACATTAAGAGTGGCATAGATAGACTCCAGGTTCGAACGCCCGTAAAGCAGCTCGCGCGGCACATCGAGAGTCAGCTCGTATACACCTTTAGACTTCAGCACGCGGATGCCGAACTCGGTAAAATCGACGTGCAGCGTAGGCGCGCCGGGACACATTATATCGAACATCGAGGTGCCGCTGCCCGCGGCGTCCCCTTCCAGCCATACCCAGTACTCACTGCCGTAATACTCAGCCTCCCCGATCAGATTGCCGTCGAAACGCGCCCCCGGCACCGGCAGCTGCACCCTGACCATAGCGGCCTCAGCGCCGTTGACATCCGTGCGTATCTGCTTGCCATGAAGCACCATATCTATAGGCTTGAGGTCCGTAACCTTGAGATTCTGAGCCGTAAGCGGAGCAGCCGCCAAAAAAGCCGCCACAACAACTAAAATCCGAGCTAAATAAGTATATATCTGAGTCATACCGCAAAATTAGCAAAAATAATACTCCCCGCCAAGGCCGACCTTTAAAAATGTTATTTGAATAGGGATAATCCAGATTCTGTTAGACTGTATCTCTGTTTTGAGCTTGTCGGTTTGCTTGGATTAGACATTCCGATGTATCCGGTGGATAATGCAGGCGCCAGAATATATCTTCTTAATTTATAAAGGCTATCAAGATTTATAGCGTTTAATATTTCATTGGAAGTAGCTCCTTTTTGACTGATTAAGAGTAATACACGCAATAGGTCGGAAATCAACAAGGATAGGTCTGTTTTTGAGTTCTTCCAGACTTGTAAATAGACTTTCGAAATTAGATGTGAAAGTTTGTTTTTTAGTGTAGTAACATCCTTAATATTAGATATATAAACTTGTAAATCGTTGTTTGCAAGTTCGTTTTCAAGATGGGTCATAATTTTGTGCAGCGGAGCCTCGGCTCTTTGTGGATTGGCAGTCGTGTCATTAAGCTCAATCATATCTTTTCTGCATCGTATTGTAAGCAGAAAATAAGTGCGGTCGTCATCTGTCTCAATTACAGCGGGGCTGTTGCCGTTGAGATTCAGGTGCTTTTGAATAGTAGGGATACCGGTAGCCCGACCCTCTGTCAATCCGAGTTCTTTCAGAAAGTCTCCAAGCCTGCGGTTGCGATATCGACGTGCTTTGAGTTTTTTTGCAGTCCTTATTGCTTCTGTACTTATGGAACGATCGGGACCGGCGTAACTTAAAATGTCTATATGGGAGGGCTCAATTGTAATTTCCACTGGTTCGCGCTCTCTATAATCACGATGGTAAAGTGCGTTTACCACGGCTTCTTCGAGCGCTTGGTAAGGATAATTGAATACCTTGATTGATTTTTCATTGTCCGATGGTTTACTGATTCGCTGTTTGATGACGTTGGTTCTTAGATAAGATAGAGTATCATTGATGATCTTTGGCACAGGACCTGTGATTTTGGGCGCTTCTATGATGATATCAGGATTTTCTATGCTGCCTCCCGGAAAATGAACAATATCGACCTGTGTCACAGGGAAAAACTTTTCGGGATGGTCACAAAACATCATTGCGGCCACATTTTTGATTTGACGGTTCTCAACCGGACCTGTTAATAAGTCCATTTCATCAAGTATTTCCATTAGAGATTTGTGGCCGAATTCATCTGCTAATTTGCTTTCGATTGATTTAAGATGTTCGTAGACCCTTATACCTGAAATATCTTCAATTCCGATATCTGTGTTGCCTCTTTCATCAAAGGGCACTCGGTTGGCAAGTTCGCGGACTTCATCTAGAATTTCGCCTTTGGCTTCGATTGTGGATGATTTGCTGCGGATATAAAACTTTGGAGTGGATCTATTGGCAACTACACTCTCCATAACTGAGTATGGGCGATTGATGCCTGCCGGAACCCATATTACGAGAATTGTTTTCCCGTCAATTTCCTCAGGTGATACTTTGCATAGGTATGCGGGCGATATTTTGGCATCATAGCCGATCATTTCTTTTAAAATACGGGCAATGTCAGTTTCGCTCACTCCTTTGACGGGTCTTTTGGCAATACCGTTTTCTTCTTCAACTCCCACAAGGACATAACCGCCTCCTGTATTTTCCAAATCTGTGGCAAAAGCACAGATGGTATGATAGATCTTATCAGGATTCCAGCTTGCCTTAAACTCAATACGGTTAGATTCTACTTTTCGTTTATTGAGCAAATCTTCTATGTTGATAGGTAGAGCCATTTTGTTATGATATGCTTGTTGAATTGGAAATATTATTTTTCGGAAGCCTCGTCTTTCAAAACAATGTATCCGTATAGCCTTCTGTACGGTTATGCAAATGTAGTAAAAAATATTCAACCCGCAAGGATGTAAAATTATAGAATTGTTTTTCCCGGGTTGCTTGCGGGTTGCTTGCGGCAGCCGGGTTTGGCGGTATGGGGATTTATTTGTACTTTTGTATTTCCGTTAAACGGTCCGGCGACGGGTTCGGATTGACGGACTGAATGATATTATGCTATGAGATACAATATTCGTAAGATAGCCGATATGGCGGGTTGCGAGTTCCGCGGCTCCCGCTCTGATTTTGATATTGAAAGCCTGCTTACCGACTCGCGCGCCCTCGGCGCCGGACCCGGTTCGCTTTTTTTCGCCCTATCCACACGCAGTGGCGACGGCCACAGATATATCTCCGACCTCCATGCGGCCGGTGTCCGTAATTTTGTTGTTACGCGCCTGCCTGAGAATATGGCTGACTATTCCGACTCCAATTTTCTGATTTCCTCTTCCCCCCTGGAGGCCCTGCAGACGTTGGCCGCGGCCCATCGCCGCAATATGGCAGCCGTCTTCGTAGGTATCACGGGCAGCCGGGGCAAGACGATAGTGAAGGAATGGATATGCCAGGCCCTTGAGCCTGCGAGCGGCGTGACCCGTTCGCCGCGCAGCTTCAATTCGCAGATAGGTGTCCCTCTTTCGCTCTGGCTGACCGCTCCCGAAGACCATACGGCTGTCATCGAGGCCGGTATTTCGCGCGAGGGAGAGATGGCGGCGCTGGCCGGCATCATACGTCCTGACATAGCCGTCATTACCAATATCGGCGAGGAGCATGACGCCGGTTTCAGCTCGCGGCGTGCCAAGGCCGCTGAGAAAGCGCTGCTGGCCAAGGATGCCCGCACCGTTGTTTATCCGGCCGACGACCCTATGCTCGCCGGACTGCTCTCCGTCGCGGGTCAGGACAAGCTGCTTATGGGCTGGAGCATGACGGATCCGAAGGCCGCAGTCTTCATCAGCAAGGTCGAGCCTTCGGAGGGGGGTGCGCAGCTCACTTACCATTTCAGAGGTCAGCCGGAGAGTCTGTGGATTCCTTTTGCCGGGACGCATGACGTGGAGAACGCCGCCTCCGCGCTTGCCACACTGCTTGCCTTGGGATTGGAGCCGGCGCGTATAGCCTATGCGATGCGCCGTCTGCGCCGCATCGGCACACGCATCGATGTCAGCGACGGCATAAACGACTGCCTGATAGCCTACGATGCCTTTACCTGCGACCTCTCTTCGCTTGAAAGCGCCCTGGACTTCATGCACCGCCGTCTGAAGGCCGCCGCCGACGACCGCCGTACGCCTACGCTTATCCTTTCCGACCTGCATCACGATCCTACGGCCGATCCGGCCGCGCTGTGCGCCCGTATAGCCGCGCTGTTGCGTGAGGCCGGCGTGCGCCGCTTCATAGGAGTGGGGCGCGAGCTGGCGGCACATGCCGGCTGCTTCGATGCCGGCTCACGCTTCTTTCTCTCTACCGATGAACTGCTGCGCGACATGTCGACTTCCGACTTCAACCGCGAATTCATCCTTCTCAAAGGTGCGCCGGAATATAACTTCCAGCGTATCAGGACATATCTGGAGGCACGTACCCACGAGACGGTGCTGGAAGTGAACCTGGACGCCATAGTCAAGAATTTCAATTACTTCCGCTCCCATCTGCCGGCTCAGACCGGGCTGATAGCCATGGTCAAGGCCTCGGGCTACGGCGCCGGCTCTCTGGAGATAGCCAAGACGATGCAGACTCAGGGCGCGGCCTACCTGGCTGTCGCGGTACTCGACGAGGGCATAGAGCTACGCCGGGCAGGCATCACGATGCCTATTATGGTTATGAATCCCAAGGTGCTGAATTACAGAGCCATGTTCAATCATCGGCTGGAGCCGGAGATCTATTGCTTCGATATGCTTTATGATGTCATACGCGAGGCCGGCAAATGCGGGATAAAGGACTACCCCATTCATATCAAGCTCGATACAGGCATGCACCGCACGGGCTTCAACGAGGAGGAACTGCCCGAACTCATATCCCTGTTGCGTTCCACCGACACAGTGCGCGCCGCGACGCTCTTTTCTCACCTTGCTACTGCCGACTGCCCCGACATGGACGACTATACCGAGTTGCAGCTCAGCCGCTTCGCTTCGTATACCGACACTATCATCGCAGCCCTGCCGTACCCCGTGAAGCGCCATGTACTCAACTCCGCCGGCATACTTCGTTTCCCCGGACACCACTACGATTTCGCGCGTCTCGGCATAGGCCTGTACGGTGCCAACACCCTCTCTCCCGACATGGAGAAGCCACTGGCCACGGTCAGCACGCTGCGTACAGTCATCATTTCTCTGAAAGAGCGCAAAGCCGGCGAGACCATAGGCTACAGCCGGCGGGGAGTCTTGAAGCGTGATTCGCGCATAGCCGTCATACCTATCGGTTACGCCGACGGCATGAACCGCCACTTCGGCTGCGGCGCTGTCAAAGTGCTGGTCAACGGCCACGAAGCGCCCACCGTAGGCAACATCTGCATGGACGCCTGCATGATAGACGTCACAGACATACCATGCTCCACGGGCGATTCAGTGGAGATTTTCGGCGAGAACATGCCTGTGCAGCGGCTTGCCGACGTCTTGGGCACTATCCCCTACGAAGTGCTTACCTCCGTATCTCCCCGAGTAAAACGAATATATTTCCGTGAATGATTCTATAGAGTGCCTGCTCTGAACTCAAATACTGTCTGTCAGTCTCTTAATCGACAAAGTTATGGCTACACCTCCCCCTCTGTATCCCCGCCAGACCCCTGGCCGTCCTCCAGTCCCCGGCGGCGACATGCCACGCCGGCGTCCGCCGCGCGCCGACAGCAATCGGCTCTGGCTTATACTCGGTCTGTCTATAATAGGTATCGGTCTGATAGCCTGCCTTGTCCTGTATTTTCTCTCTGATGCTTTCAAGGGTATCCACGAGTACGACGACGGACTGACTAAAGAAAAAGTAATACACGAAGACCGCGAGCTGGAGATTGAAGAAATACCGGCCGTAGAGACACCGGTGCGCGCCGTGACGGCCCGTACTGTCTCCGGAGAGGGCACAGCCGGCGGTTCGCCCATAACTCTTGATATAGATGTCGATAGCGACGGCAACGTGACAGGCACATACTGGAACGTACTTTACTGCCTTCGATTCAGTGTCAGCGGACGCCAGACCCCCGACGGCAATATCGATGCGGTCCTCGCCGTCGACGACGTTACCACTCCGCTCAATCTGACCACCTCCGACATGCGGCATTACCGGGGTACACTCGGCAATGCGCGGAAACCCGTAAGCATACTGCTTGACACCGGCCACCGCAACTACGAGTCGCCTGTAGGAAGCGCCGACAACTTTACCGGCCACCTCAGTGGCCAGGGCATGAACCGGGACTTCCGTATGACGCTCGACGAATTGGGTTACGGCTGGTTCTGGTATCCCGACCAAGGCTATGAAAACCGTCTGGAAGTCCGTCCCGCATCCTATGCCGGCAAAGAATACGAACTGTGCGGCTACGATGGAGCCGTGATAGCGACTATCTCCATCGACACCGATGGTCCCGAAGCCACCGGCGCCATGACCGACTTCAGCGGCAAGCGCTTCGACATTACCTCCTTCTACTGATTCCGCTTCCCGTTACCCCTCCGACCGGATAAATTCAGAGTCAACTCGTCCGTATATACCCGTCAAGCCAGCTCCTCTGCCCATCATCTGGATGCAATTTCATCAGACTGAACTGCCGGCGACTCCTTTCAGACAGCTTATAAGGAAAAATTCTCCGTCGACTACCCAAATGCTTTTACGAGCGGCTTGTAAAGCGGAAGCCGTTGTCGGGCATCAATGACAATCAATGTTGTTTGAGAAAAGTCTGGTATAGTGCCACAGGACCATAATGCCACAGTTTACTGTTTTCATCCTCAAGCTCGCGGTAGGTGGCGGAATTATAGATACGGCGCATAGCCTCTATAATTGTTATGCCAAAGTCAGCGGCATACATGGCTGCTATTCTGCTGACTTTGCCGGGAAGTATCAGATATAGATTGTTTTGGGTAACCTGTCTGTCTTTCATTTTCTAATTTCCTTTGCTTCTTTCCATTTCACGCATGTGAGTGCCCGGTCGGTATGTATCAATATTTGATTTACGAGCTTATATGCACGAAGTTCGATTATTAGTTCCCGTTTGTCAATCAGCCCCGCCTCATATAAAGCGAACGACGCATAAACACGATCGTTTGCCACCGGGCCTCTCACTATGTCATAGCTGTGCTTAAACTTTGGATTCATCCGGTTGGCCATGACAAAATCGAGCCATGCCTCATCAGGCTTCTCAAAAGCAAGCGTTTCAAAGACAGCTTCCATTTCCTCGTCATATTCGTAGATGTTTACATATCCGAGTGTTATGTTGCCTTTGAGTTTGCGACGCACCCATGCTTCGGCCTGTTCGGCAGAAGATGTAAGATAAAAGCCCTCGCCATAATCGAGTGTGCGATTGGGCTCGCGTATTTCGGGTATGGCCACTATGTCAAGGCTTCCGTGATATAATGCTGTCATTTGGTGTCTGCTTTTATGAAATCTTCTATTTCAGCTAAAATCCAAGCGGAACTTTGAGTATGCAGCGCTTCAAAGTTTTCTGACAGATATTCCATAACGCCATGGTCGGAAAAGACAGCCGATGCTTCAGCTCCCGGTATATTGTGCGCGTTTTTATATGTTTCGACGCAAAACGCAATAAAATACGCTATATCGTCAGTCTTATTCCTTTCCATATTCACTCTATGTCTTTAAACAAATTTGGTCTATTATCGATGTCGTTGACAGAAATTTATTCCGCATACTTTTATGCTTGCCGCTGTCAGAAGAGGATGCTTACGCCACCGAGGATGTTTAGGCCGTCGGTGGGCATCAGGGGGTTGAGGCCGCTGTCGCTGCCCAGGATATTGCGCACCTCGGCACGGAAGGTATAGCGGCGGTCCAGAGTGTAGGAGGCGAAAGCATTCAGTCCCGTGTAGTCAGACAGGCGGATACCGCGTGACTGCTGCTCGTCTGTGAAATTGTGGTCGGCGCGTGTGGTCGGCGCATCGGTCAGCATCCACAGCTTGCGTACGCCACGGTACTCGTAGCCGGCGCCTATCTTCAGGTCTTTTATCGGACTTACACATGCCTCTATGTCCGCGATCCAGCGCGGACGGTCAGCGCCGTTGTAGTAGCCGTCCTTGCCGTGTTGCCGCTGATAGCTTACGTCTCCCTTGATCTCAAGCACACTGCTGTATCGGTATGCCATCTCCGCGCCCAAGGTAAAGCCTTTGAGCGACAATGTCGGGGTAATCAGGCTCCCGGCGGGAATAGCCGATGGGTCGAACAGAAGGAAGGGATACCAGCCCTGCACCGGAGTATTGTCGCTGACGGCATAGCCTGCACGTATGCCGGCCGAGAAGCCTCGCAGATCACACAGTCCGATGCGCAGCATGGCGTTGACCGGTGTGTACATCGGCGTGTTGTCGGCGAGTGTGGGAAGCTGATAATAGTCTGTCTCGGCTCCCTGCGCCAGTGTGTTGGGTGTCACACCGCCGGTGGCCGACAGTGATATGCGGAAAGGCGCCGAGGCATACTCTACTGCTACGTCGGGCGCTACATGCACCGCATTGAAGCTGCCCGCAGTACCCCATGATAAGTCTACGCGGGCGCCGGCACGCATGCTCCATTGGCCTGTAGCGTAAGTGAAACGGGGAGTAAGGCCGACAATGCCGTAGTCGTCCGTGCAGCCGTCGCCGTCAAGCAGCTCCCGCCACGCGACGGGGAGCGCCGCGCCGTCTCCGCGGTTGGCGTAGAGCAGTATGCGGGCATCGGCGTCCAGGCCTGCGGTCATAGTCTTATCTAAGCGATAGCCTACGGATGCGTGCGGCCTTATATCGTTCTCACGCAGCGGCTTGACAGCCGTACCCTCCATTCCGGGCACCGTTCGGTAGCCGAAATAGCGGTAGGTCACGTCTGCCCCGGCATATAAGCCCCGGTCAGCGGCGGAGCTGTGTTGCCATCCGGCGTTGACCTCCACGTCGTTCAGCGTCTGTGTCGGAGCGGCGAACGGCAGGCCGGTGGTCGCGTCCAGTGCATCGGTATAATAGTTGAAATATCCTGAATGGTAGGCGAGCCGTCCGTTCAGACTGTTGTGCGCGTCAATGCGGTGGGCGGCATATATGCCTACGGTAGTGTCATAATTCTTTTTGCGGTCGCAGTCGCCGGTTGTGGGTTCTGCGGGTTTAGGGCGCCACAGCGACGAACTGTTGTGCTGAAGCCATGCGCCCAGCTGCGTGCCGGGAGTGTTGACAAAGCGGTAGCCGGCGTTCAGCGAGCTGTTGAGCCATGAGCCGGATATAAGGCTGACGTAGCCGTCTGCGGCCTTGGCCAGACGGATATCCGGGTCATTGACCATAAAAAGACCGAATCCCGGCGTGACCTGTGTCGGCACCCCTTCCAGAGCTACAGGAAGCGCAGGTTGTGACAGTGTAGGCACAATACGTATCGGTTGGCCGCTCAGGCGGTCATGGTTGCGGACTACGGGGCTGTAGGTACCCTCTACTGTAAGCGAGCCGCTGAGTTCCTGGGCTAAGCCTGGCGTTACAGAGGCGGCAGCCATAAGGGACGTGATGAATATCTTATGTTTCATGGGGATTGTCTTCAGTATTTTTTCAGTCGGTCTTCTATCAGTTTGAGAATTTCGGTGTTGGCCTCCGGATAATTGTCCAGCAGGGCTTTGATGTATTGCCGGGCCGTGTTGCGGTTGCCGGAGGCGGCGTATGCGTCGGCCAGGGTTATATAGCCGCGGGCAAGCCAATAGCTGTCTTCGCAGCCGCCCGATGTGAATCGGTTCATCAGCTCGACAGCCTGCTTCGGCTTGTTCTGTTTCAGATACATCTGAGCCAAATAGACGGCTGCTTCCGCGCCCTCGGCGCTGTACATGTCGGCGGCCAGCTCTTTGAACAGGGCCTCGGCGCCGGTGTAGTCGCCGGTGTCCATCAGTACCATACCCTTGATGCGCAGTACTTCGGCGCGCTCCGCGTCGGTGACTCCGGGCAGAGCCAGATACCGGTCTATGTATGCCTTCAGGCTGGCGTCGTCAGGGCTGCAGTGTATAAGTCCGTAATAGGCGCGGGTAGCGTATTCATTGCCGGCGCGCTTCAGCACGCTTTTGTACAGCTGCTCGGCTTCGGCTCTGTTGCCTCGCGCTCTCAGTATGTCGGCTTTGGCCATCATGGCTTCCACGGCTGTATCGCTGTCCGGGCGATGCTTCAGTATGTTGTCCAGCATTTCCAGAGCCTTGTCCGAATTGCGCGTCTGCGTGTATATGCCGGCCAACGCGAGCCATGCGTCCGCCACGTATGCGCCATCGGGGAATGATGCCACATATTCTTTGAGCAGGCGGTCGTCTTCCGGTTTGTCGTCCAGCATTTCGACGGCGGCGAAATAGGTCATGCGATCCAGTTCGTCGGTCTTGGGTTGCGGTGCGCCGGGCACGCTGCGGATGAAGGCGACATACTCGTTCATCTGTCCCTTTCTGGAATAGAGCGACTGCAGATATTCCGAAGCTGTCGCAGCCTGCTTGCTTGTAGGCCACCTCCGGATTATATCCTTACATTCCGAGATAGCTTTGTCAGTCTCTCCGGCAGTGGAGTATGCGGCGGCCAGCGACAGGCGGCTTTCCCTCAGCAGCTCCGAGTCGCTGTGTATGGCGGCCAGACGTTCCTGCGCTTTCAGCGCCGCGTCTATATTGCCCTGAGCCAGATAAGCCTGCGAAAGCTCGTAGAGCGCCGACGGCACCCAGTCGCTCTGCGGCCAGCGGTTCAGCATACTCTCCAGCTGCGATGCCTTGAGAGCCTGATTGCCTTTCACTCCCTGCATACATGCGGCCTGAAACGCCGCGTAGTCAGCGCCGGAGCCGCCGTCGGCCGCCGCCGACTCATACAGAGCGAGCGCGCCGGCCACATTGCCGCTGTAATTGTCGCAGTCGGCCTGCCGCAACAGGGCATCGGTATGCAGCGACTTGTTCAGCCGGCCGGAGCCGGTCAGCGCGGCAGCCTCGGCAAACAGGGCGCGGGCAGCCTTGTAGTCTTTTTTCTGGAACAATGCGTAAGCCTGATTGTACAGAGCCAGACCTCGGTTGGCATCGTTGCGCGCCGCGTCATGCAGATACGCTTTATAAGCGTTGGCAGCGGCGCCATACCGCTGCTGCCCGTACAGCGCGTCTCCGAGCCAAAGCTGGCATTGCGCTGTCAGCTCCTTGTCAGCATTTATGCCTATGGCTTTGCGCAGTTGCTCCTCGGCATGGGCCAGGTCGCGGGTCTTGCCGGAGTTGATCTCGTTAATGGCTATCTCATACAGGGCGGTCTGCATCATTTTCCTTACATTTCTGTCAGGATTCTTTATGCGTTCCAGCCGCGCCAGCGCCCTGTCGTAGCGGCGTTCGGCCATATATCCGGAAGCTAAATACTCGTTTACGGCAGGGGCATATTTTGAGTTGGGATAGCGGCTGCCGAAATCTTCAAGCAGCAGCGAGGCGGAGCCGAACGGCACCCTGCCGCCCGACGTAGTGGCGGCGGCGTAATTGTACAAGGCGGTCTCGGCCACCTCGCGGTCAGCCGTCATCCTGGCGGCACGGTCGAAGTGCATGGCGGCAGCCGTATAGTCTTTGGCACGCATTGCGGTCTGCCCCAGATACAGGCTCGCGCTTTGGGCGAGATTGTCGTCGCCGTCGCTTACGGCCTCCATCAGCGAGCGCGTCAGTTCGCCGTCTCCCTCGTCGAAAGCCATCATGCCGCGTATGTAGCGGGCCGACCGGGCCGCTTTGTCACCGCTCATCCGCAGATGATTGTCAAGATAAGCGCGGGCCTTCTGGCGGTCTCCCAAGGCATACCAGCTCTCGCCCAACAGACGCTGGGCCTCGGCGCCGGCGGCCAGGCCATCGCTTTCGATGCGTGCCGCGGCCTGCTCCAGATTGCGGGTCATGGCCGTAACCTGGCTGTACATACCTCCGGCATACAGTATCTGAGCGATGTAGAAGTCGGCTCCCATGTCGCGGGCCACATCGGCGTCCAGCGCCCTGAAAGCATTAAGGGCCTGCTCGTATTTATACTGAACATAGTCAAGATAAGCCAGATAGAAGGCGGCTTTGCCGGCGTGTTCCGGATCGTCGGCCAGCCGCGCGAATTCGGCGGCTGCGCGGTCGAAATATCCGCAGCGCGTCAGAGCCACACCGTAGCGGAAGCGTGTGGCCGCCTGCTCGGCAGCGGGCAATGCTCCGATTTCCAGACCTTCGTATATGCCGACGGCCGCCGGATAGTCCCCTCTGTAAAACAAGGCATCGGCCTGCAGAGCCATCGCCTCCTTCATAAGCGGCGAGCCGCTGTACTCTGTGGCAAACTGCCGGTACAGCTCGCCGGTGCGCAGATAGTCGCCATGGCGCAGGGTGGCCCGCATGAGCATCACGGTAGCTCTGGCGCGCGGCTCGCCGTCGGCCATTGACGCCGGAGTGATGCCGAGATAGCGGCTGAGCTGGTCGATGGCACCCGTGTAATTGTATGTCTCGTACATGGCGGCGCCGCGCTCCATATAGGCTTCGGCGCCGGGTCCGACGGGCGACGTGGCGCGGCAGACCGCTGTCCCCGTCAGCAACGCCGCGAAAATCAGGCTGTATTTCATCTTGACTGCTGTTGCTTGATTATATGTTTCTTATACCGGTTCGCCCCGCCGAGCGCCGGCGGGGCGAATCAATAGTATGTGGGCCGGGAGCTTACGCCTCCTCCTCTTTCATATTGTGGAAGACGTTCTGCACGTCCTCGTCATCCTCGAAGCGCTCCAGCAGCTTCTCGATGGCTTCGCGCTGCTCGGGAGTGACCTCCTTGTAATCGGTCGGGATACGCTCGAACTCGGCGCTCGATATCTCGTATCCGCCCTCCTCGAAATACTTCTGGATGGCAGCGAACTGGTCGAAGGGGCCGTAGATTACCCAGTCCTCCTCGTCAGCTTCAAACTCATCGGCGCCGAAGTCTATCAGCTCCAGCTCCAGCTCTTCCAGATCCATGCCTTCCTTGGGCTTCACGTGGAACACGCTCTTGTGGTCAAACAGGAAAGAGAGGCTGCCGCTGGTACCGAGCGAGCCGCCGTGCTTGTTGAAGTAGGAGCGTACATTGGCTACGGTACGCTGGTTGTTGTCGGTGGCAGTCTCCACCACGATGGCGATGCCGTGGGGGCCGTAACCCTCGTAGACTATCTCCTTGTAGTCCGAGGCGTCTTTCTCGGTAGCTTTCTTGATGGCGCGCTCCACAGTGTCCTTGGGCATGTTGGCGGCCTTGGCGTTCTGCATCAGCACGCGCAGGCGCGGATTGGTGTCGGGGTCTCCGCCGCCGGCCTTGGCTGCGATGGTTATCTCCTTGCCGATGCGGGTAAATGTTCTCGACATGTTGCCCCAGCGCTTGAGCTTGCGGGCCTTTCTATATTCAAATGCTCTTCCCATACTGAGAGGATAAATGTTGTTTTATGTTAATCTGTTATATTATTTCTCGTTCGTATCAGCGTGTCAGCGCAACTCGGCTCCGAGCTGCTTCTGCAGAGTTGTGACAATCTTCTTCATGACGGACTCTATCTGCTTGTCCTGGAGAGTCTTGTCATTGTCCTGAAGGGTAATGCTCACGGCATAGCTTTTCTTGCCTTCAGGCAGGTTCTTGCCCTCGTAGACATCGAAGAGCCTTACGCCGCGCAGCAGCTTGCGCTCGCAGCCGCGTATGGCTCCCTCTACCTGAGAGAAGCTTACCCCCTTGTCGAGCAGCAGCGCCAGGTCGCGGACTACGGGCTGCGTGCGGGGCAAGTCGATGTATTGCGGGACGGCTTTCACTGCCAGACGCAGAAGCGGCTTCCAGTATAACTCGGCGTAGCATACCTCCTGATCAATGTCGAAGCGGCGTGTCTCGGACGACCGTATTATGCCTAAGGAGCCAAGGCTGACGCCGCTTTTGGCAGCTATATCCAGCTTGACGGCGTAGACTGCATCGCTGCCTTGGGTGTAGGTCAGCGAGAGAGCCGGTACTCCCAGGCGCTCCATGATACCCAGTACGACAGCCTTGAGATCAAATACCGTAGCCGGCTCGGCTTTGCTGTTCCAGCTGGCCGTACGGTAGTTGCCTGTCATCCAGATGCCCAGACGCGGCTCCTCGGCGAAAGGCGCCAGCGGAGCTTCGGCTGTGGAGGCGGCGGAGGGATTGAAACTATAGACGTTGCCGAACTCATAGAAGCGCAGGTCGGCGGCCTTGCGGTTGACGTTGTGGGCGATGCTCTCCAGACCGCCGTACAGCAGTGTGCGGCGCATCACTCCTAAGTCCTGGCTTAGCGGATTCATCAGTTTCACACATTCTTCCAGCGGCCATTTTCCATTGCCGTCATAATAGGATACAGCCGTCAGCGAGTTGTTCATCATCTCGCGGAAGCCACCGGCGGTCAGCTGCTCGCTTATCAGATTCTGCAGGCGGTAGCTGTCGTCGGTCAGCCCCTTGATGGATAGGTTGGCGTGCATTTCGGGAGAAATCTCCACATTGTTGTAGCCATACACCCTGAGTATCTCCTCCACCACGTCGCATGGACGCTGCACGTCCACTCGGTAATCGGGTACCTCCAGACTCAGCACATCGCCCTTGTCGGCCACTATGGCTATCTCCAGCGAGCGGAGTATGCTGATTATCTCATCACGGTCTATATGCTTGCCTATCAGACGGTCTACATAATTCAAATCCAGCTCTACGGCGAAGGGACTGACCGGGTCGGGATAGACATCCACCGGTTCGCCGCATATCTCGCCGCCGGCCATCTGCTGTATGAGCAGCGCGGCCAGCTTGGCGGCGTAGACAGTAATGCAGGGGTCTGTGCCGCGCTCGTAGCGGAACGAGGCATCGGTGCTGAGGCCGTGGCGACGCGCCGTCTTGCGCACACGGGTGGGATTGAAGTATGCGCTCTCTATGAATACATCGGCAGTAGACTCAGTGACGCCCGAATCCAGACCGCCGAAGACGCCGGCTATGCAGAGCGGCTTCTCGGCGTCGCATATCATAAGATCAGTCTCGTCCAGCTTTCGCTCCACTCCGTCAAGGGTTGTGAATGGGGTGCCTGACGGGCATGTGCGGACCACTATCTTGCCGCCGGCCACTTTGCCCAGGTCGAAGCAGTGGAGGGGCTGCCCCATGCCAAGCAGCACGAAGTTGGTAATATCCACAATATTGTTGATAGGACGCTGGCCTGCGGCGACGAGCAGTTTTTTCAGCCATTCGGGGCTTTCGGCCACCTTAACCCCCCTTACGGTCACACCGCTGTAGCGGGGGCAGCCCTGGCGGTCCAGCACCTCGACCGGGGTAGCGCCCTTGTCGGTCTGCGGCGCGAAGTCGGCCACCGATGGGGTCATCACCTCAGCTCCCTTGTCGCCGTGGCGCCAGAGCCAGGCCTTCAGGTCGCGGGCCACACCATAATGAGAGGCGCCGTCCACGCGGTTGGGGGTCAGCTCCACCTCCAGCATGTAGTCGCTGTCCAGCTTGAAATACTCGGCAGCGGGAGTGCCCGCGGGCACGTCGTCGGCATCGGTCAGCACCATTATACCGTCGTGGGATTGTCCTACGCCTATCTCGTCTTCGGCGCATATCATGCCGAAGCTCTCCACGCCACGTATTTTCGATTTCTTGATCTGAAATTCCTTGTCGCCGTCATAGAGCGTAGTGCCTACGGTAGCCACGACTACTGTCTGGCCTGCGGCCACATTAGGCGCGCCGCAGACTATCTGCACCGGTTCGGGACCGCCCAGGTCGCAAGTCGTAATATGCAGATGGTCGGAATTGGGATGCTCCACGCAGGTCAGCACGCGACCGATGACAATGCCGCGCAGACCGCCGCGAATGGATTCCACCTCTTCTATGGTGTCACATTCCAGACCCAGAGACGTAAGGGCGGCCGCCAGCTCGGCGGGTGTAAGCGAGAAATCTATGTAGCGTTTAAGCCATTTGTACGAGATATTCATATTATTTTATTCGGTCTATTTCAAAAAAATCCGGTCCTGCTCTGATTGCGGTACGGTCAGGAGCCCGATATGTCAGTCGCCGCAACAATTCGCAAAATTACTAACTTTTTCGCAAATTTGCAAACAGAATCAGCGAGGTAGCAATCCGCACGGCACGGCGAATACCGGAAATAATGTCGCCGTTACCGATGCAAAATTAGCTGTTGCCGGGCAAATGAAGGGACAATGAGGCGATAATGGCAGTAATGATTGCTGAAAATCAGAGGGTTGAAAGCGATATTTTAATATATATTAATATTTGAATACTAAAAATAACATAGCTGAGGGGATGGATTGGTCTGATTGGACGGGGTAAGATTTATAAGTCTGATAAGATTTATAGGTAGGTTGCGGGGATTTTCGGGGATTTTTGGGGTATTGCTTGGCGGGGAGGATAATTTTTGCTAATTTTGCGGTATGACTCAGATATATACTTATTTAGCTCGGATTTTAGTTGTTGCGGCGGCTTTTTTGGCG
>JAGBIJ010000024.1 GCA_017935045.1 Muribaculaceae bacterium
GATCCCGATCCCGATCCCGATCCCGACCCGGTTTATGCCGAGCTGACGGCTCCGCTCGACGGCGACTATTACAAGTTTGAGGATGTGCGCCCCGGCCAGACCCTGAGTCTGGAGATACCGGTGCTGGGCAAAGGGCTGACGCGCTCTGTGGTAGCCAAAATCAGCGGTGCGGCGGCCGATAGATTCTCTATAGTCGTAGGCAAGAGCGAACTGAAGGCTCTGACCGTTTCCGCATCAGACGTCAACAACAAAGAGGGCTACGGCATGACCATACGCTACACGCCGGCGGGCGTGACACAGGGCATAGATGAAGCTGTGCTGACATTCACTGGCGCCGAACTGGAGGAGCCCGTAAGCGTGCATCTGCAGGGCACTTGCGTCGCACCCGTGACTCTGCCTGCCCCCGTGGCGCTCCCCGCTGAGCAGGTGTCGGCCGAAGGCTACATCGCCCGATGGATGAAGATAGCCCCGGAAGTGGACGGATACATCGTCTATCGCAGCATTTATAATGCCGACGCCACCGCCGTGGAGAAGAAGCTGACTTACGAGGTGGAAGCCGATGCCGAGAGCCTCGCCATAGATGACCGCGACGAGACGCTGCGCGAGAGTTATGCCGTGTCGGCCATACTCGGCGATGTCGAGTCTCCGCTCTCCAACGAGATAATAGTGTCCGAAGCCGCCGGAATTTCCGGTATAGAGTCCGACAGCCGGGCTGCACGATGGTTTACCCCCGAGGGCTACGAGCTTGACACCGCTCCCGCGGCTCCCGGTGTCTACATCATGGCCGTCGGCGGCAAGCAAGTGAAAACAATCATAGTCCGATGATGAAGAATACTTTCAGATTCCATATAGTCCTGTCCGCCTTGTGCGTGGCGTGCGCGGCCTACGCCGCCGCGCCGGCCTCATACTATTCGCGCATGGACGGCAAGAAGAAAGATGCGCTGAAGACGGCCGCCTTCGAGACCGTCAGGCCGCATACGGTCGTCACTTACAATTCTCTGTTTCCCCAGCAGTTTCCCAAGACCGATGTCTACCCCGAGCTGTACAACGGGCAGGAGCGATGGTGGGAGATGTACAGCGACATGGTCTTTCTCGTACGCAACGGCTGGCGAGGCATGAACCGCGAGCACTCTTTCCCGAAATCATGGTGGGGAGGAGACACCAACGAGGCGTACACCGACCTAAACCACCTATATCCCTCTGAGTCGGCAGCCAATATGGCCAAGAGCAACTACCCTTTGGGCGAGGTCCAGACACCGAAGTTTGACAACGGAGTGACCGTAGTCGGCTATGCCTACGCCGGCCAGGGAGGCGGCGCGGCTCAGGTATTTGAGCCGGCCGACGAATACAAAGGAGACTTCGCGCGTACCTACTTCTATATGGCTACATGCTATCAGGACTACACATGGAAGTACACCTATATGGTGCAGAACGGAGCCTATCCGACACTGAAGCCCTGGGCCGCCGACCTGCTGCTCAAGTGGTCGCGCGAGGACCCCGTGAGCCAGAAAGAGATAGACCGCAACGAAGCCGTCTATATGATTCAGGGCAACCGCAACCCTTTCATAGACTTTCCCGAACTGGCGGAATATATATGGGGCACGCGTACCAACGAGACATTTTATATCAAGGATCAGGGCGGCCAGGTGACGCCCCCTATCACGGGTGACCCGGAGCTGTTCGCTCCCATCGACGGCAGCGCGCTTGACTTCGGCCAGGTGGCGGTAGGCAAGAGTCAGACAGTGGAGCTGCTGGTCAACGGCGTGAATCTTACTTCCGCACTATCGGTACGCGTTACCGGTGTCGACCGCCGTATGTTTACCATCCTCGGCCTTAAGGACAATCAGATACCCGCCTCGCAAGTCAATTCCGACAGCGGCTACAAGCTCTCCGTACGTTACACCCCGGCCGCCACGGGCGAACACACAGCCGCCATCACGCTGTACGACGGAGGATTTCCAGACGGTGCCAATTTCAATGTCTCCATCCACGGCGAAGCCTTCCCCGTACCCGAGCTTACCGCTCCCCGGGCTCTCGCGCCTGAGAACCTGAGCGACACCGGCTACACTGCACGCTGGGAGGCTGCCGCGCCCGAGGAGACGGTAGACTACTATATCGTAAACCGCACGCGTTATCTCTCCTCCGGAGCCGTGACCACACGCCTTACAGCCGAGGAAAACCAGCTTGAAATCGACGACCGGCAGAGCGATGTGGCCGAGAGCTACACCGTGCAGAGCGTGCGCCTGGGCTACGAGTCGCCCGAAAGCAACATGATACTTGTCGCACCCGGCTGCGTGGCCGGAGTAGCCGCAGCCGAGCCGCTGACAGCCTACGCTACCGCCGACGGACTGCGCATAGTGCTGCACGAACGCCAGACCGGGCTTCGCATCGCCGATGTCTCCGGCCGCGTCGTGATGAGCCTGGGCGAGATAGCGGAAAGCCGCGAGTTCCTCCTGCCATCCGGTATCTATATTGTAACCACTGACCAGTGTACTGCCCCCTGCAAGGTAGCCGTACGCTGATTCATAAGATACAAAAAAGCCGGGAACAGCGTTCAATGTTCCCGGCTTTTTTGTGTCCGGCCAACAGCTTACTCGGCCAGAGCCATAGCATTGGCGACCTCCAGAGCCTTGCTGATATGCGGACAGATGTTTTCCGCACCCACCTTATTGTCCACACCTGCTTTGTGAAGTACGGCCCGCACATTCTCGTTGACTCCCGACAGCACTACCTCTATACCCTCCTGATGCGACGAATCTATCAGAATCTCAAGGTTATGCAGTCCGGTGGCGTCTATGAACGGCACCTTGCGCATACGTATGATGCGCACTTTCGGCCTCTCTTTCATGGACGACGAGCGTATTACCTCGTCGAAACGTGTGGCCACTCCGAAGAAGAAGGGTCCCTCTATCTCGTAGACCGAGACCCCGGGAGCGAGATTGAGAATCTCATGGGTATCCATGTCCGTACCCTCGGCGGCGTCAAGCTGCTCGCCGTAGACGCGGATAGTGGTGTTCTGCGTCACACGCTTGAGGAAAAGCAGGATGGCCAGCAGCATGCCCATCTCTATGGCGATCGTAAGGTCGAAAACCACAGTCAGCAGAAAAGTCGTGACCAGAATCGATATGTCGCTTTTGGGATTGTGGAAGATGGCCTTGACGGTGCGCCAGCCGCTCATATTGTAGGCTACGGTAACCAGCACGGCTGCCAGACAGGCCATAGGCACCATATTGATAAGCGGCATCAGAAACAGGAATATCAACAGCAGCACGACGGCATGGATGATTCCGGCCACAGGGGTGCGTCCGCCGTTGGTAATATTTGTCATGGTGCGGGCTATCGCGCCGGTCACGGGTATGCCTCCGAAAAAGGGCACCACGATATTGGCCACCCCCTGCCCTATCAGCTCAGTGTTGGAATTGGTGCGTGACCCGGTCACGCCGTCGGCCACAGTGGCGGAGAGCAGACTCTCGATGGCGCCGAGCATGGCTATGGTAAAAGCCGATGGCAGCAATAGATTGACAGCTTTCATATCAAGCGAAAGAGCATGCGGCGCCGGGATGGCTGACGACATGCCGGCAAAACGGTCGCCGATAGTCTCTATTCCGTCGGTCACACCTGTATGGCGCAACATCCATACCGCCGCCGAGGCCACGATGATGGCAGCCAGAGCGCCGGGAATACGCCGAGAGAGCCGCGGCGCCACGATGATGATTGCCAGCGAACCGAGAGCCGTAAGTGTCGTAGGTATATCCAGTGTGCCGAACGAACGGAAATACACTCCCCACTTGCCTATGAAGTCGGATGGAGCCTGTTCCTTCAGCGTAAGACCGAAAAAGTCAGGCATCTGGGTCGAGAAGATGGTAAGGGCTATGCCGGCGGTAAAGCCCACTACTATCGGATACGGGATGAACTTGATGACGGTACCTAACTTAAATACGCCCATCAAGACAAGCAGACATCCCGCCATACAGGTCGCTATGGCCAGACCGGTCAGGCCGTAAAGGGCTATTATGTTGTAGACTATTATGATAAAGGCACCCGTCGGACCGCCTATCTGCACCGAGTTGCCGCCTAAGGCCGATACCAGGAAGCCGCCAATGATGGCCGTTACCAAGCCGGCCGTAGGACTCACGCCGCTCGCTATGGCGAAGGCTATGGCCAGCGGCAGAGCCACAATGCCGACCACGATGCCGGCCGTCAGATCTGCCTTGAATTTCACTCCCGAATAATGCTTGAACACACGAAATGAGGCCGGACGGAAATCCAGCTTGTTCAGAAACTCCATAATACTACGTTAGTTATCTTGTCATAATTTCAGGCCGCGAAATTACAAAAAAATGCCGTCCCGCGCAAATTCATTTGGAAAATCGGAACAGAAGCGTTAAATTTGCACTACTGATATACAACCATAACGACACCACAGACCATGAAGTATAAAAGAATACTGCTCAAGCTCTCCGGCGAATCGCTGGCCGGAGCGCAGGGCCACGGCATCGACACCACCCGCCTGGCCGCCTACGCCCGCCAAATCAAGGAGATAGCCGACCGGGGCGTAGAGATAGGCATCGTCATAGGCGGCGGCAACATCTTCCGCGGCCTGCAGGGAGCCTCGCGCGGCTTCGACCGCGTGAAAGGCGACCAGATGGGCATGCTCGCCACCGTCATCAACTCCCTGGCCCTCAGCTCCGCCCTTGAGGCCATCGGCCAGCCGGCGCGCGTGCTGACAGCCATCGACATGCACCCCATAGGCGAGCACTACTCCAAGTGGCGCGCCGTAGAGACCATGAAGAAAGGCGCCGTAGCCATCATGTCGTGCGGCACCGGCAACCCCTTCTTTACCACCGACACCGGCTCAGCCCTGCGTGCCGTGGAAATCGAGGCCGACGTCATGCTCAAAGGCACCCGCGTGGACGGCGTCTACACCGCAGACCCGGAGAAAGACCCATCGGCCACCCGATTCGACGAAATATCCTACGACGAAGTCATCTCGCGCGGACTGAAAGTAATGGACCTGACAGCCACAGCTCTCTGCAAGGAGAACGGCATGCCCATCTACGTCTTCAACATGGACATCGAGGGCAACCTGCTCAAAATGATGGAAGGAGCCCCCGTAGGCACGCTCGTACACCCCTGAAAACAATTTTAAACACTACACTAATATGGAAGTAAAGGAATATCTTCAGAACGCAGAAGACAACATGACCCTGGCCGTGGAATACCTCGACGACACCCTCAGCCACATCCGCGCCGGCAAAGCCAGCGCGCGTCTGCTCGACGGCATCAGGGTAGAATACTATGGCTCGCTCGCACCCATCAGCAACGTAGCCAACATCAGCGTGCCCGACGCCCGCACCATCGCCATAACGCCCTGGGAAAAAAGCATGTTCAAGGAGATTGAGAAAGCCATCATCAACTCCGAGTTAGGCGTCACTCCCGAGAACAACGGCGAAGTAATCCGTATCTGCATCCCGCCGCTGACCGAGGATCGCCGCAAGCAGCTCGTCAAGCAGAGCAAAGGCGAAGCCGAGAACGCCAAAGTCAGCGTGCGCAACGCCCGCCGCGAAGCCATCGACGGTCTCAAGAAAGAGATCAAGCAAGGCCTGAGCGAAGACATCGAGAAAGACGCCGAAGCCAGTGTCCAGAAGCTCCACGACAAATACATGAAGAAAATCGACGACCTCTTCGCCGCCAAAGAAAAAGAAATCCTGACCGTCTGATTTCCCTCGACCCCCCGCCGGTGTCGCGCAATGAGCATCAGGCCGGAGGCACTCAGCGGCCGCGCAATAGTCATAGCAATGAATGATTGCAGCGTCAGGCCGGAGGCCTGAAATTTTGTTACCCCCCAGTGCTCGCACTGGGGGTACGCCAACAACCTCGGAAACGGCCCCGGAAGGGGCGTACGTATTCATGGTTCGCCCCCGCCGGGGCCGATGGCCTCTCCTGACCCGGTACCCCGGGTGACAAGCACCCGGGGCTAACAAAATTACAGGCCTCCGGCCTGCCCTTGACGCATCCGTCCGTTCCCTGATACGCCGCCAACACGACATAATCGTTCCGCCTGCCATTGCCGCATCCATCCGTTCCCTGATACACCGTCAACACGGCATTATCGTTCCACCTGCTATTGCCGCATCCGTCCGTTCCCTGATACACCGTCAACACGGCATAATCGTTCCGCCTGCCATTGCTGCATCCGTCCGTTCCCTGATACACCGTCAACACGGCATAATCGTTCCGCCTGCCATTGCTGCATCCGTCCGTTCCCTGATACACCATCAACACGGCATTATCGCATATACGCGCTGGCAATACGTCGGTTGCGGCGGCAGGCCGGAGGTCTGCTATCTTGTTAACCCCGGGTGCTTGTTACCCGGGGTATCGCCAACAACCTCGGAAACGGCTCCGGAGGAGGCGTACTCCTTATCAAATAAAAAAATCCATGAGCAAACACAGAGCGCTATATCACATTGTATTCTCGACGAAACACCGCCAGATGACAATTCCCGAAACGCATAAAAAGGAATTGTATGCCTATATTTTCGGCATATTGAAAAACAAACACTGTCATCTTTTACGCCTTAACGGGATAGGCAACCATGTGCATATACTCTTGGATTTGCATCCCTCAATCGCGCTGGCTTCACTTGTACGGGATCTGAAACTGCAAAGCGGTAAATGGATGAAGGAAAATGAATCTTTTAAAGATTTCGATGGCTGGAACGAGGGATATTATGCGCACACCATAGGCGAGAACGAAATAACAGCCTGCAAAGAATACATAATATCGCAAGAAAAGCACCATTTATCCATATCACTTATGGATGAAATGGCCAATATCGCAGCTGCCAGACACATAGACTGGGATCCCCGCGATTGGCAATAAATACGCCCCCGCCGGTTCGCCCCCGCCGGGGCCGCTGGCCTACGCCCAATCCCGTACCCCGGGTGCGAGCACCCGGGGCTAACAAAATTGCAGGCCTCCGGCCTGACGTTGCTGCATCCATCCGCTTCCGGATACCCCGTCAACACGGCATTATCGTTCCGCCTGCCATTGCTGCATCTGCCCATTTCCTGCCACATCGCCAACACGGCATTATCGCATATACAACGCCGACAATACATCGGTTGCGGCGGCAGGCCGGAGGCCTGCTATCTTGTTAACCCCGGGTGACAAGCACCCGGGGTACCGCTAACAACCTCGGAAACGGCCCCAGCGGGGGCGTACTTATTCATGGTTCGCCCCCGCTGGGGCCGCTGGCCTCTCCTGATCCTTACCCCCGGTGACGAGCACCGGGGGCTAACAAAATTGCAGGCCTCCGGCCTGCCCGTTCCCGGATATATGCCGTCGCTACGGCATGCCTACACCTGTTGTCCACCCGTTGATTGCAATCTGTTCGGCTGGCCAGAGGCATGCCGTTGCCGCTTCAAAGACTGTGGCGGTTCGGGAAGTCGGGTATTTGCCGCAAAGGCGGCTCTCGCCGCCGAAGTAACCAAAAGACTTACATCGTCAAGGACTCGGGCATAGGGGCGACTGCACGAACCCTGATGGTAGCTGTCCCATAATAGGTACCGACACCTCCGCTGAACATGCTAACACTCCAGGCCGCTGAAGAATTATAGTCGGTGGACGACCAATACCAACCATTATATGAATCAGTTTCTAATCTTACCCCTTCAAATACCATTAATGCATTATTCAAAGATTCTATATACTTGTAAATCAATCTCAACCTTTCTTTAGGCGGAGCCCCATTGCGGCAAGCATAATCCCAATTACCTTTACCGGCATCCTTCATCGCTACAAGAAAAGCATCTGTCTCATCCTTGATTACTACTCCTTTGGGAATGAAAGCTGATTTATCGGATGCAGACAATAGTTGCCACTGCTCTTCCGTAAAATAACTAATACGGCCGTTCTTATCTGAAACACACAAACTTAGGTGCATAGGGGTTTTTGAGCCTAAGAGTTTCTGAAGGGAGGAAGATACAGTAGTGGGTTTACCCGCAGTTAGGGAAATATTCTTGGTTACCGTCTGGTAGCCGGACTTTGAAACAGTTATCTTATGCTTGCCTTCAAGCAGCTCGGTAAAGACCTGGGGCGTGGTGCCGGCCTGCTTGCCGTCGATGGTTATGGTTGCGCCGGAGGGCTTGCAGGTCACGTCCAGGCGCGCGTAAATCGGAGTCAGAGCGGGTATCTCCACCGTGCGCGTCTCGCTCTCGGCCAGGTCGAAGGAGGTGCGGTACGGCTCGTGGCCGTCAAGAGTGGCCTCAAGCTGATAGGTGCCGGCTCCGAGCGAACCGCTCCAGCTGCCGGCGCCCTTGCGCTGGCCGTTCAGGCTGATGACGGTGCCGGGAGTGGCGGCGGTCACAGTCACGCTCGCCTTGCTCGACCGGAGCGTCACGTTGCGGATTACCTTGTCGCCCCCTTTCGTGATAGTGAAGGAGCCATTCTCCGCCATGTATCCCGGCGCTTCGATGCTGTAGGTATGCTCACCGTAACGGCAGAACTGCATTACCTCGCCGTCGGCGACCTCGGCGGGGGTGCCGTCCACGCGCACGAGTATATTGCTGCCGGGCGTCACTTTCAGCACGAAGTAGTTGCCTCCCGCGTCAGCAGGGCCTGACGCACGGCCGAAGCGCAGCTCTGCGGGGACGTCGAGGCTAAGCTCGTATACCGCCTTGGATTTCAGCCGCGTGATACCGAAGTCGGTAAAGTCTACATGGAGGGTAGCCACGCCGGGACAGCGTATGTCGAACATGGAGGTGCCGCTGCCTGCCTCGTCGCCCTCAAGCCAGACCCAGTATTCGCTGCCGTAATACTCCGGTTCGCCTATCAGGTTGCCGTCAAACGTCGCGCCGGGCACCGGCAACAGCACCTTGACCACCGCTGCATCGGCATTATTGGCGTCGGGCCGCAGCTGTTTGCCGTGGAGTACGGTGGGAACAGGCCGGCAGTCCAGGACTTTCAGCTCCTGAGCCGTCAGCGGCAGAAATGCGAAAACTATAATCAGAAGAAAGGTAAATCGCTTCATACCGCAAAGTTAGGCATAAGGCGGCAATCACGCAAATTTATATCGGGAAAAAGCTGTATCGTGTCATCGGAACCAAGGTATAAACGGCACACCCGTTGGAAAGAGGAATCCCACGAAGCCGCTTCAGAAGCGTCATCGTGGGATTAGCGTAACTCATCGTCTTCGGCGATGGAGATATCAGTCAGCATCACGCCGCCCGCATCTTACCTCTTCACTATGCGCAGCAGGTCAATCAGGGCGTGATTGGTGTCGATATTCATATTCTCGTTGTCCGGCAGATACTCGATGGTCACAGTGTGTGCGCCGGGTGTCAGCCCTTCGACGAGCAGGGAGTTGGTGTAACCCCAGTCATCCCAGTTTCCGCGTCCGCGCTGCGGCATTACTATGATGCCGGCAGGCTTGCCGTCCACAAGCAGAGTACGGATGGCACAGCGGTTCTCCGTGTTGACCGGACCGTTGCCGTTGGAATAGCGGGCGGAGATAAAGTAATCGCCTGCTTCGGGCACCTCTATCGTCACTTCCACGGGGGCGGAAGTCTTGTCCAGCTCCAGGAAGCCGTTGCCGCTGAATCCCGCTACGCCCTTCTTCGGCCTGTAGTCGGCAGGAATCTCAGCCGAAGCCACGGCCGTGCTTTCACCGGGCATTTCGGTCAGCTTCTCCAGACGGGCCGAACGGGGTTCGCTGGCGAACGAGGGAGTGCCGTCGTCGGCCACGCCTATTACCTGATATTCGCCGGGCGCCGGCGTCTCGAACGTAGTGGCGCGCGTCTCGGCTATCTTCACGCCGTCCTTCAGCACCTCGTAATGATTGATATACTCTATAGGGTTCCATACCAGCGTCTTGCCCTCCATCCAGGCTATGGGCGTGAGCGGAGCCTTGAGGTTGGCGCGATTGTTGACCTTCAGCGGCGGTATCGGCTCGCTGTCCATCACGATATGCACCTCCATCGTCTCCTTGGCCTTCTTGCCTAAGATATATGGTTCCTGCTTCTTGCCGTTGACAGTGAATGACTTGATACGGTTGCCGTATCCCTCGACAGTGATATTGAGCGTAGCGCCCCGATAGGGGAATCCCTTCAGCTCGCGTGTCTGACCCAAAGCCTGCGGCACGAAAGGCTTGAACACCAGGCGGTCGGCCTCGTAGCCGATACCGAACAATACCTTGTGGGTCAGCGCGATATTTCCGGCCAGACACCAGAGCATATTGCTGGAATTCAGTTCGGTGGCTATATCGCCGTTGTCAAGATTGAAATTCTCTTTGTTGGTACAGAACAGCGCGGCCGGGCGAAACAGCGAACCGAAGCCCTGCATTACGCCCTGCTCGTTGCCCGCCTTGGCGTTGGCCATGGTCCACCACGCTCCGACCCAGGGCCAGAGGGCATTGTTGTGATACGGGGGCATGTCGGCGATCTGCGGATAGAAGATAGCGGCGCCGAAGGGGGTCGTCGGATTGCTTTCCGTAATCTCGCGGGCTCGCTCCGGGGAGGCTATGTCCCACATTATGGCCAGCGACTCGCCTAAAGTCTCGGCGCGCGGATTGAGTATCAGATTATCACGGCCATACATATACATGGCATAGAGGCCGGCCTGCGGATCCCACAGATACTTGTTGACGGCGTCAGCTATGCGCTTCGACATGTCGCGGGCCTCGGCGGCTGTCTTTTTGTCTCCCTTCAGCTCTGCCATCATGCCCAGGGCCTTCCATGCCTCGGAATGAACCACAGAAGTGGAGAGAGTCAGCGTATTGTATACGTCGGCGGTCTGCATCCACTTAGGGTGGCTCTGCTCGCGCCAGTCGATGAAGGAAGTCTCACCGCGCACCAGCCCGGTGCGGCTGTCGTAGATGGTAGCGGCATCGGTGCGCAACGAGCGCAGAGCCACGGGATAGATGAAGTCAAGCCACTTGCGGTCGCCCGTGACCTTATACACCTCCCATGCGGCCACAGTCCATATCTGCCGGTCGGAACTTACGGGCCATGCCCCGCCGCTGCCGGTATCCTGGATGATGCGGCCCTGCCGGTCCACTTTCTTTTCCAGCGAGATACGCGCGGCCTCAGGCTGCATGTAAGCCATGGAGAGCAGAATGGAGTAGCTCACGTCGCGTGTCCATACGCCGGCCCACTCCTTGCCGGTGCGCAGGGTCGTGTCCGGCTCCACGGCGTTGACCATCTCGTCCAGGCCGAGATTGTAGATAGCCGTATGCAGGCGGTTGGGAGTCAGAAGCTGCGGATAACCCGACAGGTCGTTTTTCACGCGCCACTGCCCCTGGATAGGCATAAAGTAGCCGGGGGTGGCGTGATACGTGGATTGCAGCGATACTCCGTCGGCCGACGTGGCGTAATACTCTCCCTGGCGTATGGTGTCGCCCTGCCAGCTGTAGGCCGGAGTACTCACGAAGGTCTGCCCGGCCGCCGTCAGCGACGCGGCGAGCAAAGCCGGAAAAAGAAAACTTCGGTTCATCATATACCTTATATATAATTATGCGGGGCAGCCACACTTCCTCCGGTGGCCGCCCCTGCTGATTATTTGACTACTACCTTGCAGACGGAAGCCACGCCGTCAACGCTCTCGGCACGTACGATATACATACCGGAGGGGAAATTGCCGGCCACGGGCTGGTCGCCGGTCATCACACTGCGGCCTACGAGCGCGCCGGAAGCGGTGTAGACCGAGACTGTAAAGGCGCTGTCGCGCTGCGGCAGACGCACGATGATGTCGCCGCCCAGGCTGTAAGCGTACAAACTCAGGGGAGCAAGCTCGACATTGGCGATACCGGTGGTCTTGCCTACGGGGAACTTATAGTCCTGACCGCCATTGTTGTCCCAGTCTGAACCGGTGTTGGTCACGAAGCTGACGCTTGTCACCTCCTGCTCCGCATTGTTGAAGGGACCTATCTTGGCCGTATATTTTCCGTCGTCGCCCTTCACGAAAGGAGTGCGGGCTGCCTTGCCGTCGGTATGATACTGCGAGCCGGCCGGCAGATAAGCCTCTATCGGCTTGATCCAGCCGTTCACGCCCCAGTGCAGAATCATGCCCTCGCGGCCATTGGCGGCAGTAATGGTAATCACGTCATCCTTGCCGGGCTTCTCGGGGTTCACGGTATATGAGCCGAGTACAAAGCCGGGCTGGTCGGGATCGTCGGGGCCGGGGCCGGAGCCCTGATTCTCGCCTACATATACGTGGAGTATCTGCGAGCGGCTTACGTTGCCCTTGTTGTCGGTAGCCTCGATATAGTAGTCCACAAGCGCGTCCTTCACTCCCTTGACCATAGCCGAATACTCCTCGGCCTTGTACAGAGGTTTGGGATTGGTAATCGATTCTATCTGCTTGCCGGTCATCTCCACAGACTGCCACTCGCCTACCTCGTCGCCGCCGGCATACGTCTCGTTCTGATTGGAGCTGAGAGGATTGACTCCGTCCTTGTCCAGACGGTACATCAGCTTCACGCTCTTCAGGCCGGAAAGGTCGAATACGTAGCTCCATACGGTAAAGTCAGAGCTTTGGGCCACGCCCCACTCCGTTCCGCCGGGATTGTAAGGCTCACGCTGGGGATGATAGATGGAGGGGCCTGTCTTGTCCTCGGCGCCGGCCACCACATCCTTTACAGCATTTACAGCCAGATTGGCGGCGGTTGCGGGCTTGGAGTCCCACTGCTCGGTGCCGTCCCAGTACCAATAGCAGCTGGTCTGGCCGCAGAGCAGATACTCGCTGCCCTGCTTTACTTTGGCGTCTGAGGGAGCGGCGTCCATGGCTGTATTCACATAGTTGGTAGCGGCAGTCATTATGCCCCAGCTGTTGTGGTCAGGGCTATAAGACTCCGATGCGCCGGGATATGTACCCTTGTCGCCATTCCATTTCTGGAACTCAGGGTCGGCGCCGGCGCCCCACCAGCTGCCGCTCTCCACATGGATTATATCGTCAGCCTCAGGCGGGAAGCGATCCAGATAGTCATTGACAGTAGTACACTCAAAGCGGTCGGGATTGGCCTTCAGCCAGTCGACGAAATTCTGGAAATTGCTGCCGTAATAGGAAGCAGAGCCGCCGCCGTGGTTGTCGCCGTCGTGATGGAGTACCACCAGGATGGGGTGTTTCTCATCGGTGTTGAAGCTCTCAAGCTGGCTCAGACACGCCTCGTACTGCAGCGCGCCGAAGCCGCCGCGGCCGTCCTCGTTGCCGAAGACGAGCGATGTCGGTACAGCTATCATCTTGTACTCCTGGCCGGTAGCGGGGTCTACATACTTCATCCAGTGCGGACGGTGGCCCCAGCCAGCGGAAATCTTGCCGGGACAATACAGTCCGGTAATCTGCGTCCAGTCGCCGGGGTTGGCGTTCAGCACATCAGCCTTATTTGTCTCCACAAGAGAGAAATTCTTTATCCAGGGATGTCCCTCACAGGTACGGTCGAAATGAGAATTGTCCACCATTACCCACTCCAGCCCCTGACGCACCAGAGCCGGTATGATATGCTCCTCAAATGCGTTCTCAGGCGGGAAAATACCCTTGGAATAGGTCATGCCGGGGAAATTCTGTGCGAAGCACTCCTTGTGACGCGCGATCTGGCGCTCCACATCGGCCTCGTCTATCAGAGCCATCAGCGGGTGGTAATATCCGAAGCCTACCATCTCCAGGCGGCTGTTGCCCAGATCAGACTTCTTGTCTATCATGTCCAGCCACGGCTGCTTCCAGTTATTGAAACTCTTGCCCGACGCCTCGATTACATTCAGGTTCTCCACCAGAGAGCCCGAGAAACTTACCTGAGCGCCGCCCGGAAGCCCGGCCTCTATCAGCTTGTTTACAGCCTGTGCCGGCCAGTTGGTATAAGCGCCGTAGCGCGATGTGAAGACATCGAGCAGGTCGTATGACAGCTGTCCCGATGCGTGAGTTTCCAGCACAGTCTCGCCGGGAGTGTAGATAGGCTGATGCATGTGCCACTGGAAAGCGATGTAAATCTTCGGAGCGGCATCCACACATAGCGCCGTGCCCCCCAGCAGGCAAGCCGCAAGACCCGCCTTCAGAAAATTGAGTCCTTTCATGTAAAAATACTTAAGCTATTAATAGAATTTAGAGGGTGTTTAATAATAAAAGTTAATTATGGGTCGGAATCACAACTTGGATTTTGCCATGCAGTCGATGGAGCATAGCGAGCTATGCGACTGAGACAAAGGGTAAAATACATTTGCGATTCCGAGTCCGGAAGTACCTTTGATAAAATTAAATATATTAATAAATGAAGGTTGAATATAAAAACAATAGTTAATGTCCGCCGGATTTTCGCCATAATCCGGCCGCGTCTCAGTCGCATAGCCCGCTATGCTCTTTCGACTTAACCGGATTCTGTCTGAAAATCCGTCGCCCATAATTAACTTTTATTATTAAACGCCCTCTTAAGAAAACACGCGCAAAATTAATAAATAAATCGCAATTCCCGACCACACGGAGCAGGAAAACCTAAGGGTCTGTATAAAAAAATTTGCCTGTATGCCGATTTTTTTGTAATTTCGCGTGATTATTAGAATTTACAAACCAAGTATACTATGGTAAATTACAAAGATTTAGGCCTCGTCAACACCCGCGAGATGTTCAAGAAGGCCATCGAAGGCGGCTACGCCATTCCCGCTTTCAACTTCAACAATATGGAGCAGCTCCAGGCCATCATCAAGGCTTCGGCCGAGACCAAGAGCCCCGTCATCCTGCAGGTCAGCAAGGGCGCGCGCAACTACGCCAACCAGACCCTGCTCCGCTACATGGCCGAAGGCGCCGTACAGTACGCACACGAACTCGGCTGGGAGCATCCCCAGATTGTCCTCCATCTGGACCACGGCGACAGCTTCGAGCTCTGCAAGAGCTGCATCGACATGGGCTTCTCATCCGTGATGATCGACGGCTCCCACCTCCCCTACGAAGAGAACGTAGCCCTCACCAAGAAAGTCTGCGACTACGCCCACCAGTTTGACGTAACTGTCGAGGGCGAGCTCGGCGTACTCGCCGGTGTAGAGGACGAGGTTAGCTCCGACCACCATACATATACCGATCCCGAGGAGGTTATCGACTTCGCCACCCGTACCGGTTGCGACTCCCTGGCCATCTCCATCGGCACAAGCCACGGCGCTTACAAGTTCACTCCCGAGCAGTGTACCCGCAACGCCGACGGCAAGCTCGTGCCTCCCCCCCTGGCGTTCGACGTACTTGACGCCGTTATGGAGAAGCTCCCCGGATTCCCCATCGTACTCCACGGCTCCAGCTCTGTACCCCAGGAATATGTAGAAATCATCAACGCCAACGGCGGCAAACTGCCCGATGCCATCGGCATACCCGAGGAGCAGCTCCGCAAGGCTGCCAAGAGCGCTGTCTGCAAGATCAACATCGACTCCGACTCCCGTCTGGCCATGACCGCCGCTGTGCGCAAGGTCTTCAACGAGAAGCCCGGAGAGTTTGACCCCCGCAAATACCTCGGCCCCGCCCGCGACGAGATGGAGAAGCTCTACAAGCACAAGATTATCAACGTACTCGGCTCCGACGGCAAAGCCCTCTGATTCGCAGACAAACAGACCCCATACTCGCAGGGTGTGCCGGAAGCTCATCTTCCGGCACACCCTGCCCTTTTTCTCTCCCTGCCTCATCTTCCCGTCCCTGCGCAACCCGGCGGGTTGCTATCTGGTTAACCCCCGATGCTCGCCACCGGGGGAAATAAAAAAAGGCAGAACCCATGTCCTGCCTTGTCGGGGTTAGGCGACTCGAACGCCCGACCTCTACGTCCCGAACGTAGCGCGCTACCAACTGCGCTAAACCCCGAGGGATTTGTCAATGCCCGGCCCGACATGAGCGGACTAAGCGACTGCAAAGTTACACATTATTCCCGACTATACAAAATTTTCGCGGTTTTTTGTTTTGCTGCAATCTCCGGATTACCGCTTATCTCCTTATTACCAGTTCATTACAGCCAACGATGATGTTTGCGCCAAAAATAGAGCAACGCGTGTATATGGCGCCGCGACGAGGCGGAGGTAAGGCTCCGCGAAGTGATACGCCGCCAGTGATGGAGGATACTGATGTGCGGCAGATAGTCCACAGTGTAACCCGCAGCGGCCACGCGCAGGCAGAAATCGGCATCCTCCGGCCCATAGAAAATATGCTCGTCGAGCAGCCCTACCTGCCGCAGCACAGAGGCGCGTATCATCTGACACGCGCCTATCACATAGCACGGATGCGTCACACCCTCCGGCAACGTCGTCTCTTTAGCCTTCAGACCGGTCTTTGACCTCAGTACATTGCGTATCTTTACCCCCACGCCGGGATACGGCTTAAACGAGTCCTGAAGCCGGCCCCCGCTGTCGCGCAGAGCGCAGGCGGCTACACCGCAAAGCGGATTGGCACGCAGATGCTCCGCCAAAGCGTCTATGGTCTGAGGGGTAGACTCGGTATCGTCGTCAAGAATCAGTACATACTCCCCCTTAGCCTCACGCAGCCCGCAGTTGCGGCCCGCGGCCACGCCACGGTTCTCAGGCAGCACGATACGGCGCGCAAGGGGAAAGGCGCGGGCCACATAGCCGGAAGCGCCGTCGGCAGAACCGTTGTCCACCCATATCAGCTCCACACCGGGCCGCTCAAGCACGGGCCGCAGCGACTCCAGACACGGGCGAAGCTGCGGCAGCGAGTTCCACGACAGGATGACCACCGACAGCTCCATTAGCCGAACAACTTTATCTTCAACGCCTTCAGCGCGGCCTTGAACTCACCGAACGACTTGAACCTCACTATCTGTTTTCTGACGAACGCCGGCGAGAAGAAATAAGCCAGGTTGGCGCGGAACAGAGCCTTCTCCATATCGCGCGCCGAAAGATTAGGATAATTGAGTATCGACTCGCGCTGCACATCAGTCGGACGATACTCGCCCCCTTCTATCCAGCCGTTGGCCTTCGCTAATTCATACAGCTCCGTGCCGGGGAAGGGAGACACTATGTTGATCATCAGCTGATCCACCTTCAGCCGCTTGGCCTTCCTTACCGTCTCCCTGATGGTGGCGCGTGTCTCCAGCGGACACGTGCCTATCAGCACATTCAGCTTGACCGGCACGCCATACTTCTGCAGAAGCTCAATCGAGCGATAGATGTCAGCCTCGGTAATCCCCTTCTTTATATATTTGAGTATCTCGTCATTGAAAGATTCTATACCTAAGTCCACATACATGCAGCCGCTCTCGCCCAAAGCCTTGGCTATCGGCTCCGTGATGGCATCCACTCGCGCCTGACAGCCCCACTTGAACCCATACTCGCGCAGCGGCTTGCACAGAGCCAGCGTGCGCTCCTCGTTCCAGATGAAATTGTCATCCACAAATCCTATCGCCCTGTAACCCTGCTCATGCAGCATCTTCAGCTCCCGAGCCACACTCTCGGCGCTGCGGTAAGAGATAGGAGGCTTGTGGCCGTGGTTCTCACGATAATCCAGCTCGCGGGCGAAAGTAAGCGAGCTGGGCACACAATAGATACAGCGGTACGGACAGTTGCGGGACGTCAGCGCCGTGGTATACGGACTGAGCTTCAGCTTCGGATTGTGGTACTTATAGTCACCGAGCAGATCGCGTGCCGGGAAAGGAAGCGAGTCGAACTCGCGGCTCGGCTCGCGGCTCGGATTGTGGACCGTACGATTGCCGGAGATATAAGACAAACCCTTGATACCCGAAAAATCCGGAGAAGGATTGCCGTCAGCCTCACGCAGCCACTCGGCCAAAGTCCACTCTGGCTCGCCACGCGCTATGAATATACGCGGATCAGTCAGAAACCGCTTATGGAAGAACGTAGGCGCAGGTCCCAGCAGCATGATTCGGGCCGAAGGCCTGAGACGCAGAATGTCGGCCACCGCCGGTATATCATCCTCCATCGACAGATTCACGCCCCAGATACAATACAGATCCGAATCATCGTCACCAAGCCAGCCGCGCATATCCTGAGGCGTACGCGCCGGCAGAGTGAAATTCTTCATCTTAACCTCATGACCCTCCTGACGCACGACAGCGGCAGCCGTCAGTTCATACAGATTGGGCATAGGATAGACCACACGCGTGCAGCCCGCCGAACGCTCCGCAGGCCGATGCGAAGCGTCAGACACCGGAGGAACCAGGAAACAAACCTTCATACTCTTCTTCTACTTCTTCAGCTTATTTTACTTCTTCTACTTCAGCTTATCTACATAAGCCTACTCCTATAACGTCCCCCCACCCCTCTTTAGTGTCCCACCCCCAAAAACCGCCGCCCAATCACCATC
>JAGBIJ010000025.1 GCA_017935045.1 Muribaculaceae bacterium
GTGCCGATGCCTTCCACGCACTTCACTCCATCGCAGACACAGCCTGGAAAAACGGTCAATCTCCTCTTGATGCTATCCTGGCACTCGTTTAATTAGACGAGGCGAATTTTTATAGCTTTTCCTTTCGCTGAATAGTTACGGGGTAAATCTGCCGATTTAGTAGTAAATTTGCGCCGTAAAGATTCGCTCTTTATACCTTTGACAAAGCCTTTGCCGTAATTTCGACTCTTTGACATTTATGTATCTTTGTTTTAAACGGCCGATTACTTGTGTGGGGCAATATGTCATTTGTACTTAAAGATTAACTAACAACTTAAAACATTAACTAATAAATTCAACGATGAAAGAAAAACTCAAGCGTATCGCGCTGCGCAGCCTGTTGCTGTTTGCGTCGATACTCGCCGTGACTCAGTATGCCGCGGCAGACACTTTCTCCGGAAGGCTATATTTTTCTCCCGGTGGGTGGCAAGCAGGTTATATGGCCATTCATTTTTACGGAGGGACAAGCGACGATTCAGGTTATAAAAAGTTTGAAAAGCTTACAGGCACTGACTATTATTATGTGGATGTTCCGGCAGGCAACTATACCACAGCCGAAATTTTGCGTGCAAAAAGCGAAAGCGACACACCGTGGAACTACATGTATGGTATTCCGGCTAAAGAAGGCTGCAATCTGCTCTCTTTTACCAGCTGGGGAGATGGCAGCAGCTTTCCTGCTTCCGGACATTATTCCTGGAGAACCTATCGCATTGACTACAGCGCCCAGCTGAAGCTTGCCGGCAGTTGGACTGACGTTTGGACTGATGACCAGAAGTCTGTCACTGACAAAGACGTCGCCAACGGCAGGTATTCATGGACGTTTGACGTAGATAATGCTGCTGATTTGCTTTTCAAGGTTGTTTATAATGGAGAATGGTTCGGAGCCGGTGGTGATAAATCCATAGCGACTCAATATAATTGTACCGATAATGGCGGCGATGATCATAATTTCAAGCTTACAGGCGACAATCTTGACAACGCCGGCACTGTGACGATTATAGTCCGTATAGATGACAGCGGCAAACTTGCCGCCATCCGCGCCACCTTCACTCCCTCCGGTGTCGTGACCGTTACCGGCATGCCCTTCTATCCCGCAGGTGTCTACGGTGAGGAGGACTTCGCAAACCTCGATGCGAACGAGAAGTTCTATTACCTTACCGGCCACTCTCTGAACAACAATTTCGCTTCCCCCGAATGGCAGATGACCAAGAAGGCCGACGATCTGTACTATATTGACTTTACATGGAATGATCACAATTGGAAAGATGCTGATGGAAATTATCCTTGCCCTAATACGGCTGACAGCCATAAACTGTATGTGAAGTATTACACCAAGACGATGGCAGAGCCTGGCGACGGTGGCAATTACGATGTGAACTACACTATACCCATTTTCAAAAACATTCCCGAGAACCGCCGTTGCGCCGGCACGCGCATGCGCGCTTACTACGTTCCTTCGACCCGTACCCTGTCATTCAAATATCTGACAAGAGACGGCAATGAGTCCGAGGATATCAACGACGCATACTATCTGCCCTATATCTCCCTTGTGGGCATGATGAGCCAGATGGGAGCGGAAGACGGCGTGCCTGAGGATATCGCCAATCCGAAGGTAGGCGATACCGAGTCCAAGACCACCAACAACTGGCAGCACTCCTGGATCCAGTATGACCGGTTCGGCAAACCCGTGACCTCCCGCGACGGCAGCAAGGTCTACTTCAACACCCAGTGGCCCCCTTTGCACAATGTGATGTTTACCGGTAAATATAAAGATGCCAACGGCGATCATACCGTAGGTTTCAACTCCGACTGTATGACTTTCGAGCGTTATCTCAACCTTACATCCGGCGCCGACCTGAAGAAGATGGATGAGTTCAAGGATGTCAATCTCAATGACGGCGACAATTATTATGTCTACAAGGCCGAGTACTTCTGGGCTGTGGGCCAGTTCAAGCTCTGGAGCGGCTGGAGCGGCGGCGCGAATTCCGGCGGCGGCGCTGAGTGGAACCTGAACTGGAACTGGGGCTATTACGACCCCTCCAGCGCCGATAACAACGATTACACCGGCAACGGCCGTCCCGGATTCTATACCATAGAGCCTGAGCAGACCGTTCAGCTCGGCAGCAAAAACGGCGACATGGGCTGCGTGGAGCCGACCTATTTCAATAAGGTTTACTTCTTCCTTAATCTGTCTGATCCTAACGGCAACAGCGGCAAGAGTCTGCTTTATGCGCGCAAGGCTGTCGGTGACGCCCGCATCGAGGCTATGAGTAACCAGAGCAAATCCGCCGGCACGTTCAATCCTACTGTATCCGCCGATGCACCCAAGGTTACCAGCGTGAATTTACGAGCCGTGGCATCTAACGAGAACGACCCCGACAACCGCACTATCCTTATTTTCAATGAAAGCGGACTTGACTGGACTGCATCCGACTTTACCTCTAACATAGGCAGTGTACTCGGTTATTCCGCCGGCACAGGCAGCTACTATCCTGCCGGCAAGACATTCTACCACGACGGTGTCAACTATCCCAACTCAGGATGGTATGAGTACTACATGGACATCAAGTTCGAAGGCATAGACGAGACGGTGACCGTCAAGTCCACCCCCTTCTATGTGGCCAAGGTCGAGAACACGCTTACCGTGGGCCAGCTTATCAAAATCAACAAGGATAACGCCGTACCGCCCTACAAAGCCTATGACTACATCACTTACTCTCTGGGTCAGAACTTTGCCTACGGCGTCAAGGTCGCCGCAGACACCAACAGCGAGGGCGCGCCTCTCGTAAGTTCGGTTACGCGTCTGGAAGCTCCGAGCAACGACTCTTACGGCAACGCCGAGAAGGCCACCTGGACCAAATATGTGCTTCTGTACGCCCGCCGTCCCTGGATGGGCGATAACCCCGACCATAGCCTGGACGGCTCCGTGGCCAAATCATGGACTATCAATTATCCTGGCAAGAATGGCGTCGTAGCCACAACCGAAGACGCTCCGCTGCAGTTTATCGTGCCCGCTTCGGATTTGGATCTTGGTTCTTATGAAGCCACGCTCGTCTATAATCCTCTCGGAGCCGATGGAGCTGACGCTTACGACACTGAAGTCAATATGCGTAACCAGCTTCAACTTCGCATCCCCACCCCGCGCATGAAGCAGGGTTACTTCAAGGCTGACGTTCATTACGACACAGAATATCAGGATGTCAAGATAGCCGCCGGCGACCACGCAGGCCTTGTGAAGCCCGAGGACTACACCTCCGACAAGGATTACACCCAAGCCCGCGTGCGCCATCTCACGTTCGAGGCCGAGTTCGACATGCCCAACGCCGACGCCGACCTGATGGCCCTTATACCCGAAGACCAAAGAATCCGCAAAACCCACTTTACAGGCGACGCCAAGCTTCTCCAGCTTCTTCCCGACAAGGAGATTCAGATTGATCTGACCAACATCAACCGGACATACGTGCGTTTCTGCGAGCAGGACCTGCGCAACTGGCTTAAGCCCGACGAGGACTACACCAAGCTGGAGCCCATAGAGCGTCAGCTCCGCTTCGACTTTGAGCGCACCAACGTGGTAACGTTCTTCGAGCGTTTCCGCGAAACCGGCGTGACCTTCCAGCTTACGCCCGATATGACCGGACCCTCGTTCAATACGGCAGAGACGTCCAAGCCTCTTATGTACCGTTACAAATACCAGCCCGATCCCGACAAGAACGAATGGAAGGAGCGCGTAGTCCTGGCCACGACGCCAAAAATCACGGCCGGCA
>JAGBIJ010000026.1 GCA_017935045.1 Muribaculaceae bacterium
GTGGTCAGATACCATAAAGTTACTGAAATTCAGCGACTTGACCAAATTTTTAGTGTTAAATTTTCATGCTGAACATCAGATTTTTAACGGATTAAACTCTTGGCTCCCTCGGAGTCGCTAAAAAATAACCGATGTATTGTTATTAAACACCCTCTAAATAACGCAGACGCGGATACATTCGGATTATCGGGCGCGGCGGAAGTCCGCGCACACCCTATGCAGCCGGGGATCAGCCGGCCAGCTCGCCGATGGTAAACTTGGCTACGTTGCGCTTCACTATCTTGCCGGTACGGTCTATCAGATGCCAGGCTCCGCCAGTCTTGACCAGCGCTGTAGGGCCGTAGAACTCCATAGCCATGTCGTAGGCTGCGGGGATGACTACGCGACCGTCGGCGCTCTTGTAGCCCATTTTGATGTTGTCTATTCCTTCCGTCATGAAGACCTGGAAGTCGGCATCCGGGTCGTCGCCATAGCACAGCTGCCAATCCTCGCGCAACTTGCGGCCCTTGGAGTCAAAGTATATGTTTTTATCCCATTCGAGGCTTGTAGCGCGTATGGTGCCCTTGCTGCCGACCCCGGCATAGGAGTAATCAAACGGCACCACCACGTTGCCCTTGAGGTCTATCACACCCCAGTTGCCGTCTTTGCAGGCGGCGGTAAGGCCGGCGTGGACGTGCATGGGGAGCGGGTCGCCGTCGTCATCGCCCCAGGATTCATTGACCTCGTAGACAAAGGGGATGACGACATTGCCCTTGCTGTCTATGACGCCGGCTTTCTCCTCCTTGATAGCCGGCAGGTAGCCCTCGGAGCAGGTGGACAGATAGTCGTATTGAGGCGCGATGACTACGGCTCCGGTCTTGTCAATGGCGCCGTACTTCTCGTTCTCGCAGAATATGATCAGGCCCTCGCCGGCTTTTTCGTAGTAGCGGCTCGGCGCCACGGGGACCATCACATTGCCATCTTTGTCCATGATGGCGAAGCCGCTGTCATAGCTGCCTACGGCGTAGAGGCCGTCGCCCAGATAGCTGCCCTCTTTGCCTAACTTCTTTTTGCCGCTGCCGTCGGGGAGGGTCACGAAGAAGCCGTTACCGGTGTTGTTGAACATACGCCCGTCGGCGAAAGAAAGGGTGCCGGTGTAGATGAAAGAGGAGACAGGGTTGCCGACGGAGTCAATCACGCGGGAGGAGCCGAGCGCTGACAGATCGGGGTAGCCATTGTCATGGAGCGGCATGGTAGCCTTGCTGATGTCGTAGTAACCGCCGCCCAGGACGTTGACTAAAATAGGGATACGCTCAGCCTTTACCGCTGTCTTGCGGTGGGTGGCGGTCTTCTTGCCGCGTGGAGCGGCCGCCTCAAGAGCAGAAGCTCCCGCAGCCGCCAGAGCGACCGCGAGAGCTACGGCTCCGAATGTTTTCGGATAGAGTCTCATATTTATAATATATGTATTACAGGTAGGAGAGGTTGATCTTGGCGAACTCCATGTCCTTGCGGGCGCGGTCCAGCAGCTTGGAGTCGAGGCGCACGGCCTGACGCAGGTTGGTAATGGCCATGTTCTCGTTGTTGGTGCGCGCGCCGAGTACGGCCATCAGGTAGTAAGTGGTGGCATCGGGAGCAGTGATGGCGGCCAGCGTGTTGCGGGCCTTGGAGTAGTCCTTGCTCAGTATCTGGGCCAGGGCGGCGTTGTTGGTCTTGGCATCGCCAAAAGCGCCCACGGCAGCATTCAGGTTGCCCTGACTCAGATAGTAGACGCCGAGAGCGTCGCTGACCTCGGGAACGCCGGCCGAAGCGCCGAAAGCCTGGTAGGCGTCGGCATACTTGCCCTGAAGCATCTCCACGAGACCTTTGTTCATCTCAGCCTCTTTGGAGGCAGGATTGAGACGCAAAGCCTGCTGGAAATTGGCAAGCGCGCCCTCGTAATCACCGGCCACATACTGCGTGAGGCCGAGATTGTTGAATGTACGGTAATCCTTGGGGTAGACCTCGCAGGCGGTATTGTAGACCTCCATCTTCTTGTTGTTGTCGGAGGTAAGGGTGGCGATGTAGAGTATCTCGTCGGCTGTCAGACCCTTGGGGTCGGAGTTGAACTGGCTGACCAGCTCCTCGTTGCTCTTGCCGATGACGTTGATGGAGGCCTGCACACGGCTGTAGCGCAACTGGGGCAGAATCTGCTCGGCCAGCTCGTCGAATACTTTGGAGAGGTTGCGTATCTCTTTCTCGCGCAGCTCAGGGTCGGACTGATTGTTGAGAGCCATGATTATCAGCTCCTTGTCCTGAATGTTGCTCTGCTCCACGAGGCGACGGAAGCCATCCCAGTCTTCGGGAGTAAACTGCGATGTCAGCTCGCCGAACTCGGTAATCTTGTCTTTCTTGAGCTGATTTTCCACCAGAGCGTTGGTATTCTTCTCACGCTTCTCAGCCAGATTCTTGTTGAAGTCATAAGCGCCTTCGGGCGAAGCGTAAGAGCTGACAGACACGCCGGCAATCTCACGCCGTGGGTCGGCGGCAGCCTCCTGCAGACGCTTGCCTAAGTCCCGATAAGCCTCGGAAGATGTCTCAGAGGAACGGATATTTGCCTGATTGATAAGGAAGTGTATATCCGCTGAATATTTCTCGTTGATAACCTTCTGGAAGTTATCACGCGCCGTAGCGGGAGTCACTGTCGCGGCCGAAGCCAAAGTCGCGGTGGCGATCACGCCATTGCCTACCTTGACGCGGGGAAGCGCATATTTCTTACCGTTCTGATCTACGGCAAAGTCCAGATAGAGAGTACTCTGCGCCATCTGAGGGGAGTAAGGCACGGAGAAAGGTATCATCACGTTACCGCCGTTCTGATAATTGACAACCACACCATTGTCACGTACGTTCTCACCCTGGATCAGATACGGGGCGGAAGCAGTCTCGCCGGCCTCGTAGACCAGAACAGGAGTAATACGCACAGCAGCGTTCTTGACCATGAATTTGGCCGGGATGGAACCGGCGATAGTAGCCGGCACATTCTGCCCCGATACCTCCAGAGGCTGGGGATTGACAGCAAAATACTCGCTTTTGAACTGTCCTAACTTCTTGGAGCAGCCCGTGGCGCCGAGCACGACAGCGGCGCCGAGCGCCACATACATCAACTTAGTCTTCATACTTATATATAAGGAGAATTTAAAAATTTTCGTAAGAGTGCGTAAAAGTAATAAAAAAAATCCGTCTACAACGTATCGGGGGCTGAAAACATGAAAAAAACAGACCTAAAAAACCAACTTAGACACGTGGCGGGCAAATAAAACCCAGATTCAACAACGAAGTGCAAAGACCTTCGATCTGAATAGCCTCCACATTTTTTGACGCTTGAGACTTAATGGCGGATTGGGGATGGGGCTTCACAAGCCCACAGCCCCTCCCCAATCCGCCATTAAGTCTCGCAAAA
>JAGBIJ010000027.1 GCA_017935045.1 Muribaculaceae bacterium
ATAATAGATAGTCCCTTCGCGGCCTGCTATGGCGGAGGGCCGGAACTTTACTTTTATTGTAGCCATTGGGTATTGAAGTTGATTTACCCATAAAGTTACGGCAACATAGCCGAATATCGGACATAGCAAGAGATTTAGAGGCTGCATAACAACAAATGCGAATTATGGGATCGGAAGCACAACTTGGATTTTGCCATGCTGGCGAGGGAGCATAGCGAACTATGCGACTGAGGCCAGGGGCCGGCCGCCCTGAAGTCGACAGCATGAAATCGCTGATTCGTTACCACGAGCAACAAGTAAACGCCGACACCATCCATACCTGCTATTATCTCCGACAATATCTAATGCCACTGCCAGCTTCCGCAGTTGCCGGTGGCATTTTCCTCTTTACAAAGCGCATAATATTATGTTTTACAACATTTCCGATTGCCTTTTCAAGAAAAATCACTAACTTTGCAGTGACCTTACGCCGTGAGACTCCACTATGGAGCCGGAGCGAGGGAGGTCATTACATAATGAAAGCGTTTACTGCGCTTGATTCTTGGCTGTTTCAGAAATCTGGCAGTTTCAAAACTTCGTCAAGAATGAAGTAACGGTAGATGTCTCGGGTATGATTACATACCCCTGGGTGGATTATACCTTATTGGTATGTCCCCCTTTGGTGGATCATATATCATACGGCGTAGGCTCTGCGTTACTCGTTCTACGAAGTGACGGCTATGCCAGATGCCTTGAAACAGCAGGACGAGTAACAGTACGGATCCTGCGCTTTTTCGTTAAACCAAGTCTTGTTGGGATTCGGAGGCTTATCAATAATATCATTCTTGCAATGGGCAAGAAAAGAAGCAAACGGAAGAACCACTATAATCCATTTCCTTGGTGGGGTAAACGCAGGAAACACAGCGAACATAACATTCATGTCGCTAATAGCCACGCAACTGATATAATTACACTTTCTGCACCTGCGCTTGCTCCATCATCAAAAGCTGTAATATACGCCAGCGAATTAGATTATATTGCCAAGTGTATTCAGGACTATCCTAATCTTGAAACCGGTGGTCAACTATACGGTGCCTGGACTGCCTCTGGCGCCCCCCGTGTCATTTATACAATTGGCCCGGGGCCAAGAGCGAATCATCAGCCAGCGTTTTTCAATCAAGATGTGGAGTATCTTAAGATGATTGGGGCAAAACTGAAAGAATATGGTCTTCAGCATATCGGAGAATGGCACTCTCATCATTATCTGGGTTTGCCGCATCCAAGTGTACACGATGCTCAAACAATGCAAAACGGCATAGCTCAGTTAAATCTCAACAGATTGCTTTTGTGTATCGGCAGCTTTAATGATAGAGGCATCGTTATAAATCCTTTCAACTTTGCTCGTGATACCCATTTCGTGCCATCGCAATGGGAGGTTATCAATATAAGAAACCGTCTTCGTGAAATCATAGACAACGACATTGCAGGGATACTATGTAACCCATCTTCTTCAAAATATAATTTTGCAGAAGAATATATCGTACCACACAAGCAATTGGTGCCCAATCAATTGGGATGGTTCTCACAAGTAATAAACCGACAGGCTTTTAAGCGAATAATTGATGAGCTTAAAGCCCAACAATGGATAAATGAAGTGACTCCACAAATCTCTTCGGATGGGATAGTCACGCTCAAAATCATTACACGCACCTTTGCTGAAACAATAGCATTCCCGGAAGACTTTCCTGATTCTCCATTTGAGATTGAAAGAATGGGACTTATAGAAGGCACGCGTACACACTATTCATTTGAAAAAGACTGGGTTTCAGCCCCTGATATCCAACAAACGTTTACTCAGAATTACAACTTACATTTAAAAAAACATCCCTAATGGACAAAGCGCGTTTTGAATTGGAAAAGGCAGTCTTGGGGAAAAAACTGCCATCGAACATGTATATGTTCAAAGAAATGGGTACACCGAACGCCCATCTTCTGATAGGTGCCCGCACCAATGCAAAGAATGTATACACCTTGCAAATCATGCTCAATGATTTTCCTTCGTCTGTCCCTATGGTATACACTACGAAGCCGTTAAAGGATCGTAGCGGACGTAACTTAAAGGTAAGCCACGAGCTCCATAACTATGGAACGGCCGATGGTAAGACTTGCATTTGTCACTATCCTGATGAAAGCTGGAGTCCTCGAGTCTCTCTTTATAAGGTGTACATTAAATGTCGCCTTTGGCTGGAATGTTATGAAATCTATCTCCGCACAGGCCAATCTATCGATACTCTAATCAACGAAATTAACAGACAGGGTGGTACCTCCACCCATTAAATAAATATTTTATGAATGAATCCGTGATTAGTCCGAATGGACGTGGTGTGTCGGCTCAATCGACAAGTACACTTAAAGATCTTGTTTTTAACCCCGAAACAGGCGACTTTGAGCAGGTGGAAAGAGGGGCCGCTAACGAGGGCGATACTGTGACAAAAATGACTGAAGACGGTTTCGCATGAAATGTATCTACATTGATAAGGATGAAGTTCTTGCCTATCTAAATTCAAAAGATCGTCATATAGAGGGGCGATCTTACGAATGGGAGGGCGAGGACGTCGTCCACATCCATACTGCTGCGCAACCACATGCCTTTGGATGTGTGGCGCCTGCTCATTGGCATAAGTCATCATTGCCAACTAAAATTTCCACTCCAGGGCAATACCATATCATTATTACTTCTGACACTGAGGTCAAAGCGTACTATGTTAAAGACGATTTAAGATTAGAGGAATGTGATGTGAATTTCATACCATCAAGGGAGGAAATGTATTCACGATCTAAAGGTATTCTTGAAGTTGACATTTTGTCAAACAAAAGAGTAATGATAATAGGCCTCGGCAGTTTCGGTTCTCAAATCGCTATTGAGCTTGCCAAAGCAGGTGTAGGTGAATTTGCACTATTTGATTTTGACCGAGTCGAACTACACAATCTCGCTCGACACACCTGTACTATTAAGGATTTGGGCCGCTTAAAAACAAATGCAATAAAGGATGCTGTAATAGGCAAAAACAAAATAGCTAAAGTCGATTTGTTCCCAATCAATATCACTATTCACGAAGATTTGATGGACGAGCAAGTTGAGAAAGCAGACCTGATTATCTGTGCGACTGACAACAATGCAAGCCGGTTCTATCTAACTCAATGCTTGTTGAAACATAACAAGGTTGCCTTGTTCGGACGAGCCGTAACACGAGCTGAAGGAGGCGACGTGTTCCGTTACCGTCCCGGAGGGCCGTGTTATAATTGTCTCGTTGGCTCGCGTGCTCATGCTATGGCTACTGAAGAAATAACCAACCGTTCTCAACTTCCTGCTTATGTATCAGAGGAAGATGCACATGCTATGATTCAAGTTGGATTATCCTCCGACATAGAACCCGTTTGCAATCTCATGGTAAAACTGGCTTTAGTAGAATTATCGCGTGGCAAGAAATCCGGCATTGAATCGCTGGAAACAGAACTTGATTATGACTACTATATATGGGCTAACCGCAGAGAACGCCGTCATGCAGTGTGGGCTCCATTTAATAATGCTAAAAATCAACCGACTATTCTTAAATGGTACGGAGCGCGCATATCCAAGGACGAGAATTGTCCTTCGTGTTCTGCTCATGCAATCTTAGATTTAGGAGAAGAACTAAACACCAGTCCACTCGAAAATAATTATGAGGGGATAGTCTTAGATACAGAATATTAGGTAATGCAGCTTATCGATTACACAAAACTCAGCGAAAATTCCAAGTCGCTATTGCAACACGCCAATTCATTGGCACGTGAGTCGCATTTTGACGAAATCACGACTCCATTGATTTTGATTGCTATGGTTCGGCAATCGAAAGAAATGTTGCGTTTTGTTTTAGACCAACTGAATGTGGACTACCAGCATTTCTGTACTCGGTTGAGTGAATACATCCAAAACACGAACCGATTTCACAATGATAATCCACAGTTTTCTGAGCAATGTAATCAAGTCATCGTTAAAACCATTTCCTCATATACTGAACATCATCGGGGGCTCGTCCCTACTGAAGCCATTTTTTTAGAAATGACTTCAACCAATAATGAGGTTTCTGCTCTTTTTAATGAATTTCACATTAACCATCACAGATTATCGGGCGCAATAGAAACATATTCTGCTGGCAACCGTATAACTTCGACCGATAATGGACAACAAGCTGAGCTGATAAATCTTGAAAAGTATGCCGTAAATCTACGCAAACTTGCCGAAATAGGAGAAATAGAGCCAACAATCGGCAGAGACGATGAAATTAGACGAATACTTCAGATAGTTTCACGCAAAACCAAGAACAATCCCCTGCTGATTGGAGAACCAGGCACGGGTAAAACGGCTATAATTGAAGGCCTCGCATTTCGACTAAATAGAGGTGATGTACCCGAAGATCTAAAACATCTTCAGCTATACAGCCTCGATATTGCGACTATGGTTGCTGGAGCATCAATGCAAGGTGAATTTGAGGCTCGTCTTAAATCAATCGTCAATGAGCTTAAACATGCTCCGCAAGTTTTATTATTCATCGATGAAATCCATCTCCTTTTAAGTGCAGGAAGCGGAGGAGGAGCTATGGATGCCGCAAATATCCTAAAACCGGAGCTTGCAAGAAACGGAATAAAAGTAATTGGAGCAACTACTTTTGACGAGTACAATAGATTTGTCGAAAACGACCAGGCGTTTGCGCGACGCTTTCAACGCATTACCATAGATGAACCTTCAGTTGAAAGTTCAATTTCTATTCTTCGCGGTATCAAATCACGATTTGAAGCTCACCATAGAATTAAAATTCTCGATGAAGCCATTGTCGCATCTGTGCGCCTATCCACAAAATATGTTACTGATAGATTTCTACCTGACAAAGCTATTGATGTTCTGGATGAAACCGCTTCAAGAATGCGAATAGATAGATCTTCTGTGCCAGAAGAACTTGATTCACTCTCCCGCATAGTCCGGCAGAAAGAGATTGAACGCGAATCGCTTCTCCAAGACGCGCATGATTTTCCTCGCATAAATGAATTGGAACATGAGATTTCACAATTAAAAGAGCGAGAAAATATCCTTAATGCGAAATGGGTTAATGAACGCCGCCAATTCGATAGGCTTCAAGAGTTTCAAAACACACTTATCCATTTACACGAAAACTGCGAGCAAGCAGAATCTATCGGTCGATATGACGAAGCCGCTCGTTATAACAGAGAAACCGAGCGAGTTGAAGCTGAAATGAACGCCCTGATGCAAGAGATGGCAGATACGGCGTCGCCACTCTTAAAACTGGCATTAGATTCAAATGACATCAAGGAAACTATTACTCGGTTTACCGGCATACCAGTTCACTCGATGAACGAGGATGAATTAACGCGTTTAACAAGGATGCAAGATTTCCTTGCGGACATCGTCAAGGGTCAGGATCATGCAATTCATTCAGTATGCAATGTAATAAAACGTTCACGACTTGGTTTAGGTAACGACAACGCTCCTATTGGCTCTTTCATGTTTACTGGAACTACAGGCGTCGGCAAAACTGCATTAGCCAAAGCTTTGGCTCAATTCTTATTTGGAAGCCGTGATATGTTGATTCGCATTGACATGAGCGAATATCAACAAGAACATAACGTATCCCGTTTATTCGGTGCGCCTCCAGGATATGTAGGCTATGATCAAGGAGGACAACTCACTGAGGCTGTCCGTCGCAGGCCATACTCCGTGATACTTTTAGATGAAATAGAGAAGGCCCATCCAAAAATTTGCGAAACCCTTCTCCAAGTTTTAGATGACGGTCATATGACTGATGGCAAAGGCCGCACTATCAATTTCAAGAATACTGTCATAATTATGACATCTAATCTCGGAGCGGAATTAATAGAGCAACAGGATGATACTTGTTTACCTTTCGTAAGAGAGCCGATAATTCAACTGCTAAAGCATAGAACATCTCCGGAGTTTATAAATAGGATTGACGACATTATTATATTCAATCCGCTCAACGGCTCCGTACTTAAATCTATCACAATGAAGATTGTTCACAATGCAGTACAGAAGCTTCAATCTTCCGGATATAACATACAACTTAATGAAGACGTCGCAGACCATATTGCACATAATTTAGATACATCTATGGGGGCACGTCCGATAAAACGTATCGTTGACCATGAAATAATTGATGGTATTATTGACAAAATTCTTATGGGCGATTTAGTCAAATCATCGCCCATATACATTCGCGTATGCAATAACAAGCTTTCATTTACCAATGAATAGACAATATGGCTTTAGTATATAACGAAACCACTGGTAATTTCGATGACATACAAGCGCCTCCGATAATTAGATATTGTCGGCTTCAGGAATCAGTGCCATTCTTCCAAGGAGATAGTGCAACACTCACTTGGCAGATTGACGGTGCCAATCATATCTTCATTGATGAAGAGGAACAAATCGGCAATTCCCTTAAAATTACACTTGATTCTGTAGGCGCCAAACAATTCAAAGTCAAAGCAACCAACTCCGACGGCACCGCAGAACGTGTCGTTACACTCGAAGTTCTTCCTTGCCCTGAATTTGAAATACATCCTTCGGCTACCGTTCTTCATAAGGGTCGAAACGAAAATGTTGTTTTCCGTTGGATTATTAATAATGCAAGAGACATAAAGCTCATTAGCAGCAACGAAACGAAAAAGATTACTAACTTAGGCGCAGCAACATTCACGCCTATCAATGACACACAGTTTACATTTGAGGCAAAAGGACTTGAAGGAAGCCGTGTATTCCGCCACATCATCCCTATAAAGATTCGGGAAGCGGCCCGAATTGACTTTAAGGTAAATCGTCAATTCTCTTACCCGAATCTCCCGGTAATTCTTTCTTGGAACGTTGAGAATTGTATCGCAGTTTCCATTGATGATTTCGGCGAACAACCATCACAGGGTCAATTAGAAGTAACGCCTGGTGTTGACACAACATACGTTATCAGAGTTAAAGATGCTTTCGGAGAGGTACGAAGAACTGTTACAGTGCGGATGTTGCCGCTACCTGTCGTTAAGCAGATTTTAGTTCCAACTCCCCAAATAGATAAATCCTTTGATATATCCTATGCAACGCCACAATTTAATACAAATATATCAGTGCCGACATTTAAGTCATCGTTGGTTAAACTTGATTTGCCTCACGTGCCTCAGTTAAAGGATTCTTTTTTCGTTAGGTCTATTTCTTCCGAAAAGGAAAAACGCATAAAGAACCCGTTCAAATCTCTTTATGCATACTTCTTTCGCAAATAAACACATCATCATATATGTCAAAAACTAACCCTACCTCAATCGCAAGAGAGATTTCGACCGTACGCCCCGGCCGAATCAACGAGTTTCTCTGGTCCTGTGCCGGAGTAAACAAAGGCGTGCTACGTCAGTGCCCTTCCGACTATTCAAAGTATGCCGGAATTGGCGGTATGATTCTTTTTACCGCAATAATGGCAGCTATCTCCGGCGGTTACGCTCTATACTTCGTATTTAATAGCTACGCCATTGCGGGTTTATTCGGTCTGTTTTGGGGATTGCTCATCTTCAATCTTGACCGATTCATCGTCAACACGATGTATTCTGATGGTAAGTATACTATTTCTTGGGCAGAAATTCGTTCAGGGCTTCCGCGTATAATCATGGCAATATTCCTTGGTCTGGTCATCTCCACTCCTTTGGAGATGAAAATTTTTAGCGACCAAATCGACTCGCAGTTACTACAAGATAATGGAAAACGCATCAAACAAGCAAAACTTGCTTATAAGGGTCTTTACGACGAGTTAGATAGATATGAGGAACAAAAACACGATATCGAAATTGAAGAAGCGACTCTACATAAAAGACTGCTTGACGCACAAGAAGATTTAAGAAAAGAAGCCGAAGGTTCCGCTCTTAGCGGTAAAATAGGACATGGTCCTATTTATGCTGACAAAGAGCGCTTTGTAAACGAATGTCAAGCAGCATACGACCGTTATAAAGCAACCAAAAGTCCCGACATCTCGCGCTTGAATAGCGAAATCAACCGTGTAAAAAAAGATATCCTTCGGCACGAAGGACAAATCGATAAAGACGCAACACAAAATGGATTTGCTGTACGTTACGAAGCGTTTGAAAATGTAACAAGCTGGCAGAACCATCCGACTCTTGCCTTGGTAACTCTTATGATTACCCTACTGTTTGTCATCATTGAAACCGCACCTACATTCCTTAGGATGATGATGGAAGATGGACCCTATGATGATTTACTGCGGGCTCAAAAATATAAAACTAAAGTTTTAGCCGACAAGTGCATTTCAGATGTTAACGATGCAGTGAACACTTGTGTGCGCATATCTACAATGAAGAATGAGAAACGATTAGAGGCTGAAACAATAGCTAATGAGGAAATAATGGCTCAAATCGCACGTGCCCAGGCTGAACTTCTTGAAACTGCTATTGCGGGTTGGAAGGAGATTGAGCTCGAAAAGATCCGTCAAAATCCATCTGCGTATGTCGTTTCAATAGCCCCACCGCAACAAGAGATACAAGTTGCGACTGATGAAGAAGGAAACTTATCTGAGTTTTCTACATCAGACGTAGACTCTATGGCTACATCCCCTACTTCTATTATTGAAGATACAGTGGCAAATACTTCTAATATGCCAGCAGAAGATATTATTGACAATGCCAATAATACATCTGAGAGTGAAAACACCAAAGAGTTGGCTAATTCTGAATCCACTGCGTCACATGCTATGGATATCACAGAGAACTCACGCGAACAAGCATGAAAATCCCAGGTCTATCATTTTCATGGAAACGGGCTATTGGCTTGACACATGTCAAGCAGCAGTTATCTCGCAAAACTGGTGTCTCGGCTTCAAAAGCCGGTCTTGAACGAAAAGTAGGCTCATTTATAATAAAAACTATCTTTGGTAAAAGGTAGACCTTGCCTCCTTCACGTATGCAAGTTTGGTTTGGTTCGGGCTTTATATATGTCCGACTAAACCTGAACTAATATATAGGGGCTGGGCAAAAAGAAATGGATGCCCGCTGGGTTTCGTCTTGCCCCTGATTTTAATTTTCTTCAGCTATAGTTTGAACGCAGAATTTGGACACAGGCGGCTGACTCGTCATTGCCAGCTGAAATCCACTGACCCTGAAAAATACGCTGAACCTGAATATCCGCTGACCCCGGCTGTGTTGCTCCTACAGCGCTTGGCTGGTAGTGAATAATAAAAGTGGTCTGCTCTCGCGAGTGGACCACTTGACTAAATCTATTTTCTTGTTGTTCGGGGAAGTGGGTGTTGAGGGATTCGAACCCCCGACCCTCTGCTTGTAAGGCAGATGCTCTAAACCAGCTGAGCTAAACACCCATCGCATTATGAAAAAATCTTATTCTATGGACAATTGCAGTCTTGACTCCTCACGGAGTTAAATGGGAGTGGGCGCTGAGGGATTCGAACCCCCGACCCTCTGCTTGTAAGGCAGACGCTCTAAACCAGCTGAGCTAAGCGCCCCCATTAATTATTCTAACTTAAACTGCCTAACTACGCTTCACAGCGTTTTCTATTTTTACCGTTTTGCACTGCAAAGTTAAGCCGATTTTTTTACATGACCAAATTTTTTTACTAATTTTGTAAAAATTTTTCAGACGTAGTCTCTCCTCGTTGGTGTTAAAATATTATTAATCAATAAGATATGCAATTAAATTCTCTGACGGCCATATCGCCCGTAGATGGTCGCTACCGCTCGAAATGCGAGGCTTTGGACAACTATTTCTCTGAGTTCGCCCTGATACGATACAGGGTTAAGGTCGAGGTGGAATATTTCATCGCGCTGACCCGGATTCCTCTGCCGCAGCTTGAGCCGCTGACCGGCGACAAGGCCTTGCAGGAGTCGCTGCGCGCCATTTATAAGGATTTCACTTTAGAGGATGCCGCGCGCGTCAAGGATATAGAATCTGTCACGAACCATGACGTGAAAGCTGTGGAGTATTTTCTCAAGGAGCAGTTCGACCGTCTCGGTCTGGAGGAATATAAGGAGTTCATACACTTCGGCCTCACAAGCCAGGATATCAATAATACTTCGGTGCCGATGAGCGTGAAGGATGCGCTCCACGAAGTATATATCCCCGCGCTTGAGGAGCTTATAGGAGTACTGGAGGGATATGCCGAGCAGTGGAAGGATATCCCTATGCTCGCGCGTACCCACGGACAGCCGGCCACCCCTACGCGGCTGGGCAAAGAGATAGATGTGTTCGCCTATCGTCTGCGCCGCCAGCTGGAGCTGCTCCGCGCCGTGCCGGTAAGCGGCAAATTCGGCGGCGCTACCGGCAATATGAATGCTCATCATGTGGCATATCCCGATATCGACTGGCCCGCGTTCGGCAATCGTTTCCTGGCCGACAGTCTCGGCATAGAGCGTGAGGAGCGCACCACGCAGATTTCCAACTACGACAATCTGGCCGCTCTGTTCGACGCTCTGAAGCGCATAAACACCATACTTATAGACCTCGACCGCGATTTCTGGCAGTATATCTCCATGGAGTACTTCAAACAGAAAATAAAGGCCGGAGAGGTAGGTTCGTCGGCAATGCCCCATAAGGTAAATCCTATAGATTATGAGAACTCGGAAGGCAATCTGGGCATAGCCAATGCCATCTACACGCATCTGGCTTCCAAGCTTCCCGTATCGCGTCAGCAGCGCGACCTCACTGACTCCACGGTGCTGCGCAACGTCGGCGTACCGATGGCCCACAGCCTTATAGCCATAGCCAGCACAATGAAAGGGCTGGGCAAGCTGCTTCTCAATGAGGAAGCCGTGCGGGCCGATCTCGGCCACCGCTGGAATGTGCTTGCCGAGGCTATACAGACTGTACTGCGCCGCGAGGGCTACGACCATCCGTATGAGACTCTCAAGGCCCTGACGCGTACCAATGCCGAAGTTACCCGCGAGAGTCTGGCCGAGTTCATAGCCACGCTCGACGTGCGCCCCGAGGTACGCGAGCAGCTGCTGGCGCTTACCCCGCTCAATTATACCGGTTTCTGATGGTAAGCGACATACGTATAGCTGACTATGACTATCCTCTGCCTGACGGCAGGATAGCGCGTCATCCGTGCAGTCCGCGCGATGCGTGCCGCTTGCTTGTGCGTACGGCTCCCGGCGCTGTCGGGCATCATGATTTCCGTGAGCTGCCGGAGCTGCTCCCCGCCGATGCCCTTCTGGTATGCAACAATACCAGAGTAATCAACGCCCGTGTGAAGATGCGCAAGCCTACAGGCGCCCAGATAGAGATATTCTGTCTGGAGCCGGCTGAGCCGCGCGACTATGCGCAGGCTTTCGCGGCTACGGGCGAATGTGAGTGGATATGTCTGGTCGGCAACCTGAAGCGCTGGAAGGAGGGCACGCTGCAGAAGACAGTGCAGCTTCCTTCCGGCGGCTGCATGACGCTATGCGCCACACTGCTTGGCCCGGCGCCGGGGCGAGCCTACCGCGTGCGGTTTGCCTGGACTCCGGCCGAGCTTACCTTCGCCACGGTCATAGGCGCGGCCGGATATATACCGATTCCGCCCTATCTCTGCCGAGACTCGGAGCAGACTGACGCTGTCGACTATCAGACGGTCTACTCCCGCATCGAGGGCTCTGTAGCCGCTCCCACGGCCGGGCTCCACTTCACAGACCGCGTGCTTTCCGGCCTGGAGGCGCGGGGCATAAAGCGCGAGGAGCTGACGCTGCATGTCGGCGCCGGCACTTTTCAGCCCGTCAAGAGCGAGAAGATAGGCGACCACACGATGCACACCGAAGTGGTAAGCGTAACCGCGCCGCTGCTGGAGAGTCTGATTGAGGCGTTGGAGGAGGGGCATCCCGTCATAGCTACCGGCACCACCACCGTGCGCACGCTTGAGTCGCTGCCGTATCTGGGCCGCAAAGTAGCCGCCGAGCCCGGACTGGCTCCCGGGAAGCTGCATGTGGAGCAATGGGAGGCGTACGACGGCAAGCCGCTGGACACCGTAATGGCTCTGAAAGCTCTACATGGCTACATAGAGAGCCGCGGACTGGCCGCCCTGACCGCTTCCACAGCCATAATGATAGCCCCGGGCTTCCACTGGCACGTCACAAGCGGCATGGTCACTAATTTTCATCAGCCCCAGAGTACTCTGTTGCTGTTGGTGGCATCATTCCTTGAGCGCACAGGCGCCCCCGGCGAGTGGCGCGAGCTTTACGACGAGGCTCTGACGCGCGACTACCGCTTCCTCTCCTACGGCGATGCCATGCTTCTGTTAAAATAGAGCCGGAATACAATAATTCCCATGTATTTAACGTATATATAGGGGAATAATCAATCTGAAAGATGAACAAAGTATTTACCATATTTGTATCTGTCTGTCTGCTGTGCGGCATACTCCGCACGCAGGCAGACAGCCTTACCTCCGGTCAGTGGCGTCTGACCAACTCTATCAACAGCTACTTTGACGATTGTATCGAGACAAAGGACAGAATCTATGTCCTGGGACTCGGCCAGATATATTATCCGTCAGACCCGTCATGGAGCGCGTATACCGGACAGCTGTTCGTGTATGACAAAACCAACGATGAACTGACCGGTTACAATGCCTCCAACTACCTCAACAACAATACGGTCCGCCGCATGGCGTATAACCGCGACAAGGGGTATCTGCTCCTGGTCTACACGGACTATACGATGGATCTGCTGTATGATGACGACAGTGTCGTCAATATTCCCGGTCTGGCGTCTTCGTCGCTGTCCGTATCCAAGGAAATCAATTCGATAGTCTTCGATGCTTCGGCAGACAAGGTGTATATGGCCACAGACTTCGGATATATCATCATAGACGACAGGAAAAGCGTAATCAGCGAGTCGCGTATCTACAACCGGAGGCTGACCGGCTTGTGCCGTGTGGGCGACAATCTTGTGGCCGCCGACTCCGAAGGTCTGTATATAAGCCCGCTTGACAACCGTCATGCCGATTTCAGCTCGTTTACTAAAATCAGCGGTGTGAGCGACGCCATCAAGCATCTGATTCCTATTGACAGCGACTCTTTCGGTTATTCGGCAAACGACGGTTTCCATCTTGCCGACATACAGCCGGACGGCAGTGTGACGCAGGAACTGGTACATAGCGGCAATATGTCGGCGTACAGCGAGAATCGTGATGGATATTATCTGCGCTTTTATGGCAAAGGCGTCGCGGTAGACAAAAAGGGCAATGTCCGGCGTATCTGGACCCCGAAGGAGCGTCAGTCCAACATACATGCGTCCTGGGATATGTCTGCCATGACTATGCCGGTGGCCCTACAGGGTCTGGAGACATATTCTTTTCCTGACAATGCGGAATCAGGTACATTGTCAAAAAACGTGGCTTTTACCTTTCCGCAGCCTGACCGTATCTTTACCTTCGGATTCAACGACAAATACGGCACTCTCGTAGGACATAACACGATGAACCGCATCCATACGCTGTCATGGATGAGTTATCCCGGCCAGATTTCCGCATACAAGGATGGCTTATGGACCAACTACGGACGTACGGTGTCATCTTCTCCTCTGGCCTCCAAGGTCGCTGAAATCTATGGCGCCGTATATGACCCGGTAATGGAAGACTATTGCTATATGTCTACGCGCCGCGCCGGCATGTTCAGCGTCGATATGCGCGACAACAGTATCTGCCAGTTCGCTGACAAGTGGCACGGCAACGCCTCTACCCAGGGGTATTATCCCGTCTTTCAGAACAGTGACCGGTATTACGAATACTGCGATGTCAGCCTCCCCTCGTTTGACGATAACGGGACTCTCTGGGTGGTAAAGAACCCGTGTGTGACCTCCAGCTCCGAAGGTCCGTTTTATTACTGGACCGCCGCAGACCGTCAGAATAACAATACGTCCGGATTCAAACCCTTGAAGGTGCCGGAATTCAAATCCGGTAACGATATCATGGCAATCAACGCTCTCAAGCATCCCGCCAACCGCAATATCGTCATGGCCTGCAATCAGTGGGCGCAATTCAGCGGTATCAGCATATTGAACCACGGCGGCACCCTGGCGGACACTGCCGATGACAAGTACAGCTACGTCACTTCGTTCACAGACCAGGATGGCACCAACGTACAGGCCCAATATGTCAACTGTCTGTATGAAGACATGTCGACTGGCCGCGTATGGGTCGGAACATCCACCGGTCTGTTCTCGCTGAATCCCAACGATGCTGTCTCCGGCGGCAATATCCGCGTGCAGCGCGTCAAGGTGGCCCGCAATGACGGTACCAACTTAGCCGACTATCTGCTCGACGGCGCCGATGTGATGGATATAAAGAGCGACGGCGCCGGTCGCAAGTGGTTTGCTACGCTGGGCAACGGCGTAGTGGTAACTTCGGCCGAAGGGTCACAGATACTCGCTCAATTTACTACCGACAATTCCCAGTTGCCCTCCGACCAGGTGTACCAGCTTGGCGTAGACCCCCGCTCCAACGCTATATGGATGGGTACCTCGACTTTGATAGCTACCTATTACTCCGACGCCTCGCAGGCGGAGAACAGCTATGATAATGTGCGTATTTTCCCGAATCCCGTCCGTCCGGACTACCTGGGCGATGTTACCATAGACGGTCTCGTGGGTTCCAGCCTGGTAAAGATTGTTGACGCCAACGGCGGTCTGGTCCGAGAACTCGGCACCTCCAACGGCGGCCGTATATCGTGGAATCTTACCAATACTGCCGGCAAACGCGTGGCCACAGGCGTATATTACGTCATGGCCTCTACCTCCGGCGAGCAGAGCGAGGCATACGTGGGCAAGATACTCGTAGTAAGATAAGGATCGATTATATGGAATCTCATCACGACAGCATGCGGCTGATATTCAAGGCTCCTCCCGGCGAGGAGCCTTTTGCCGTAAATGTACCATTGTCCAAGAGCGTGGCAGCCAGGGCGCTGCTTATAGCCGCAGCGGCCGGCGATGATCCGGCCGATGTCTGGCCTGCCGGACGGGAGATGAGCGAAGACGTCAACATCATATATCTGGCCGCATGCAAGATATGGCGCGCACTGCGCGGGCCGCGCGATCCGAAACGCTACCGCGAGTCGTATTCGGCTCCGTGGGGCGCCATAGACATCCATGACTCCGGCACCGCCAAGCGGCTGCTGACCGCCTGGTTCGCCTGTATGCCCGGCGCCAGAATCACTCTGCGTCAGTCAGAGCGACTCGCAGCCCGGCCGCTGGGTCAGTTGCCCGAACTGCTGAGGAAGATAGGCGGCGGAACAGTAAGAGAAGGGAGCGACAGCGCCGGCCGCTATATCGCCATCGAGGGGCGTGCGGCGCGCGGCATAAGCATGTATATGCCTGTCGAGGCCGGCATAAGCTCCCAGATAATCACGGCGCTGCTCCTTCCCGCTTTCTCCATGCCGCTGGGGCTCAAGCTGAGGCTCCTGCCCCCTGTAGTGTCGGCGTCATATATCGAGATGACGGCGCGCCTGCTTACCGAGTGCCGGGCCCCCGTCGAATTTGACAGCGAGACAGGCCGGATTTCAGCCAGCCCTTCCCGCCCTGTGCTTCCTTCGGGCAGGTCTCTGATGGAGGCCGATTGGAGTTCCGCATCATATTTTTACGAATATGTGGCACTGGCGCGCCGCAGCCTCCATATACCCTCGCTGACGCTCGACTCCGTACAGGGCGACAGCCGTTGCGCCCGCCTCTTCGCCCGGCTCGGCGTCGCCACCGAAGAGCGCGACGGCGGAATAACGCTTACTCCCGTTCCGGTCGAGGCACGCGAGCTCACAGCCGACATGTCATCCACCCCCGACCTTGTCCCTGCTCTGGCCGTTACCTGCGCCATGCTCGGCATCCCCTTCCGCTTCAGCGGCGTGGCTCATCTGCGCGTCAAGGAGTGCGACCGCGTGGAAGCGCTTATCGCCAATCTGCGTCTGTTCGGCCTTGAGGCGGAGAGCGGCACTGACTCGCTTGTGTTGCAGCCTCCGGTATGCCCCGTCTTCCCCACCGCTCCGATAGCCGTCTACGGCGACCACCGTATGGCCATGAGCTTCGCCCCAGCCGCCGTGCGCTTCCCCGGCATAGTCATAAGCAATCCCGCCGTTGTAGGCAAATCCTTCCCCGAATACTGGGCATGCATGCGCCAAGCCGGCATAACGAGCAGCGGCTCTTGTCCTCCTTCTCATAAGAAATGAAATCAGACGCACATAATTAACGTTTTTTATTAAACACCCTTTATAATCAGCTCCATTTGCTTAAAATAGTAAAAGAATATTAATGTCGAGAACTTGTAGCGATTGGCAGATGTTAGTAAGTAGAACCTTGGGAAAAAAAGCATATTGAAGATTTCAATACAGACAGCCCAATAAATATTAAAAACTATGATTAATACAAAGCATCAGCCGATTGTGCAGGAACTTCTTGACATGATCGCAAAGAATGGCTGGCAAGACAAATTCCAGCAGGCATTTGAAAAGGCCAAATCACTTGACGTACAGGAAATGGACGGCATCAACTCGCTTGACGACTATTATGCGTGGCTCGATACCAACCTTACCTGGATTCCGGTTGAAAATCATTTCGGCCGCGTCATGTTCAACCACATCTGCATGTTCTACTTCATTCTCGACCAGTCTCCGGTCAAGGAACTGCAGAATCCTGTAGAGCCTCACGACGTTTCGCAACCCCTTACTCCGCTTTCAGCCTGGATGAAGTCCTATGTGCGCGAACTTGGAAAATTCCTTGACACACCCGAGTCAATTACTCCTGAATCCGTGAAGTCGTTCTACGATTCTCCCGAATTCAATATGGCCGAATATCAGGAGCCTCACGGAGGGTGGAAATCCTACAACCAGTTCTTCGCACGCTATACCAAGCCTGGTTGCCGTCCTATCGCTGCAGTCGAAGACAGCAGAATCATCACATCTCCTGCCGATGCCACTTTCGATGGCTCATGGGAAGTGCGCGGCGATGACACTATAGAAATCAAGGGTATTCACTGGAAGATTTCCGAGCTTCTTGAAGGCAGTCCCTATAAGGATCGTTTCGCCGGAGGCAAGTGGATGCACTCCTTCCTGGGCCCGGCAGATTATCACCGTCAGCATGCTCCTGTAGGTGGCCGCGTGCTTGAATCCCGAGACATCATGGGAGATGTTTATCTTGAAGTGACCGCCGTTCCTGATGTATCGACAGGCCGTAACCGTCTGGAAGCTAAAAGGGTCAATAAATTCGACGCTCCAGACAATCCCGGTTACGAGTTCATGCAGAACCGTGGCCTGGTCGTAATTGACAGCCCTATCGGCCTTGTAGCCGTTCTGCCTATGGGCATGGGTCAGGTTTCATCTGTGATTATGACTGCTGAGGAAGGCCGTGTTCTGCGCAAAGGCGAGGAGATCAGCTATTTCCAGTTCGGAGGTTCGGATATCGTCATGGTATTCGAGGCGGGATGCAACGTAGACTTCACTGCTCGTCCCGGCGTACACTACAAAGTGGGAACAAAAATCGCCGAGGCATATCCAGTCATTTATCCCGCGAGATGATATCCGGTAGGGCAGTCAGTTGATGACAGTCTATAAATTATAACAACCGGGGCCGATGCCGGAATCATACGGTATCGGCCCCTTATGTTTTATCTAAAAAAGATACCCTTATGGCTGACAATACATTAAAAGAGAGTACTCCTATTACTCATCCCTCAGGAGGCAAACAGCTTACCATGATGGCCATGGCTATCATGATTGTGACCACTATAGTGAGCATGAGGGGACTCGCTTCTCAGGCCGAATTTGGCCTTACATCAATATTTTACTACGTTTTTGCCGCGATTGTCTTTCTTGTGCCTTATGCTCTGGTGTGCGCTGAACTGGCTTCTACATATACGCGGTCAGGCGGAGTGTTCCGCTGGACTTCCGAGGCATTCGGCACCCGTACCGGATGGCTCAGTATGTATCTCGACTGGCAGATGGTGGTTATCTGGTTCCCTGCTGTGCTGATGTTCGGAGCTGTGTCACTGGCATACGTGTTCTGGCCGGATACTTTTGACGCCAGGCTGGCAGGAAACCGCATATATACCCTTCTGATTGTGTTGGGCGTATATTGGATATGCACTTTCAATAATTTCCGCGGCATGAAGTATGCCAACAAGCTCAGCACTGCCGGAGGTCTGTTCGGCACCATTATTCCGGCGGCCGTACTCATAGTGATGGGTGTGGTTTACGTTCTTCTGGGCAAGACCATCAATCTTCCGCTCGATAAACCGTTCTGGCCGGATTTTGAGCAATTCGGCACCATTGTGCTGGCAGCAAGTATATTTCTGTTCTACGCCGGAATGGAGATTCAGGCTGTACATGTGCCGGGCATGAAGAATCCGTCGCGCGACTTTCCGAAGTCGGTACTGATTGCAGTCTTGATAATACTCGGTATCTTCGTGGCCGGCACATTGGCTATCGGAGTCGTGATACCGGAGAGCAAAATTAATCTCCTGCAGAGCCTTCTCGTCGCTTACAATGACCTTTGGGCTTCAATCGGCGCGCCGTGGCTTGGAAACGTAATGGCAATCTTCATTACCTTCGGAGTGCTTGGGCAGGTCAGCGCTGTTATAGCCGGACCCTCTACAGGCTTGCTTGCGGTAGGCAAAGCCGGCTATCTGCCCAAATCTCTGCAACACACCAATAAGAACGGTGTGCAGACCACTATACTCTATGTTCAGGCAGCCATAGTGACGTTATTGTCGCTTGTGCTTGTGCTTCTCCCTTCGGTCCAGTCGGCGTATCAGATATTGAGTCAGATGTCTACCATTATATATCTGATCATGGTGGTAATAATTTACGTCGCTTTCATACGCCTGCGCCATACCGCGCCCAATAAACGCCGCGGTTTCCGCGTTCCCGGCGGACGCTTAGGCATGTGGCTCGTCTCCGGACTTGGCATCCTTGGAGCTGTTGCCGCGGGTGTGCTCAGCTTCGTTCCTCCCACACAGATCAAGACCGGCAGTCCCGTCATATATGTAGGTATTCTTATGCTTGGAGTGGCAATATTTATTGCATTGCCCTTGATACTTTACGCTAAACGTAAGAAATCGTGGCGCGATGTCAATACCGACTTTTATCCTTTCGACTGGCAGATAGAAGGCCGCAAGCCCGGAGAAGTGTCGAAGTGGCCTGCCGGCTATCAGCCTACGGAAGAGGAAGTGAAGGCTGCGATAGAACGTGAGAATCAGTCAAAATGATATAAGGAACCATATAGCATACGATAATTATGATGCGTATTTCCACCGGAAAAGGGTCGATCTCTTTGTTGACACTGTTGGCAATATGGTCGATCTCGCTGGTGGTCAACCTTCCGGGGCTGGCCGTCAGCCCTATGCTCGGCAACCTTGACAAGATTTTTCCGCACACGCCGGAACTTGAAATACAGCTCCTGACCGTGCTCCCGAATCTGTGCATTATTCCTTTTGTGTTGCTGTCAGGCAGGCTCTCGCTGTCGAAAAGCAAGATAAAGACAGTTGTAATCGCCCTCGTCATTTATCTGGCAAGCGGTATTCTTTACTTCTTCGCCAGCAATATGGTCGACCTTATCGTGATAAGCTGTATGCTCGGCATCGGCTGCGGTCTTCTGATACCGCTCGCCGCCGGGCTTCTGGCAGATACATTTACAGGCAAATACCGTATGCAGCAACTGGGCATCAAGTCGGGCATCTCAAATCTGGCTCTGGTATGCGCTACTTTTGCGGTAGGATGGCTCGGACACGGCAACTGGCGCTTGCCCTTTGCCGTGTATCTTATACCGGCCATACCGTTGGCTCTTTCCGTCTTTCTGCGGGGCATCCCTCAGGCAGATCTTAATCCCGTATCCGCATCTGCGCCTGCAGATATGGCTGCTTCGGCCAAGACTGCGGCCAAGGCCGCAGTCGCCGGTGTGCCGGCAGGTTCTATCCATGCCGTCCCTCCTCAAGCAGCGCTTCGGACTGCGAGGGTCGCAGACGGCTTTATAATGCCGAGGGTCTGGTCGCTTATGGCAGTTTACTTTTTCGTATGCTATGCATCTGTAATTGTGAGCTATTACACTCCTTTCCTTATGCAAAATGACGGGATGAGCGACTCCGATGTAGGCACTGTGACGGCCATATTCTTTCTGGCTATGTTCCTGCCGGGATTCATTCTGTCGTATATCGTCAAGCTTTGCCGCCAGTCGACACTGATACTGGCATCGGCCGTGATGACAGCCGGAGTGTTGCTGATGGCGATGGGACATAATTTCGTTTTGCTTTGTGCGGCCGCTTTCTTCGTAGGATTCGGCTACGGTATATTCCAACCGTTGATTTACGATAAAGCCACTCAGATAGTCACAGTGCCGGCCAAAGCTACTCTGGCGCTGGCTATAATCCTGGCCGCCAACTATATTTCAATAAGCGCTACGCCGTTTATCGTTGACGGATTACGCGATATATTCCATCCGCAACGGCTTTACAATACCTTCCCGTTCATCTTGAACTCAGCGCTGCTGGGTATTTTTACCGTGGTGGTGTTGCTGTTCCGCAAATCATTCGTCTTCCGTATCGATCCATCTTATTATTAAACACCCTCTTAATATATTATGAAAAACCTCACACGTTTAATCTTACTTATATGCGCGACGGCAATTGTCTCCGCGGCCTACGCCCAGACTCATCCGCTCACTCCGGAACGGCAACCGGTAACTATACTGAATGACAAAAGCGCTGACACCGATACTGCCGGCATAAGCGTCTATGATGTTTTTGTCGAAAACGCGCCGAAGACGTTCAGAATTCCTGGCGCTCCGAGATTTGCCATAGAAGGGAAAGACCGGAAGTTCTATTTCGGCATAGGCGGTACGCTCAAGGCTACTGTATCATACGATTGGGGCAATCCTATCAAAAATGCCTGTGATTTCACTACATCGGCTATTCCGTCGCAGCGGCGCAAAGGCGACGGAGGACTGACTCAGTTTTCCGTGGCTACAAGCAGTCTGTTTTTCAATTTTGTGGCTTTGCCCGGTAGCAAGAATCAGATAGGGGCTTATATCAATTTCAATTTTACCGGTAACGGCGGCAATAACTATGGCTTCAATCTATATTATGCCTATCTCAAATACAGAGGATTGACGGTGGGTTATGATTTCAGCCTATTCTCCGACATGGCTGCCGTGCCTCCGAGCATCGACAATGAAGGGCCTTGCGCGCTGACGGCTGTACCCAACGGTGTCGTGGATTACCGTTATCAGATTAATTCCCGATGGAGCGTGGCGTTGGGCGCTGAATTGCCTATGGTGTCGGCAACGGTTGGCGACAAGGCTTATCTTGTCAGCCAGCGCGTGCCCGACATACCTGCCTACGTGCAGTATTCGTGGGGTGGCGGCAAGAGTTGGATAAGATTGTCGGGCATAGTACGCAATATGATGTATCGTGATATGGTGTCAGACCGCAACCGCAACGTTACGGGCTGGGGCGTGAAGGTAAGCGGCAGCGCTTCTCTTGCTCCTTTCATCACGGCATTTTGGCAAGGCGCCTACGGCAAGGGTATCACGAGCTATTTTCAGGATTTATATGAGGGCGGCCTCGATATGACACCTCACGGAGAGGGACGCCTCAGCGCGGTTAAGGCGTGGGGAGCCTATATCGGACTGCAGTATAATATCTCGCCAAAGGTATATATGACTACGACATACAGCCAGCTGCGCAATTATGCGCGCCGCTATGCCGGTGGCGCAACGGCTTGGGAAAGCCAATACAAATATGCGCAATACGCTTTGGTCAATGTGATTTGGAATATTACGCCTCAGCTGTCTACCGGTGTGGAATATATCTATGGACGACGGGTGGATATGGGCGGCTTGTCGTGCCACGACAATCGTTTGCAGACTATGCTTAGTTTCTCGTTCTGACCGACAGGGCGTTGCTTTCCAAAATAATTTGTACGCAAAGCCGTTTATTGTTTAACAGCCTCTTATTAAAGCAGCCTATAAGGCATTGGCATATCAGAATGATGGAAATATTCAGTTACCCGTTTTTCCTCCGCGCCCTGGCCGGAGTGTGCATTATCTCCGTGGCGGTGGCCATAATAGGTGTCTATATTATGTCACGCCGCATGGTCTTTCTCTCCGGCGGCATTACCCACGCCTGCTTCGGCGGCTTGGGGCTGGGCTATTGGTGCGGCGTGAGCCCTGTCTTCATGGCGGCTCTGTCGGCCATCGCGGGCAGCGTAGGTGTAGAGTGGCTCAGTTCGCGCGGGCGAGTGCGTTCGGATTCGGCCATAGCCGTAGTCTGGGCCACGGGCATGGCTCTGGGAATACTGTTTGTATTTATGACCCACGGCTATGTGCCGGAGCTTAATTCGTTTTTGTTTGGCAACGTGCTGACGGTAACCGGCACCGATCTGATGTGGTTCCTTTCGTTCACGGTGCTGCTTGCTCTGGTCTTCGCCCTGTTTTTCCGTCCCATCGTGGCGGTGGCCTTCGACCCGGACTTCGCCCGCGTGCGGCGCATGCCGGTGCGGCTGATCAGTTACGCCATGACGGTCATCGTAGCCGTGGCGATAGTGCTTACCATACGTCTGGTGGGCATAATGCTGCTGATGAGTCTGCTGTCGCTGCCGCAGATGATAGCCGAGACGCGTTGCAGGCGCTTCTCGTCGCTGATTTTTGCTTCTGCCGCTGTTGCTGTCGCCGGCGGCGTAGGCGGTCTGCTTGTATCCTACTACATCGGTGTGCCAGCCTCGGCCACTATAGTGCTATTGCTTGTCGCCATGTACATCCCGGCGTCGCTTACCGCAAAATAGCGTTAAAAAACCTTTTGTTTTATTTGCATATTGTAAAATTTAGTCCTATCTTTGCCGGATGAAAACCTGGCATAGACATACTTTCGCAGCGAGCGTGATCCTGTTATCCGCGCTTGCAGCGTATGGCGAAGAGAAAACTGACAGTGTAGCCACATCTACTTTGGAAGAAGTAGTGGTACAGGGGGAGCGTGCGTGGATTGAAGGCAATAAGGCCGTTTTCATTCCGACAAAGCGCGAGAAAAATCTGGCTACCAGTCCCGCTACCATGGTCGAGAACATGGGCCTGCCTATGGTCTATGTGGACCAAGGCTCTATCAAGAGTCTTAGCGGCAAAGACATACCCGTATATATCAACGGGATACAGGCCGACGGCATAGATCTCTCCACATTCTGGCCCAAGCAGACCAAAAGGGTGGAATACATACAGAATCCTACCGACCCGAAGTATCATGGCGCAGAGGCTGTCTTAAACTTTGTGATGCAGGAGTACGAGATAGGCGGCATCACGAAGCTCAATGCCGGCCAGACTTTCCCCAACAACGGCCGCTATGGGTTTTCGTCGAAACTTGAATACAAGAAGCTGACATTCGGCGCTATGTTCAACGGCGGCTATAGTCGCAACCACTCGACTACATCGCGTGGAGAAGAACACTATAAAGGGGTGTATTACGACGGCATACTCTACGACGACATCACACGCGAGAACCGGGGCAACTCCTGGTCGCGTCAGGATTTCGCCAACGCCGCCATCAACATGCGCTATTACTCCGAGCCGTGGCTCATACGCCATTCCGTCAGTTTCGGCTGGAATCGCAATCCGGGTTCCGGCAGCAACTATTCGGATCTCTGGACCCCGGATCTTTTCAACGGCTATTCGGCATCCTCGTCATCGTCAGGCCACGGCATAACGCCGCAGCTTACCGGCTCGTATGCCTATCAGATCGCACAGCGGAGCTACGCGCAGTTGCGCTGGAGCTACGTCTACGGTCATAACGACGCCTCGTCGGCCTACCGCAACGCCGGGCTTCCTCCGGTAGAAAACGCTACTTCGGAGGACTACCATGGCATGACTGCCGAGCTGTACTATGTGAACGGTATTACGCCGAAATTCGGTTTCTCGGTCACTGGAGCTACGAAGATGGACTGGTATTCCACCCGTTACAGCGGGTCGGCCAACACTTTGTACCGGCAGCACCGCGGAGCCACGAGTCTGACAGCCCAGTTGTACTACAAGTTCAGCGACCTTATGCAGCTCATGCTTATCCCTGGAGCGACAGCCAACTACTGGCAGTCGGGCGACAGCGGGTCGAAGACAGATGTTCAGCCGTCGATACAGCTGCATTATTACTGGGCGCCGAGCCGTAAATTCAATTTCAATGTGATGCTCAACTACTGGAGCGCGCCTCCGCAATCCAATGCGTCGAGCGACGTACTCGTAAGGCAGACCGATCTTATATGGCTCAAGGGCAATACCGCTCTGAAGAATACCATGAGCCTGAGTCCGCATCTCTATATGGTATATATGCCCTCATCGTGGCTGAATCTGAGCATGTCGCTCAGCGCCAGCCGGTATTTCAGGGAGTTTCTTACAGTCAATGAGGCGGCTTCGCCGGAAATGGGGGGCATAATCCGTACGTATGCCAATGGTTCCCCTTCGGACCACTATCAGCTGGATCTCTTTATCAACGGCAAGTTTTTCAACAACCGGCTGCATGTGCAGATTCAGCCCGTATTGTCTTACACCAAGTCACGCGGCATATATGCCGACAGCTTCAATTGGTTGCGCATGCGCGGCGGCGCGGATTACACTGTAGGCAACTGCCGGTTCGGAGTCTATTATGGCGGAGCGCAAAAATATATCCGCAACGCAGGCATGGAGCGTATGTGGAGTTCAGACGACTGGAATTTCTCTTTTACTTACGGCCAGGGCGACATATATCTGTCAGCCAGAGTCAACGATATTTTCCATACCCACAGCCGCGGCTGGACCAAGACATTCTCGTCCTGCTTCGATACTGTAGACCGGAGCTGGTCCACGGGACGCTCATTCTCTATTGACCTCACTTATACATTCGGCTACGGTAAAAAACTTAAGAATACCGACATCGACATCTCTGGTCCGAGCGAAGTGAAGTCGGGTACTGTAAACTCAGGGTTCTGATCGGGCGTTATTGAGATATGCGAGGAATAATATCTGCCATAATAGCGTTTGCGGGCTGCCTGGCCAGTGTGGCTCTCGTGCCACAGGCTCCCCAGGGCGACTCGCCGCGTGAGCGGTCGCTGCAGCGGCTCGTGGCACGCGCCGATTCAGGCGTGCCGCAGGCTCTCTTTGCCCTGTCAGGGCTGGTGGAGAGAGGTGAAGAAGGATTCGTGCGCGACTCCGTCATGGCTCTTGCCCTGCTGCGCCGTTCAGCCGAAACAGGCTATGCTCCGGCGTGCAATTACCTCGGATACTGCTATTTCGTCCCCTCGCTCGGCCTGAAGCAGAACGCTGACAGCGCCCTGTTCTGGATAGAGCGCGCCGCTACCGCCCCCCGACCCGACCCCAAGGCCTTCAGCAATCTCGGCATGCTCCTGCTTACCGGCGAAGGCGGCGTGCGCCGCGACTACGCCAAGGCCGCCTACTGGCTGGAGCGCGCAGCCGGCCAGGGAGTGCCCGCAGCCGCCGGCTCACTCGGCCGCCTTTATCTTCAGGGGCTCGGGGTAGAGCGCGACACTGTGCGTGCCATCTCGCTCCTGACCGATGCCGCCCGCGCAGGCCACACCGATGCCGGTAAAGAACTATATGACCTGACCCGCGCGCATACAGACACCTTGTGCGCTGACAGCCTCACGGCTCTTGCTCTCGATTATCTGCGCATGCCCGTCTACGAGATGGCCATACCCTTGCTCGAGCGGGCCGCGTCGCTCGGCGACGTCCGCGCCAAAGCCGCCATCGCCCAGTGCTACGCTATGGGCACAGGCGTTCCTTACGACTACGGCCACGCTCTGGCTCTCTTCCTTGAGGCCGCTCAGGCAGGCGACCCCTCCGCCCAATACATCATAGGCGAAGCCCTTGCCACCCAGCCCGACCTGCCCGGAGCCGAAGGCACTATTCCCGACGACTGGTTCGCCCGGGCCGCCGCCGGCGGCGTCCGCGATGCCCGCCAGGCCATCGCCCGCCTCCGCTGACCCACAGGATTCGTTCAATCCCGTATTTCATCATTTATTCACCCTTATTTCGTAATTATTTTACGTAATTACTCCGAATATTACTGTTTTTATTTTCTATTCGCGTCATTATTCCATAAGCTCCGACAGCATTTTCCCTATTTCCGTGTAAGGGCAATGAATGTCTTCGGGATTTCTGAGTTGCATGGAACGTCCGGAAGCCTCGATAGCCGTCTGAATACTTCCCCCGGCTTTTATTAGTGTATCATGCAGTGAGTTCTTGATTAAATATTTTTCTTCCGTGGCATATCCGAACTTTTGATGCAGCAGCTCTTTTAGCTGTTGGTTGGTATAGTGCGCCTGCGTAAAACCGAAATAGTAGAGGAAGAATATCTCGGTCGCCGGAAATGATTCTATCATAAATACATCTGCCTTGCTGCCATCAGGACATCTATGCCGCTTATTGTGGTATTTCTTTTTGAGATTCGCATACTTTTCAGCGTTCCTTCGGTGGTCATGGTTGCCGTCGTGGAGTTTATTGTCTTTGTCTATTAAGCAGTAGATAAGAGTGTATCCTTTTTTTAGGCAATCTTTGATTGCAAGCTCCAGCTCATCGAGATTAGATTTTTTAGGTTTGACCGGGTTCGGTTTCCTTGTGAGAATATCCCGCAGCGAGAGAATGAAATATTTCTCTGTTATTCCCTCTCCTATTATGGCTATTGCCTCTCTTTTTCTGGCCATGTTTCCCAGTCGATTAAACATTCAAATATGGAGAACCTAATTCCGGACGCGAGCCTAACTTTCCTATTCTGTAGGCATTGTAAAGAGAGAGATTCTTGTGGAGTCCCATGTCGCTGACACGCTTGTAGCTGCTTGACGCTGTCTCTATATCTTTTTCCGTAAGATAGACCGCATCGCGGCGTATGAAGTCCTCGTCTAAAAGCAGCACGCTCTGCGACGTGAAAAACAGCTGAGACGAATCCGAATTATATAGAAAAAGCATCAGGTAATAGACAATCAGGTCATAGTGCATCCGGTTGCCCAGTTCATCCAGAAAATATATATGGTTGCCTGTGATTAGGTCATAGAGTACATTCATTAATTCGATGAATCGCAGAGTGCCCTCTGACTGATAGTCTATGGAGATGTCGAAATTTCCTTTCTCGGAGCGGTTGGTAAACACTACCTTGTTAAGAAGGTCTACACGGTCCTCCTCTGAAATCGCGCTGTTAGTAAGTATCGTCTTGACAATCTCCTTAGGCAGTGTGGCTCGGTTATCTACTATCTTGAAGTCTACAATGTTGAAGTCCGCTTTTGCAAGCAGGTTAATGTAGAATTTCTTCTTGTTCAGGTCAGCATTGATACTGTTCAGCTCAGCCGTATAGGAACTGATGGATCTGTCGCCGTTGATGTTATGCACATATTTTTCTATCCAGGCATGCAGGGATACAAACTCCCTGGCGTCGTCTGGCAGGGATATTTTGGCTGCAGTGCTAAGCACACTGTTGTTGTTGAAAGTATTTTCTCTTATCGACCCTTTTGTTTTCTGCTTAATATTCAGGGAATTGCCGAATGTTATCGTCGGCTGTACCCCCTCCCCGGCATATCGGCGCGAATAAAACAGTGCCTTGCTGCGGCGCGGGGTGTAAAAGAGGTTTTCCTCTTCGATATACCGGCCATTATATCTTATGTCGTAGTTGTATTTCACGCCATTATAGTAAAATTCGATAGCCATGCTGACAGGCGAATTATTATCCTGCTCAAACGGTGTATAATAGCGTATCCCGAGTCTGGGGTCGGCCGTGGGTGTGCTGAGCATCATAAAGATAGTTTCCAAAGCTTTGAGTATATTGGACTTGCCGGATGCGTTGGCTCCGAAGAATATCGCCATCTTGTTGATATATATGCCATTTGCCACTTCGACTGCCATCAGGTCTTTGTTGGTTTTGTCTTTTGTAGTCAAAAAGTTGATGGCCTGTTTTTCCCGGATGGAGAGGAAATTGGATACGGAGAATCTTGCTATCATAATAGTTTCTTTGAAAGATGTGCAAATTTAGCGAAGAATAGTTGAATATCCAAATTTTCAGGGCTAATTCGTAAAAAACTTACTAAAATCAACCGAATAATTCTCTTTTCAACAAAACTCAGGGCTATTGATGTCTTTACCGTGCTTCTCAATCGGACGGCTCATGCTGTCCACTATAGAAGATTATCAGGGCTGGCGCATGAGATTTAACTTTCCTTAAAAACCTTGAGGAGATATTCAATATTACGGCCACACTTCTTGCGCCTGCGTTTAAGGCTTAGTTTGTCATTCTGCTTTTTAAGCATTTCCAACGCATACTTGCGCAT
>JAGBIJ010000028.1 GCA_017935045.1 Muribaculaceae bacterium
CTATGCTCCTTCGACTTAACCGTATTCTGACTGAAAATCCGTCGCCCATAATTAACGTTTTTTTATTAAACACCCTCTTAAACCATATTATATATGCTGACACTTCAGGCCATCAAGGCCAATCCCGAATATATCATCAGCCGCCTGGCCGTAAAAGGCTTCGACGCCCAGGGGCCTATAACCGAGGTACTGGAGCTGGATGCCGAGCGGCGACGGCTGCAGCAGCGTTGCGATGCCGACAATTCCGAGCTGAAGAAAATGGCTGCCGCCATAGGAATGTACATGAAGAAGGGGGAAAAGGAGCAGGCTGAGCAGGCCAAGGCCCGTGTGGCCGAACTCAAAGCCTCGGCCAAGGGGCTGCAGGACCTGCTTGAGGACTGCGCCGTAAAGCTGCAGGACTTGCTGCTGTCTATCCCCAACACTCCCTGCGAACAGGTGCCGGAGGGTCTGACTGCCGCTGACAATGTGGTGGTCAAGACCGGCGGAGAGATGCCTGAGCTTGGCGCCGATGCCCTGCCCCACTGGGAGCTGGCCAGAAAGTACAATATCATAGACTGGGAACTGGGCGTGAAGGTTACCGGCGCCGGCTTCCCCTTCTACATAGGCAAAGGGGCGCGTTTGCAGCGCGCGCTGCAGCAATTCTTTCTGGACGAGGCCTGGAAAGCGGGTTACATTGAGGTGGAGCCTCCCTTCGTGGTCAACGAGGCATCCGGCTACGGCACAGGACAGCTGCCCGACAAGGAGGGCCAGATGTACCACTGCGAGGTCGACGACCTGTATCTGATACCTACGGCGGAAGTACCCGTTACCAACATCTACCGCGACGTAATCATCCCGGCCAAAGAGCTTCCGAAGAAGAATTGCGCCTATTCCCCCTGCTGGCGCCGCGAGGCCGGCAGCTACGGCAAGGATGTGCGCGGCCTGAACCGCCTGCATCAGTTTGACAAGGTAGAGATAGTGCGCATCGAGCGTCCGGAAGATTCCTATGCCGCTCTGGAGGAGATGAAGGATCATGTGCAATCGCTGCTCGACAAGCTGGGTCTGCCCTGGCACATTCTGCGCCTGTGTGGCGGCGACATGAGTTTCACATCGGCTATCACTTACGATTTCGAGGTGTGGAGCGCGGCCCAGAAGCGCTGGCTGGAGGTCAGCTCCGTCTCCAATTTCGAAAGCTATCAGGCCAACCGCCTGAAGTGCCGCTACCGTGACGCTGACAAGAAGATACATCTGTGTCATACGCTCAACGGCTCGGCGCTGGCTCTGCCGCGCATCGTGGCCGCCCTGCTTGAGAATTTCCAGACCCCGCAGGGCATCGTGATACCTGAGGCGCTGCGTCCGTACTGCGGATTTGACATCATAGACTGACACTGCGGCGCGGGGCGGCCTGCACATGGCCGCTCCCGCATCGCCTCCATACATATAGACAATATTCTAATACCTAAAACAACATTTTTCCTACATGTTCAAAATCTTAGACAAACGGGAGCTTGCCCCGAAAATCTACGAAATGACGGTGGAGGCTCCGCGCGTGGCCAAGTCCGCGCAGCCCGGCCAGTTCATCATCGTTCGTACGGATGAAGAGGGCGAACGCATCCCCCTGACCATCTGCGACTACGACCGCGAGCGCGGCACGGTGACGATTGTTACCCAGATAGTCGGCATCTCTTCCAATAAAATATGCGCCATGGAACCGGGCGATTCGTTTGCCGACTTCGCCGGCCCTCTGGGCCGCCCCTCCGACCTGCTCGATATTCCGTTGGAAGAATTGAAGAAAAAGAATATACTGTTCGTGGCCGGCGGCGTCGGCACGGCGCCGGTCTATCCCCAGGCCAAGTGGCTGCATGAGCACGGCGTACGCTGCGATGTAATCATCGGCGCCAGAAACAAGGATCTGTTTACATACGTCGACGAGATGAGCCGCGTGGCCGATGTGCATCTCTGCACCGACGACGGCTCGACCGGATTCCACGGCCTGGTCACGGCTCTTATGGACCACCTGATTGAGAACGACGGCCGCCGGTTCGACCACTGCGTCATCATCGGCCCCATGATCATGATGAAATTCGCGGCCATGAACACCAAGAAGCACGGCATCCCGACGATGGTAAGCCTGAATGCCCTTATGGTCGACGGCACCGGCATGTGCGGAGCCTGCCGCGTCAGCGTAGGCGGCAAGACGCTGTTCACGTGCGTCGACGGTCCCGAATTCGACGGCCATCAAGTGGACTTCGACGAGGCCATGCGCCGCCAGAACATGTATCGCGGCAATAAGAAAACCAATCCCGAAACCCATAAATGCAGTTGCCATGGCAGTTAAGATACCCCGTACCCCCGTGCGCGAACAGGATCCGCAGGTCCGCGCCACCAATTTTGAAGAAGTATGCTACGGCTACAACGCCGAGGAGGCCGCTCTGGAGGCTTCGCGCTGCCTCAACTGCCCGCGCCCGCGCTGCGTGCAGGCCTGCCCCGTCGGACTGAATATCCCCGGCTTCATCAAGGCTCTGCACGAAGGCGACACGGCCGGCGCCGCCGCCATCATAGCTCAGGACAGCAGTCTGCCCAGCGTGTGCGGCCGCGTGTGTCCGCAGGAGAGCCAGTGTGAAGGCTCCTGCGTACTCGGCATCAAGAGCGAACCGGTGGCCATCGGCAAGCTCGAGCGCTACGTAGGTGACTGGAAGATAGCCCACTCCGCAGAGTGCGCCGACACTCTGGCGCCGCGCAACGGCCACAAGGTAGCCGTCATAGGCTCCGGCCCCTCGGGTCTGGCCTGCGCCTCCGACCTGGCTCGCCTCGGCTACGAGGTAAAGATATTCGAAGCGCTCCACAAAGTGGGAGGCGTGCTCGTCTACGGCATACCTGAGTTCCGTCTGCCCAAGGAGGCCATCGTGGCCCGCGAGGTGGATAACGTCCGGAAACTCGGCGTAGAGATAGAGACAGACGTGGTGGTGGGACGCACCATTACCATAGACCAGCTGATGGACGACGAAGGCTACGAGGCTGTGTTTATCGGCTCCGGCGCGGGACTGCCGCGCTTCATGGGTATCCCGGGCGAGAACCTGAACGGCGTATTCTCGGCCAACGAGTATCTGACCCGCGCCAACCTTATGAAAGCCTACGATAAAGACTATGACACACCTATCTACGAAGGCAAGCGCATAGTAGTGGTAGGCGGAGGCAACGTGGCTATGGACGCCGTGCGCACAGCCAAACGCATGGGCGCGGAGGCCTTCATCGTCTACCGCCGCTCGGAAGCCGAGCTGCCGGCGCGTGTCGAGGAGGTACACCACGCCAAGCAGGAGGGCATAGAGTTCAGAATGTTGACCAATCCTGTAGCCGTGCTGGGCGACGAGCAGGGTAAGGTAACGGGTATCGAGTGCGTGCGTATGGAGCTGGGCGAGCCCGACGAGTCGGGACGCCGCCGCCCGGTGGAGATACCGGACAGCAAGTACACACTGGAGTGCGACACCGTAATCATGGCTCTTGGCACCAGCCCCAATCCGCTGATCAAGCATACGACCGCCGGTCTGGACACCAACCGCAAGGGCTGCATCGTAGCCGACGAGCAGGGCCGCACCACGCGTCCCGGCATCTTCGCCGGCGGCGATGCCGTGACCGGAGCGGCCACAGTGATTCTGGCTATGGGAGCCGGCCGCAAGGCGGCTGCCGCCATACACGAATACATCAGCTCGAAATAAGAGAATTTGATTGACCATACCGCGCCGCCGCCGGGCAATAAAGACACCGGCGGCGGCGTTATTCTGTTATGCGCGGCCTTATTAATAACATACATAGGCTTTGGCGGCGGTCCGGCGGACCAGCCGCCCTCTGTCTCGCGGCCATACTTGCCGCGGCTCTGATGGGAGCCTGCGGCACGTCGAAGAACACTGCCACTTCGCGCAACTGGCAGGCGTTCACAACACGCTACAACGTCTATTTCAACGGCTCCGAACACTACAAGGAGCAGCTGAAGGAGATGGAGAAGGGCTACCAGGACGATTATACGCGGCGCGTACTCATGCATCCGGCCGAAGCCAAGGCCGAGCCCAAGATGCCGCAGCCTGCCGGTGACTTCAAGCGCACCATCGAAAAGATGCAGAAGGCCATACAGCTGCACTCTATTACCAAGAAGCCGAAAAAGAAAAGCTCGTCGCCCAAGGACAAGGCTTTCCGCGCACGCGAGGAGTTCAATCCTTTCCTGCACAACGCCTGGCTGATGATGGGCAGGGCGCAATACCTCAACGGCGACTTTCTCGGAGCCGCCTCCACGTTTTTCTATATATCCCGCCACTTCAAGTGGTTGCCGGAGGTAGTGCAGGAAGCGCAGCTGTGGCAGGTACGTTCATACCTGGCTCTCGACTGGCTATATGAGGCCGAAAACGTGTTGGTGCATATCCACCGCGACAAACTCGCCAACGACCGGCTCAAATCTGAATATGACTTCGTCCAGGCCGACTATCTGGTGCGCTCCGACAAGCCGGCCGAAGCCATCCCCTATCTGACCGCGGCCGCACGCAAGGCCTCGGGCTCACAGAAAAACAGGCTCAACTTCCTGCTCGGCCAGCTCTACGCGCAACTCGGCAAGAAGCGCGAGGCATATCAGGCTTTCGCCAAGGCCGGCAGCGGCGCCTCCACCGATTACCGCACCAAGTTCAACGCCCGCATAAAGCAGAGCGAGGTCTACACCGGCTCCAATATCAAGAGCGAGGTCAACGCCCTGCGCTCCATGGCGCGCTACGAACGCAACAAGGAATATCAGGACCAGATTTACTATGCCATCGGCAATCTGTACCTGTCGCGCGGAGACACAGCCAAGGCCAAGGAGAACTATCGCCTGGCCGTAGAGAAATCGACCCGGGGCGGTGTGGACAAAGCCCTGGCTCAGATATCGCTGGGCAATCTGCTTTTCGCCGAGCGTGATTATGTCCAGGCACAGCCCTGCTACGCCGAGGCCGTGCCGCAGCTGCCTGAAAATTTCCCGGACTACAAGATACTGAAACTGCGCTCCGACGTACTCGACGAGCTCGCTACCTACAGTGGCAACGTACAGCTTCAGGACTCGCTTCTGACGCTGGCGAAAATGACGCCGGAGGAGCAGATGAAAGTGGCTGAACGCCTGGCCAAAGAGTATATCAAAAAGAAAAAAGAGGAGGAGGAAGCCGCCAAGCGCGAGGCCGCGCTGGCTGAGATAGCCGCCAAAGGGGACGCCAACGCTCCGGCCACGACGCCGAATTTCTCGCTGAACGCCGACAAGTCGTGGTACTTCTACAATGCCCAGACCAAGGCGCAGGGCAAGACGGAGTTCCAACGCCGCTGGGGCGCGCGCAAACTTGAAGACGACTGGCGCCGCCGAAACAAAAATACTTTCACGCTCGACAGCCCTGACGACGAGCAGGACGAGACACAGGAGGCTGCCAACGACAGCATACCCGAAGAAGACAAAAAAAAACTTGAGGCCGCGCAAGACCCTGAGAATCCTGAGTATTATCTGAAAAACATACCCAAAACGGAGCAGGAATTGCTCACTTGCAACGACATCATACAGGAGGGACTGTACAATATCGCGGTAATACTCAAAGACAAACTGGAGGATTTCGCCGAGGCGCGCCGCACGTTTGAGGATCTGGACCGCCGCTATCCCGACAACATCTACCGTCTGGATGCGTATTACAATATGTATCTGATGGATGTGCGCGGCAACGACACCGCGGGCGCGGAGCTGTACAGACAGAAAATTCTGACTGATTTCCCCGACAGCCCATACGGGCAAGCCATGGCAGACCCCAATTATTTCGACAACCTGCGCCGTATGGACCAGGTTCAGGAACAAATATATGAAAACGCCTACCAGGCTTATCTGGACAACGACAATGGCCGCGTACACACGCTGACAAAAGAGATGGAGGAGACATATCCGCTATCCAAGATTCTGCCCAAATTCGTATTCATCGACGCACTGAGCTACGTGACCGACAAAGACGAGGCCAAGTTCAAGGAGCGTCTGCAGGAGCTGCTGCAGAAGTGGCCTGAGACCGACATGACGCCGATGGCCTCGGAGATGCTGGGTTATCTTAACTCCGGCCGCAAACTCAACAGCGGCGGCGCCAATACGCGCGGCATGATGTGGAACACGCGCCTGACCAACGATTCCGTAGCCCCGGTCAATCCCGACGGCACCCCGGCCAGCTTTGATCTGGACCCGTCGAAGCCGCAGCTGCTCGTACTCGCTTTCCCGCTCGACTCAATCCATCCCAATCAGCTGCTCTTCGATGTGGCACGGCACAATTTCTCCTCGTTCGTAGTCAAGGACTTCGACCTGGAACAGATGAATTTCGGCAACGTGGGTCTGCTCATAATCAAGGGCTTTGCCAACATGAAGGAACTGGAGCATTACCGCACCGTGATGGCTCGGGATGACAATTTCTCACTTCCGTCATGCGTGCGCCCCATTATGATAAGCGTGGCCAACTTCGACCTGCTGCTCCGCGAGGGCCGCTCGTTTGAAGAATATTTCAAATACGAGGAAGACGCCACCATCCGGGAAAAAGAGAAGCTGGAGCATCCAGACACCCCGCCCGACGGCGACAGCGACGGCGATGTCCTTGAGCCGGCACAGACGCCGCCCGGCACAGACGAAACACCCCGGGAGGAGAGAAAATCCGAAGAGGAAAGTTACGAAGAATGATTTTTACAGACAACAGTTTTTGACAAAGATGCTCTCTCCGGAGAGCATTTTTTGCGACAAGACACGTATGATTGACCCGGTCATCGCGGGGAATATACAGGCTTGAGCTGATAGGGCTAATAGGACTGGCGTGACGTGGGAACCCAGGAACGGAAGAGATTGAACTTGAGTATGCGGTCGGAGTGAGTCCAGGCGGCTCGCTGGGCAGCGAGGGCGGCGGAGTCGGCGGGAGTGGCCGCAGAGCCGTAGACCTTGCCATAGGGATCGACTATAGTGGCGGGACGTCGTGCATCAAGCAGACTGCGGCCGAAGCCGGGCCATTTGTAATCCTGAAGGCCGAGTATCTGTATCAGAGTGGGATAGATGTCGGACTGGCCGGCAATCCCGTCGAAGCGGCCTCCCACGGGGCTGTTGGCTATGATAAGCGGCACCATAGGCTCAGGATTGACCACTCCCCTGCCTTTCGCCGAAGAAGCCAGCGACGCACGGTATTCTGCAAGACCCTCATGGTCGCCCGTTATTACCAGCAGCGTATCGTCCCAGTCCGGACGCGAACGCAGATATTCTATCATCATACCGAGCGCCTCGTCCACATAATGAGTGACATACAGATAATTCTCAAGCATCTCCGGCGCCGTTCCGGATAAAGTGAAATCTCTCTCAAACTCAGGCAGCGAGAAAGGAGTGTGTCCTGAGTAGGTTACCATCTGTATCAGTGCCGGGGAACCGGGATTCCAGGTCGTGCCTCCGCGCAATTTCTCTATTGTCTGCTGCATGAAGGAGCGGTCGCCCACATGCTTACGGTGGCCTCGATACGATTCCTCCGGCCTATAGTCAGGATAAGATATTATAGTGTCTATCTGCAGGTTGCTTGCTACAGCTTCCTGATTCCATACCTTTACCTTGTCTCCGGTAAAAAGGAAGCTGCGCGCGCCGCGGTCAAGCCTCATGGCCTGCTGCAGAGAGGGATAGACGCTGCGCGGATAGGTGGTGGAATATGCCCCCTGGGCCAGCGGCAGCATGCCGGCGAACAGGATGAGCTGCCCGTCCATAGAACGGCCGCCCTTGGCCTGCGACACCACGTGAGGCGCGTACAGCGTAGTGCTGTCGGCTATCAGACGATTGAGGTTAGGGGTAATCTCATGCCCCTCGTATGTCAGCCCTATCGGCCAGCTCTCCAGAGACTCGCACATTATGACCACAAGATTGCGGCGTGGCACGGCGCCCTCCGGAAGCTCCGGAACGCGTGGACGCGACTTCACGAAAGCCATAGTCTCGGCCCGCTGGGCGGCGCTGATATGCTCCAGCGATTTCATGGAGTCGTATAGCAATTTGCCGAACAGGGTATAGGAGACGGGGCCGTTGCGATAGCTATAGGCCGCCGAACTATAGGCCGCATAATGCGCCTTGAAACTGCCGGGCGTGGGAAATGCCGCTATAGTGATTATGACGGGGATGGCGAGATCAGCTAAGAATCCAGCTTTTGAAGTCATCTTATGACATATTGCTTCTCCCCCCCTGTTTTCGGGACATTCTGCTGCAGCCGGGCGGCGATTCCGGCATTTGTATCGATAAATGACAACCGCGCCGGCAAGCAATCCGGCAAAACCGAGGTCTACCCAGCGCAGCGAGGCGGCCACACTCGGCATGAACTCCGACAAATTGCCGGCTATCAGGTATGAACTGAGGGGTATGGCCTCCATATAGGTGCGCGAATACATCAGGTTGGCCACAAAAAATATCTGAAGCGACACAAGCAGAGTCCAGCATGGCCACGAACGGCGCCACAGCACGTATGGCAGCGTGAACAGCAGGCTGAAGCCTATTGCTCCGACATAGAGAGGCGGATGGGAAAAGGGGGTAAACGTACTCCCCAGACACCACAGTACGTCGAAATACAGAAATGACATCAGAAAGGCGAGGAACAGAAGCAGAGTCCCTGCATCCCAGCAAAACATAGCGGCAGCGGCGCTTCGCAGCCCGCTGATTATGGAATTGGGTTTTGATTGTACCTTATTAGCGCTGCTCATCATCTTCATTTTCGTCCGAAATCCGCGGGTATCTCGCCCCATTCAGCCGTATTCCACTTACGGATCGGATTGGCCCACCCGTGGGTCTGTATCCACCTGTTGGCTCGCAAAAGCAGCTCCCGCACCCGGGCGTTGGCCGGCGACGGCGTAATATGGGTATTGGAGCCGTGGCGCGCTATCCAGCCCAAAGCTATGCGCGAGTCGGAATAGACGGGGCGGCGCGTCTCCCCCCGCTGGGCACATAGAGCCAACGCATGGACTATGGCCAGAAACTCGCCGATATTGTTGGTACCGCCTTCCAGCGGCCCTACGTGAAACAACTCCTTGCCGGTAGCCACTTCAACCCCCCTGTACTCCATCGGACCCGGATTGCCGGAGCACGCGGCATCTACGGCTATGGCGTCTGCCGGCATACCGGGGATAGAGGAGTAATCGGTCTGCACGGCGGGGCGGCGGGCGTATTCCAGCAAAGCGCGGCATTCGTCGGCGTCATTGCCTCGGAAAGCAGCGACGGCCTGTTCGTAGCTTTTGAAACTCTTGAACTTAGCGCCCGGAAAGGTAGCCACCTGCTCCTCCGCGTCCTCCCAGTTGTCATAGATTCCCGGCTCTACGCCGACCCAGACCACATAATATTTCTGCTTCTTGCCCATAAGCGTCACTGACGGCCACGGAGCCAGTCGGCCGGAATTATCGAGTCTGGATTCACGGTGTCGACACGCACGACCACGCGCTTGCTCTCGCCACGCCAGGGCAGCGGAAAGCGATACGTACGATATTCCACCCTCAGCGGACGCCCGGAATTCTGATATTCGCGCAAGACGGCGCCGAGCTTGTCGGAGGTGGAGAATATGAAGTCTTCACGATAAAGCCGTGTGGTGTCGTGCAGGGTCTTATATGGAAGCATGGTGCCTTCGTAGGTCTTGAAGAAGTCGCCACGCCGCTCTACGGTATCTATATATCCGTACTGTACGGCATCCTCGGCGTACGGAGCGAAGACAAACCGCCACGCCAGCCATACCAGCAGCAGTACACTGAGCGCTCCTATTCCCCACATAATCAGCTTGCGCCCGACCGATGTAGGGCGCAGATGATCCCATTCTCCCTCATCGCGGTCCCAGTAGCGCGGGTCATCGGGCTGATAAGCCGGTTCCTTGGGTTTCTTAGGCTCCTCCGGCTCGAATCCGTTGAACAGATTCTCTTTATCGTCGTCTTCCGTATTGTCGAAGTGCATGTTCTCAGTCGATTTTGGCGTCTATGATTCTGACGTCTCGTTTCTCAGTGGAAATATATATGGCGGTAAATATACCGAGTATTATCAGCATGATGGTCTGCGCGCTCCATACCACTATACTCATGGATGCGGCTTCCCCTTCGGGGACGGCATAAAGCATCAGTCCGAAAACCACAGCCATATTCCACGGTCCCAGTCCGCCATTGGAAGGGACGGCCATGCCTATTGATGAGAGTACGAATGTTACCAGACAGGGCAGCAGACCGGCGGCCAGACCTGGTTCGAAGCAGAGCGCGCGGGTGCAGTCGAAAGCGTAAAACGCCGTATAAAGCTGCAGGTAGTAGCATCCCCAGATGGCTACGGTGTACAGGCCGAAAGCGCCTCGCCCCTTCATACGGCCCACCGTGGCAAACCCGTCCCAGAGCTCGTGCGTCATACGCTTGAGTTTCTTTACCGCCGTAGTGTTGCGTCCCAGATACAGTCCCAGCCAGCCCAGAGCCACGACGGCCACGACGGCTGCCCAGAACATAGGCGAAGATACAGCCTGCACCATGTCCTGGCCTATCGGGTATTTGTTCAGGAAAGCCATAATCTGCCTGTTGGCTACAACCAGGGTAAGCAACAGGAGCAGCAGCACGGTCAGCGTGTCAGCCAGGCGGTCGGCTACCATAGAGCCGAGGATGCCGGTCAGCGATGTGCGCTGACGTTGAGAGATATATGTACAACGCCATACCTCGCCCAGACGAGGAAAGACCAGATTGAGGGCATACGTGCCGAAAATGGAGCAACTCAGCGCCATAAGCGAAGGATGCACATCCATGGCCCGCAACTGCAGGCGCCAGCGCATAGCGCGAAACACATGTGACAACACACTTATTACCATAGCCAGAAGTATCCACTTATAGTCCACTCCGTGCCTGACAGTATGCCACAGCTGCGCGAAATCAATCTTGGTAAACATGTACCAGACAAGCAGCACCGTGATGGCCAACGGAATAAGATAGCGTAAGGCCGTACTTATGTATTTACCTATACCGGAACGATTTTCAGACATAATTCAAAAGCTGAGAAGCTGTTTAGACTGCAAATTTAGCGAAAAAAATTGAAATCGCAGCGAAATGCCTATAATCTTCCAGGGCTGGCGCATGAGATTTAGTCAAAATTAAGTGAATAAACTGCATGATTTTGTGAAATAAGCTGAATTCTGTTGCGAATATGGCTGAAAATTCGTAACTTAGAGTTATGAATATCGAAATTTTCAGCAAGGTAAAAG
>JAGBIJ010000029.1 GCA_017935045.1 Muribaculaceae bacterium
AGTATGAAGGTAACTCCCAGTGATACTCCGAAAATTTTGACCCTGCCAAGCAGCACTCCTAACGAAATGACTATCGAGTAAAGGAGAACAATGTGCGCGATGGAGTCGGAATTGAAAAGAAGATTTTCCAACCAATCCATGATTTATTCTATTATTTACTACACTACTTAAATTCGCGGCAAATGTACGAATTTATTCGGTAATCAGTATTATAATTCTGGCACAGTTTTAGGAAAGCGCCGTTTCATCAATTTTTTATAATATGGAAAAGAACGACAAGAAACGGCTTACTTCAGAAAATGGTCGTCCGATAGCCGACAACCAGAACACTCAGACAGCAGGGCAGAGAGGCCCGGTGACATTGCAGGATCCATGGCTTCTTGAGAAACTCGCGCATTTTGACCGCGAGGTCATACCGGAGAGACGAATGCACGCCAAAGGAGCGGGAGCATACGGCACATTTACGGTTACACATGATATTTCTCAATATACCCGTGCGTCGATATTCTCGCAGATAGGGAAAAGGACTCCATGCTTCGTGCGTTTCTCCACAGTGGCAGGGGAGCGTGGTGCCGCAGATGCGGAAAGGGATATCAGAGGTTTCGCCATGAAATTTTATACAGAAACCGGCAACTGGGACCTTGTGGGCAACAATACCCCTGTATTTTTCCTGCGTGATCCGCTGAAATTTCCGGATCTGAACCATGCCATCAAACGCGATCCCCGCACGGGCATGCGCTCTGCCAATTCCAACTGGGACTTCTGGACTCTGCTTCCGGAGGCACTTCATCAGGTGACTATAACCATGTCGCCGCGAGGGATTCCTGCCTCGTTCCGCCACATGCATGGTTTCGGTAGCCATACCTTCAGTTTCTATGACAAGGATAACAAACGCACATGGGTGAAATTCCATCTGAAGTGCCTTCAGGGCATTAAGAATCTGACTGACGCTGAGGCGGAAGCAGTCATAGCCAAGGACCGCGAATCCCATCAGCGTGACCTTTTCGAGGCCATTGAAAGAGGGGATTATCCGCGCTGGCTCATGCAGGTGCAGCTTATGACCGAAGAGCAGGCGAGAGACTACTATATCAATCCTTTTGACCTTACAAAGGTATGGTATCACGGAGATTTCCCGCTTCACGATGTCGGTATTCTCGAACTGAACCGCAATCCGGAGAACTATTTCGCAGAAGTGGAGCAGGCAGCCTTCAATCCGGCAAATGTAATCGAAGGCATAGGCTTCTCGCCAGACAAGATGCTTCAGGGCCGCCTCTTTTCATACGGCGACGCTCAGCGATACCGTCTTGGAGTGAATTACAACGAGATACCTGTCAACCGCCCGCGCTGTCCGTTCCATGCCTTTCATCGCGACGGTCAGATGCGCACAGACGGCAATCTCGGCAGTACAATATCGTATGAGCCAAACAGTTACGGGCAATGGAAAGATACCCCGTCAGCAAAAGAACCTCCGCTTGCTTCCATGGGCGATGTATATAATTATGACGAACGCGAATATGACCGCGACTATTATACCCAGCCGGGAAAACTCTGGCGCCTGATGTCTCTGCGCGACAGGATCGAGACCTGCGAAAACACTGCGCGGGCCATGGGCGACGCCGCCCTCTTCATCAAGCAGCGTCACATCCGCAACTGCTACCGCGCAGACCCTTCCTACGGCGAAGGAGTCGCTCTCGCCCTCGGCCTCTCCCTGCAGGAAGCCCTCGCCGCTGAAGACCCCGCCCACCCCGACTGGGACGAGCGGTACTAGCGTTGATTTCTTCAACCCGGCGCAAACCTTAAGGCACATGAATGTGCTCTACAGGCCTCATATTGCGTTTTAGTGTGCCTTAAGGTTTGCGGGGTCAAGGAAAGTTGAGCCTGACACCATGACTAATCTGAAGCTACCGGGAATACCGACGCAAAATGCGGGTGCTTTTGGTGACGGACAAATGTTCGGGTGGGCTAGTGGCGGAAAATCGTCGAAGATCCCGCTCGTCCGTGATTTTGCGTGTTTTCGCGGACGACTACTCTGTTTTTGTGCCGCCCGTCCGCGATTTTGCCCGTTTTCGCGGACGAGTACTCTGTTTTTGATGTGCGCCCCTTTTGTTGGACGGTTTAACTTTTATTTATTTTCGGCTCGTGGCACAGAGCAAGCGGAGCAGCCCTTGGGCTGAGCTGCGGAGCTTGCTCTGAGCGGCTGGCTGGCGTATTTGCCAGCCGCGTTGC
>JAGBIJ010000030.1 GCA_017935045.1 Muribaculaceae bacterium
CTAAAAACTGAATTTTTAAATAATCACACAAACTCCTGATAATCAGTTAGTTAGAAGCTACGTAAAATCTTCCGAAATTTTTTACTCTGTTTTTAGGGGTGCTTCAGGTTGTAAATTTGGGTCATCAAAATCAATCATCAACTCTAAAAACAGAAAAATTATGTCAGACTTCATCAACAACTTCCGCGCGATCCACCACTTCGTAAAAGGCATTCTCTCCAACGGCCGTGGGGAGTACACCCTCACCTTCGTCCAGGATCCGGACGACCGCTGGTACATCGACATGCCGTGGGACGGCAACCGCGGCAACCTCGAGATGGTGGCGGGGTCGGACGACCTCCTCACCTTCCTCGACACGGAGGGGACCCACAAGGTCACCATCCACGTCATCCCCTCGGAGACCCCTCTCGAGGTCGAGGGACACGTCGAGCTCCGTCAGCTCGACAAGTCGCTCACGGGCGGCTCGCACTACGACGCCACCGGCTTCGCCGGCTTCAGCCTGAAGAAGATCTGGGTCTGCCCCGTGACCCTCTGCGTCCTGGGCCGCTACCCCAAGTACCTCTACGTCAAAAAAGTGTAAGAACCAGGGCCTCAGGCCCTCAAACACGACGCTTCGAGGGCCGGGGGAATCCCCCGGCCCTCGACATATAATTCCTCACTTATACAAGGTACTATTCCACAGTAATAATCGGCTGTCCGAAGAAGGAGGAAAGCATGGCGAGAGTAGAGATCGTAAAGTTATGCTCTCCACTCAGCCAACGTGTTATCTCGTTAGGCCGTTTACCGAGAGCTTCGGCAAACTGTTTTTTATTCAAACCCTTTTCATGCATAAGGGCGTCCAGTCTGTTAGAGATGGCAAAAGAGAGTCTGGTTTCCTCACGCTTCTCCTGAGGTATCTCATTGAAGATTTCCTGTAAAGAAATGTTGGCGGTCCTCATAAATCAAAGGTTTTATCGGTTACAATTTCTTTTTCCGTAATTTCCACATTGCCTGAACGCACTTCTTGTCGGAGCAAACGCTCGAATTTCTGCAAGTCCATGACGAAACCCTGCAACGTGTTGTCTTCCTCATATGTCCGGCTGTTCTTCACATCGCCATTGCCGAGGACGAGAATTTTGTCGGTAAGCCGCAGACAATATAAGCGGAGTTTTGATTTCAAAACCGGCAGTGCGACAACTGAGTCGTTCATCTTGCCCTCTCTGCGGAAGTACCGCTCCAGTGCGCCGTTGGATAGAATCTGTTCAACGAATCTCATTATCGCCTGAAAGTCAGGATTCAGTTCTGCATCCTGTCTGAACTTGGTAACGAATTTTTCAAATTCGCTCATATCATCAGACAGGAACTGAATAGTGTACATAGTGCAGCTGTCGCTGCTGTTGACTAAGAGGAGTTCTACTTCGCTCATAATTCTTTCGTTTGAAATTACAACGCAAAGTTACAAAAAATGTTTTACACAAATGTAAAAGCCAGAGATTTTTTACGATACACCCGACACGGCATCCGTCAAAACATTCAGTTGCTTATCAACCCGGTATCGGGGCTGATTGAACGCAGCGCAGAGGAGCAGGAATAAGTCGCGGATTTCGAGCATTGAATAGTGCTCAACTGCGCTGCTGCCTACTTCATGAAGTCCGGTGGCATACATATTTACCTGCGCTTTGTTGGCGATGTCAATATGTGTCTTACGGCAGAGCTTGCTACTGCCGACTGAATGTAGCGGCACTCGGTTCATCGTGCCTGTTGCCTCATCATACTGGTTAACCAGTCGGTCAATCTTACAATGTTCAAGCAGCTTCTTAATCTTTGCATTGTATCCGCTTTTGCCAGAGGTGTATTTGAGGACGCCAAATTTGAAACCGGAGCGTTTGACGATTTCCAACGCAAACAGCATCAATGGCGTTTTCTTTTCCCGGCGGTCATTCTGCGTCTTCATGGTTTTCTTGGGCAGATATTGAACGTAAGGAATGCCGTCATCTGTAACTGCAACATTCGACATCGACAACTTCATAAAGTCTCCGATACGACAGCCGAGAGCGCACTGAAGAAGAAAGGCATCTTTGGTTTCCTTCAGGCTGTCGGGCACATCTGCAGCCATTATCAGTTGAACTTCCTCATAACGGAGAAAGAATGGGTCGTCATACTGTTCCCTTAGTGCCTCGTTCCTCCTTTTCTTGGTGAGGCGTCTGAAAGGAGATTTCAAAATCTCGTCATTATCCTCCAGCTCATTGAAGAAAGCCTGTAATGCCCGGAGTTTCGCCGATGCCGTGTTGATACTCGCCTGCTTGGTCGGTATGGAGATCTTTTGCAGGCTGCCATATATCGCCTTGTGCTTATCGACATATTTGTATTCATTGATGACGAACTCCCGGAATGCCAATATATCTTCCGGAGTGAACTGTTCCGGTGTATAGCGCGATTTCTTGAAAATGATAAGATAACGTGATAGTTTATCCCATACAATCTTGTAGATCTTGGCTCTCCCCTCACTGACTGTGCCGTATGTTTTCAGCCCGTCAATGTAGCGGTCGAAACGTGCCAGCAGTGTTTCTGTTTCCTCCGTCTTGACTATATTGTATTTCTCCGGATTGAGAACCATATCAATTCTTGCCTCAAAGTCGGTGGCGTCAAATTCAGGACATTCCTCTTTCAGTTGCTTATAGGCTTCGTGCATCGCATCAATCTCGCGTGTAATCCCAATACGCAAGTCCTCGTTGTAGAGGCTGACGCGCGGTTTCAGCGAGCCATCCATGTCAAACTTTTTCAAGTCCGCCAAATCAGCTTCGATATTGCTCTTATGAAAGAGCTGGACTTCCCGTCCCTCTGTAAGCCGGAAGCGAAGTCTTATTTTACCGCTCGTTTTGGTCGTGCGGAGATAGATCGTTATTCTTTCCATAGGTGGTTGTGCATTTCAAAATACCGTTGTGCAAGTATAACGTTTTTGCACAACTAAAAGTGCGTTGAGATAAATACCTATGAATTTATTAACATTCAAAATCGCTCTAATTAGCTGATACACACTACCAATAAATTTTACCTTCATTCGCCGTCATTCATAATTCTGAGTCCTTCTAAGACAACACTTAAGCAAAATCCTATTTATCCTTTGGATGAATAGGATTTTTTATTTGCACGAAATACAGCTATGCACAGAAATCCCGAAAAAAGCTATATTCGCCGGAGCATAGCCAAAGTTATTCAACCGAGCTTCCGAGGCCAAACTTTAACGAAATCCCAAGGAAAAACACCGCTTCATTCTTAAGATAGATAGAGTGCGTTAAAAACATGTGGCGTAAGCATCTGTCTCAGTCATCGACATGTCACGCAGAGACAGATACCACCGTCCGCAGCTATGTATGGAAAATGGGGAATTTCGTCAAGTTCTTTCCCGATGCGGTTGCAACTCCGCCCAGGGATAAGACGGGTTAGTCAACCCTACACATACATAGAGTAAACCTAAGTCAGTAAACATACCAAACTGAGTCAACCTTTTTCAGGAATACACAAAATTTTTCTTTTTATTTTCGTTTGGGCATTACGGGCATTACGGTTTAATAAGTTTCGTAATATTTCACAGTCTTTTTGGGGTTATCAATACTGAGATTACCGGGCACGGTGTTTTTAGGGAACGGCTGTTGCTCCCATGTGCCTTGCGTAAATTTATATTCAGCGGGCAGTCTAAGATTGAGGTCAATCGTGTAGGTGGAATCATTAATCTGATTCATCTTTACACCCATCGGATTCCAGTTTGCAAGCGCATCCTGATTTCCTGTTATATATACATCACCGCTTAATGATTTACCTTTGAGTTCGATATGAACCGGATATACCTCTTTGCTTACAGGTTCGTGACCGTGCGTAAGCCGATAGATGCAATAGTCTTTGAGGGCATCAATAATCACAGGCTGATAACTTTGATCATGGTCGTATTGTGGCGATTCGTTGAATTTCATCACAATATTGTCAGGTAAAGCAGTTGATTCAAAATGATTCTTTACCTTGTCGTAAGCCGGACGCCAATCAGGCCCCCATCCGGTGTCCTCACGTTCGTTAGCCATATTAAAGAAGAAGTATCGTGGCTTGCCGTCATTGAAATTGAAATTTATAAGACGGTCCGCCCAAAGATTATTGTCCCAACAAAGATTTGGCGACAAGGCAATGTAATCATCAAACATATCCTCTGTTTCCAATGCGTCAAGAATGAAAGAGGCACTCAAAGAATGACCCACTGCGAGAGTATGACCCGTTGTGCGGTAATGTGAATCAATATAAGGCATCAGTTCATCTTTAAGGAATTTCTTGAATTGAGGGGCGCATCCATATCCCTCAGGCATTCCCTCAGGCAGAGGGATGTTAACCGGTGCGGAATAGAAATCTCGGTTTCTGTCGTATTCATATTCCGGAATATATTGGGATGGAATACCTACAACAATATATTGATGTGCATTTTCATTTGGGGACACTAACTCCTGACAACCATAATGCATCAGATTGTGTACAAGTCCGAATCTTGAACGCCATTGCGAGTCAAACACATAGATGACATCATAATCGGAATTGACGTTAGTGTCATAATCCTCCGGGGTAATAATAAGATAAGGACGCTTGAAAGGGAAATTCTTTGAATCAAACTCCTTATATTCGACTCTTGCAATATCCTGTGCAGATACTCCTGATATTGAAATCAGCACTATAAAAAAGACCGTGATTATTCGTATCATATCATTGTTGTTTTGATTTCTGATGCAAAATTACATCCGCTGAAAATTCCTCGCCATACCCAAATGGGTACGATTGCATCTCGGATAGAAAACGTGCCCTTTTGAGTATGGCACAACAATCATTATACTCCTAATTTTGCAGAGTAATAATTATCAAGGGTGTGAGTGGTTACACAGTTCGCTCTACCTGCGATAAGAAAGACTAAGACGAGCGATGCAGCACAGCGGACAGCGGCGCACATCTACGCAAGGATAGCGACCAACATCGCCGTCAGACGCGATGTGAAGCATTTTCCGAGATTATATCTCTGCAAGAATTTAGATTAGCTTGTTATTGGTCGCCGCCACTATCGCCTCCGAAATATTGCGGACTTCCAATTTCTCGAATATCTGCTTGCGATATTTCTTGATGGTGTCGGGTGAAAGACAAATCTTGTCGGCAATCTCAGACATCGTATAACCCTGAATGGATAGCGTCAGCACCGATTTCTCACCGTCAGTGAGTGAGGGCATCTGCTTTTTAATCCATCTGCGTGAAACGGTACTGTATTCAAAGTATTCGGAAGCGCCTACACGATGCATTTCGATATGTCCCGGGTCGGTGTGGGTAGCAGTCGATACAACACACAGGGCAAGCCATATCCTGCCGTCGGATGTAAGAGCAAGCGGGGTCAGCTTGTGGTTAATGATAATCTTTCGACCACAGTTGAGAATATGAAAGTCGTAGGAAATATACCAATCCTTGCGCTCATGGACAGGAATATCGTTATAAAAGGCGAACCCGGCTTTGTTGAGGGTAAGCAGCAGCGGATGTTCATTCTCCGGAACAAAGTCAAGGTAGAAACGGTATCCCAATTCCTTTACCCGTTCTGGCGACAGTCCGCACAGGAACATCGGATTTGGTGATACATATAGAAAGTTCTGCCTGAAATAGTCGATGATATAGACGCTCTGATAAGATGAGCGCGAAAACGCCTCTGCCGAGTGGATATATTCATCTACACGGCTGTAATCAAGCTCTTCCGAGAGTCGGATCTCGTTATCGGGTATGAAGAATTCACTTGGCGTTTCCACTTGTTATCGTTGTTGTAGGTACAAAATTAGCGATTTTTTCTCAATAACCCGCTGTTTAGAGCCTTAAATCAACTGCGACTAAGAGAAAAAGAATCGAATTAAATATAACTAACGCCCCTTAATAATGCAGTGCCACGGTGTGCTACACAACCACATCCGGGAGGCTGTTGATAACTGTGGATATTTCGGGCATAAACGTAAAAAAATAAAGTATTGGCCTTGAAATTTAGATTATTATTATTATCTTTGTGGCGTATTATACTTTAAACTAACAATCAGGATACATACTAATATTGATACATACTTACTATTACAGTATCCGAAATATATAATTTTAAACACCTATGACCGCACGCATTTTTGATTCAGAGGCTGTGTCCGGAGCCAGGCAGATAGAAGCTCTTTGCCGCCACACCGGATTCAACATCAAACGCCTTTCCGAAGAATCGGGTCTGTCGACACCTCAGACCTTGTATGATATAAAAAACGGTAAGCATGGCTTTTCTCGTGAGGTGGCCAATAAACTGCGCAATCGTTTTCCGGAAATCAATATGACCTGGCTGCTGCTGGGTTCCGGACCGATGCTGGAAGCCTCTCTGCAATCGGAGGAGTCTTCGGCAAGCGCTGAAAGCAGGGTGCCGCTGCTGCCGGTATCCGCATTCGCAGGCCCCATACGCGCTTTCAGCGAGGGACAGCTGCGTGAGCAATGTGAGACCATCTACTCCCCCACCCGTGGCGCTGATCTGGCTCTGACCATTTCGGGAGACAGCATGGAACCCATGCTTCACGATGGCACCATAATATTTATAAAGCGAATCAACGAATCCGCTTTTCTGCCGTGGGGGCATACCGTAGTAATTGATACGGAGAATGGCGCGTTTGTCAAAGATGTCTTTCCGAGTCAGAATGAGGACCAGATCATAGCCAGAAGCAAAAACCCGAAATATCCGGAAATGGTAATTCCGAAATCGAGTATTTACGGCGTGTACAGGGTTCTGAACGCGGTAAAATCATTCGGATTGATGTGATTATCCTGCCGGAACATCAATTTTTTGAGTGTTGTTAATAATTGAAAGATAATCACTTACCCGTGGTGGCTCAAAAAAAGCAAAAATTTATCGTCTGAAAATTTGGCCAGTTCGGAAAAAGTGTCTAACTTTGCAACGCAAAAGAGGAAAACGCCACGGTAAAAACAGAGGCGAAACACTCAGAAAAACGCGAAAATAGCTCAGTTGGTAGAGCACAACCTTGCCAAGGTTGGGGTCGCGGGTTCGAGTCCCGTTTTTCGCTCAAACAAAGCACATTGACATAGATGACTTACGGTTGTGAGCGGATGCGTCAGCTTCCGAAATCCAGAGCCCTCCCCTCATGGGTTCACAATCAATAAATGCGAAAATAGCTCAGTTGGTAGAGCACAACCTTGCCAAGGTTGGGGTCGCGGGTTCGAGTCCCGTTTTTCGCTCACGGTACAACCGTCAGTCATGTCCGGGTGGTGGAATTGGTAGACACGCTACTTTGAGGGGGTAGTGCCCGTTGGGGCGTGTGAGTTCGAATCTCATCTCGGACACTCTTTGGAAGCTAATCACTTACACTGCGTAGGTGGTTAGCTTTTTTTATGCCGGTATGCCTGTGAGGCCCGGATGCCGTCATGTCGGTCTGCTGAGGCTGCGCCACAGTAATCCCTACTGTCCTGCAAGCCTGCGGCCGGCCCGCAGTTATGCCGGCCACCAATCTTTTGAGTGGTGGAGATTGTTATAATTAGAAAGTCAATCATTATTATGCCTCAAGTATCTAACCGCGGCACCCGTATGCCAGCGTCGCCTATACGCAAGCTCGTGCCTCTGGCCAATGCGGCCAAGGCCCGTGGAACCACCGTATACCATCTCAATATAGGCCAGCCTGACTTGCCCACTCCCCCCGAAGGACTGGAAGCATTACGCCACATCGACCGAAAAGTACTGGAGTACAGTCCGTCGGAAGGACTGCTCTCCCTCCGCACACGACTGGCGGAATATTATCACTCGTATGATATCAACGTCACTGCGGACGACATCATAGTGACCACCGGCGGCTCGGAGGCCGTACTGTTCGCTTTTATGGCCTGTCTTGATCCCGGCGATGAAATCATCATACCGGAACCGGCATACGCCAACTATATGGCGTTCGCCATCTCCGCGGGCGCCGTAATACGCACAGTGCAGTCTTCTATCGACGATGGATTCGCGCTGCCCTCTGTAGAGGAATTTGAGAAGCTGATTACCCCCAGGACCAAGGGGCTGCTTATATGCAATCCCAACAATCCGACCGGATACCTCTACACGCGCGACGAGATGAACCGCATACGTGATCTTGTCAAGAAGCACGATTTGTTTCTCTTCTCTGATGAGGTCTACCGCGAGTTTACGTATACCGGCGCTCCGTATATCTCGGCATTCCATCTGGAAGGCATAGAGAATCAGGTAGTACTCATCGACTCCGTCTCCAAGCGCTACAGCGAGTGCGGCATCCGTATAGGCGCCATCATCACGCGTCACGCCGAGCTGAAGAAAAACGTCATGAAGTTTTGCCAGGCACGTCTGTCGCCGCCGTTGCTCGGACAGATCGTAGCCGAAGCCTCGATAGGAGCGTCACGCGAGTATCTGCGGGCTACGTACGATGAATATGTGGCACGCCGCAATTTTCTGGTCGACGGACTCAATAAGATTCCCGGGGTCTACTCCCCTATCCCTATGGGAGCGTTCTACACTGTAGCGCGTCTGCCGGTGCCCGATGCCGAGGAGTTCTGCAAATGGTGTCTCAGCGATTTCGAATATGAGGGAGCGACTGTATTCATGGCTCCTGCCGCCGGATTCTATACTACGCCCGGAGCGGGCAAGGACGAAGTCCGGGTGGCATACGTACTGTGCCGCGAGGATCTGGCCAAAGCGCTGACCGTACTCCAGAAGGCTCTGGAGGCATACCCCGACCGTATCAGAGAATAAGAGGGTGAACACTCCGCTGTATATAGCTTCGAGAATCTCCATGTCCGAGTCAGGGGGCAAAAGCTCCCCGGCGGTAAAGGTAGCCATCATTTCCGTAGCGCTGTCTATATGCATCATGCTTCTGGCGGTCAGCGTCGTACAGGGCTTCCGGCGTGAGATACGCGACAAAATCACAGGTTTTGACGCTCATGTTACGCTGTACGCCAATATGGAGGATTCTCCGAAAGGAAGCATCGTGCGGGACGCGGCTCTGGACTCGGCGCTCCGCAGATTGCCGTTTGTGACGCGCATAGACTATATTGCCTCCGCGCCTGTGCTGCTCAAGACTAAACAGGCGTTCAAAGGAGTATATATGCGTGGTGTGGACACCGGCTTCGACTACTCTTTCCTCAGCAGCCATCTTGTGGCCGGGCGGAAGCCGGACAGAAAGAAGCCGGCCGGCAGCATGCGCGAGATACTGGTCTCGCGCTCCACAGCCCGCAAACTGACGCTTCATCCCGGAGATACTGTAAACACATATCTTGTTTCAGACGAGCTGCGTGCCCGTCCGATGATAGTCAGCGGTATTTTCGACACGCATTTCGATGCGTACGACGATTATTATATCTACGGAGACATCGATGTGGTCCAGCAGATGTCAGGAGTAAGTCCCGAAGATATTTCGGCTGTCGAGATTACGACAGCCGATTTCTCCCGGCTGGACGAATACCTTCCGCAACTCACTTACGCATTGAATAATGCGATAGATCAAGGCGAGATAAACCAAAGCTTCCGGCTGTCTACTGTCCTGGAGCAGGGCGCCAATTATTTCGCATGGCTCGATCTGCTGGATACGAATGTGGCCATCATACTCGTGTTGATGACTCTGGTCGCCATGTTCACTCTCATATCGGGCATGCTGATCATAATATTGGAGAAAGTGCGCTTCATAGGCGTAATGCGTGCATTAGGACTGTCAAGGCATAAACTGAGACGCATATTTGTCCTACTGGCAGTACGCATCGGCCTGACGGGGCTGCTCATAGGCAACGGCGTGGCTCTCCTGATAATATCGCTTCAGTATTTCTTCCACTTTATTCCGCTCGACGCCTCGGCTTATTTCATTGATTTTGTGCCGGTAAGTCTGGCTCCGATGCCGCTGGTCTACATCAATCTGGCTTTTGTCTGCGCCATCTATCTGGTGCTGATTCTTCCCTCGCAGATGGCCGGACGCATCCGTCCGTCAGAATCAATGAGATTCGACTAACTGTCTCACAATGGCTGCCGAAGTATGGCGCGGCGTCAGTCCGAACAGACGGCTGGCGCGTTGCGGCTCGTTTTTGTCTGACGCAGTGCCGTGAAACTCCGGGGCTCCTGTCATTTGTTCTATCCGGGCTATGTTCGCGGGAGAAATACCGGCTCCGGGCATGATGATAATGCGTCCGGCCGCAGCATCGACAAGGCGACGTATAAGCTCAGCTCCTTCGGCCGCAGACTCCCGGCAACCGGAAGTAAGCACTCTGTCCACCCCATAACCGATAAGAGTCTCAAGTGTAGCCAACGGGTCTGCGCACTCGTCGAAAGCCCGGTGGAATGTGACCGACATGCCGGCGCAATGTCCCAACAGGCGGCGCATGGCTTCCTCGTCCACTGTCCCGTCGGCCTTAAGCGCGCCTATCGCCACACCGTCAGCGCCGGCGGCCTTTGCCGCTTCGATATCCGCCTCCATGACGGCTACCTCGCGTGACGTGTACACAAAGTCGCCCTCGCGTGGCCGTATCAATACATGTATCTTCATGTCGCCCCGCTCTCTTACGGCGCCTACTATCAGTCCGGCGGACGGGGTTACTCCACCCACACCGAGCGCCGAGCATAGCTCTACGCGTACGGCTCCGCCGTCTCTTGCCGCGATGACATCCTCCATGCAACCGCAGCACACTTCTATTCTTCTCATAATTAACAATTTGTTTGCAATTAATAATTTTTGCCGGAGCCGCTCCATCTCACAAAATCCGAAAGAAATTTTCATAATTCGGATAAATTTCGTAACTTTGCATTGTGAAACGCACCCGATGGTGCAGCAGCACGCCCCTGTAGTTCAACGAATAGAATAGATGATTCCGGTTCATCAGATTAGGGTTTGATTCCCTACGGGGGTACAAAAAAGCTCTCCAGTGGAGAGCTTTTTTATTTTTGTATTCTGAGCGGCTCAGCCTATTTCAGAGCAAATCCTCGGGTTCGAGATTGAAAGTAAAAACCTTCTCGCCCGTATCCAGTCTGAGCTCAAAACCAGTGTTTGCGGACTGGAGAACCTGGAAAAAGAGCTTGGCGTCATCATCTCCTCCCAGCATCTGCTTTATCTGAGGCACAATCATGGCTTTTCCTTCGGGTGTGCCGAGTACCAGACTCATGAGATTTAACTCTTCCGCACTGAGCTGCCCTTTCACGTTTAGGGTTAAAATCATGTTTGTACCGTCGTACTTCACGCTTTGCGCAGAATTGTCCTGTGACAACTCCTTGTTTAGCATTTCTGCAAATTGAGCCATTTCTTCGGAATAGGCGCTCGCTTGAACCGGCAGGCAAAGGGCTACCAGAGCCATTGTAAGACCTAAAAGAATCTTCTTCATATCCATCAGTTTTAGAGGGTGTTTAATAATAAACGTTAATTATGGGCGACGGATTTTCAGACAGAATACGGTTAAGTAGAAAGAGCATAGCGGGCTATGCGACTGAGACGTGGCCGGATTATGGCGAAAATCCGGCGGACATTAACTATTGTTTTTATATTCAACCCTCATTTATTAATATTTTTAACTTTATCCAAGTTACTGAATCGCAAATGTATTTTACCCTTTGTCTCAGTCGCATAGCCCGCTATGCTCCCTCGCCTGCATGGCAAAATCCAAGTTGCGATTCCGACCCATAATTAACGTTTATTATTAAACACCCTCTTAATTTATTGATAATTCTATAACAAGGCAATCCCATTCTGATTAGAACTTACCATGCATCCTCAGAGCGGCGATTTAAGACAGAGGACATATATAAAGGAAAGTGTCCGTCGTTCCCTCAGAAGCGCCAATCGGCCTGAGCCGACTGCGAGAAAGTTGTTGCGATACGCACACTAAGGTTTCCGCAGTCTCAGTCGTCCAGATGGTTTTTCTCTTTGGCCGGATTGGAGAAGTACAGGCCGCCCTCCAGATATTCCTGCGTGGCTATCAGCGTAGGTTTAGGCAGCTTCTCGTAAAAACGGGAAATCTCGATTTGTTCGCGGTTTTCAGAAACTTCTTCCATATTATCGGTAGAAGCAAATTCCTGAAGCTTCTTTTCGAGATCTTTCTTCATCTCGACGGCTATCTGGTTAGCGCGTTTTCCGATAATGCATACAGTCTCATAGACATTTCCAGTGGGCTCGGACAGTGCTATCATGTCGCGGGTCACAGTGTTTACAGGAGCTTTTGTCTTTTTGTAGTCCATTGTATATAATCTTCTGATTCCTATCGAAGCCGCTCGTCCTCAGAGGATGATTAGTACGACTTCTCCATTATATAGTTTCTTTGTAAAAAAAGCGTGGAGCCGACACACTATGTCATTCTTTCACGTAACGCCGTGCAATCTTCATAATATTGTCAGCCTCCTTGCGGTTCTCGGTATCGGGAAAGTTATTTGTAAACGAATAATATTCGTCTATAACCTCGCGGTAACGCTCTATTTTCTTTTCCTCCACACTCTGGCGCGCCTGCTGATATTTGGCTTTGAGTTTCAGCATCTCCAGTTCCTCTTTGTACTTGGTGTAAGGATAAGTCTTCAGAGCATTGTCAGCCACTATCACGGCGCTCTCGTAATTGTTGCCCATATAGGTGCCGAGGTTGTAATACAGCTGTGCGTTCTGCAGCTCTTTGAGAGTCAATTTGTCCTGCAACTCAAAAATGGCATTCTGCACTGAAGCCACCTTCTCGCTGCGGGGGAAATAATCCATGAATCCCTGAAGCTCCTCGATACCTTTCAGCGTCTCGGTCTGATCAAGCTGAGGATCGGGAGAATCAAGATAATAGCCATAGCCGCAATAATAACGCGCATCTTCGGCATATCGGCCCTTGGGGTAACGGTTGTAATAACTTTTGAGATACACGCCGGAATTGAGATAATCCTTGTTGCCATAGTAACTCATGCCGAGCAGGTAGAGAGCCTCCTCGCCATTCGGACCGCCTTTCAGGGGGGTAATCAGGCCCTCGAGTATGGTGGATGCCTGCACATACTTGCCTTCGGCATACGCCTTTTTGGCGTACTCGAACTTATAGTTCAGATCCTTGCTTTTCATGACACGCGAATACTCGCCACAGCCGGTCAGGAACAGCAGGCAGACACTGATGATAAGGATATGTTTTTTACTCATTGTTCAATGATGCGCTTTGAAGTGCAAAGTTACTAAAAATTCACGACATGGCAAAATATCGGTAAAAATTTGGTGCTACGCGATTTTTTCACTAATTTTACCCTTTGAAAACGGACTCCCCTCCGGGGTCTGCACGCTTAAATTACAGTGTTAATTTGTGAAAGCTTACGACAATAACGATTCCGGCAAACGCAGAGGAGGCTTCATAGGCCGTCATCCCATACTTGCCAACATAGTGATTATCATCATTGTAGCCCTTTTAGGGCTGGTTATCGCCTATCTGAGCCTCGCTCTCTTTACCAAGCATGGCCAGACGGATGTGGTGCCGCGTGTGGTCAATTCATCATACGCTTCAGCCGTAGAAAAGCTGCATGCCGCCGGCTTCAAGGTCGAAATCAAGGATTCACTATATCTGGACAACGTGAAGCCGGGATTGGTAATCGAGCAATTTCCTGCCGGGGGCGCCGTAGTGAAGCCTGACAGAAAAATATATCTCTACATCAACGCCGTCCATCCTAAGGAAGTGGTCATCGACCCGATGGGAGACTCGCGTCAGCCCGCTCTCAGGGGCATATCCATGCGCCAGGCCAAGGTCCAGCTCGAGGAGCTCGGCTTCAAGAAAATAAAGATTGTATATGTACTTGGCGATTCGGACCGCGTCCTGAAAATTTCAGTGAACGGCCGCCCGGTCTACAAGCATCAGAAAATACCGGTAAACGCCACTATTGTGATGGAGGTGTATGACGGTCGCAAGACGGCGCTGACCGACTCTCTGCAGAATGCCGAATACGCCAATCAGCTGAACGAGCCGTACGCCCCTGACGAGGAGTATATTACCGAGCCGTACAACAGTTATTCCGAATTTGAGGAAATTCCTCTTGAGGAAGAATATGAGAACGAGGAGGAACAGTCGCAGCCAGTCTCTACCGGCGCAGGCCTTGAATGATAGCGACATGACGGAAGACTTTAATCTCAATCCCGCAGACGAGGCTCTCCCTGAAGAGGAGGGCAAGCTGATAACTCTGCCTGACGGCAGGGAGCTGTATGAACATTTCCGCTTCACGGCCGACAAGGGGCAGGCGCTGCTGCGCGTAGACAAGTTTCTGGTGGCGCGCATGGAGAAGACGTCGCGCAACCGCATACAGCAGGCGGCCGATGCCGGCTGTCTGCTCGTCAACGGCAAGCCGGTAAAATCCAGTTATAAGGTAAAGCCTGACGACGTGATAAGCATCGTCATGGACCGTCCGCGCTATGAGCTGGAAATAATACCCGAAGACATTCCGCTGGAGATAGTATATGAAGACGCTGACCTGCTGGTGGTCAACAAGCCGGCGGGATTAGTGGTACACCCCGGCCACGGCAACTATACCGGCACTTTGGTCAATGCCTTGGCATGGCACTTCAAGGATAATCCCGATTATGATGTCGATGACCCGCGCATGGGTCTGGTACACCGTATAGACAAGGACACTTCCGGACTGCTTGTAGTGGCTAAGACACCGGATGCCAAAACCAATCTCGGCCTCCAGTTTTTCAACAAGACCACAAGGCGCCGGTATGTAGCTATGGTATGGGGAGAAATGCCCGAGAAACACGGTACGATTACAGGCAATATCGCCCGCAATCCCAAGGACAAGCTGCAGATGGCCGTCTTCGATGATCCGGCCATAGGGAAGCATGCGGTAACTCATTACAATGTACTTCAGAGTTTCGGGTATGTATCTTTGGTACAATGTATTCTGGAGACGGGGCGAACCCATCAGATACGCGTACACATGAAGCACACCGGGCACCCGCTATTCAACGATGCGCGCTACGGCGGCGACGTGATACTGAAGGGGACGACCTCGGCCAAATACCGTCAGTTCATAGCCAACTGCTTCGACACCTGCCCACGCCAGGCATTGCACGCCAAGACACTCGGCTTCAAGCATCCGCGTACCGGCGAGGAAATGGATTTCGATTCAGAAATACCGGCAGACATGGCCGCGCTCATAGACAGATGGCGCAACTATGTCAAAGACTGAAAGATTTCAACAAAAATTGGGGGGATAACAGGCTGGCGCTTTTAAACGGCCTCCAAATCAGGGGCGTGTCCAAATCCATCCCTGAGAGAAACGTGCCTTGAAGCGGGGATCGCGGAGCATCGCGCGTAAATCATCGTAAGAGTCGGACGAGGCACAGGCCACGCGACACAGGCTACCGTGGCATATTACCCGCAATCCGTCAGTGTCAGGCTGCTGAGCTATGAAATCATCACACTCGGCATCGGTAGCGAATGTGGCCACAATCAGGTAATAGCGGTCTGAATCCTCTCCGAGAGAGGGCTGCGGCGATGCTTCGGCAGCGACAGCGGTAGGCGCAGGAGCCTGTGCGACTGCAGGAGCAGGCATCATGGCAGCCTGAAATTCAGCCGATACAGACCGGTCGGCAGCGGGAGGCATCGAGACAAAAAGGCCGCACATAATCAATACCGCGAACATGGCTGCATATTTCATAACGACTTTCGGTATCCGCAGATTGATATAGCCGCTGTCGCTTATTCCGGTCTTGCAATCTTTACCGGAGACATCAGCCGTCATGGCAGTCTTGCCCTTATAATCAGACGGAGATAGCGCAGCAGTCATAGCCGGGGCTTTGCGGCGGGAGGGGGTAAACAGAAGTCTCGATTCTTCATCTACGGTAAGTGTGCCTATATGGCCTATGGTAAGTTCGCCCTCCTCGTCGAGCGCGCGGCGATATAGCTCTACGGCATCGGACACCATGACAGATGCCTGCTCAAAACTCATGGAATATCTGCGGGCCGCAGAGTGGGCTATCAATCCGTCGGAAGCCGTAATCGAGGAATTGAAACTGATCTGTGTCTGCGGCGCATGCAGTATGCCTGTCTCAGCTTCATAATATGCCGGCCGCTCCGTCCGCAGGAAAGCGCCGATGCCCGGCACTATCACACACGAATGGTGGCGCAGCAGATATTCGATATGTAAGCTGAGTTCCATTAAATTGGTTATAAGATACTTAGTATCTGAGAGTTATTTTAACAGCCGCGCATAAAACCGGCCAAATTCTATGCAAAGTTAGTCAGATTTTTTTTGATACGCAATAGCCCTGGAGACGCGTCAGCAAGTTACAGCGCCGTCCGGGGCGTGAACCTGTTGTAGTTCAAGAGTTAACCCGACAGCTATTTTTTGTTGACAACTTATCTACAAGCGTAGACACAAAAGACAGGAAAGCCGTCCCTGCGGAAACGGCTTTCCTGCCATGCGAGATGTATCAATCTCATTATTTATTCACTTTAATTCTCTTTAAACTCAAGAGTCAGCTTATCCTGGCCGTCGGTATAGTCGGCGGCTATCTCTCCGGAGGTCTTGCCTTCGGCCTGCAGCTTGAGCAGCAACTCGGCCAGATCGTCCTCCAGATATTTCTGTATGGCACGCTTGAGCGGTCGCGCGCCGAACTGACGGTCATAACCCTTGTCGGCGATGAAGTCTTTTGCCTTCTGCGAGAGAGTGAGCCGGTAACCCAGACCCTCCATACGCTTGTAGAAGTCGGCAAGCTCTATGTCGATGATGCTGAATATGGCATCGCGCGAAAGCTGGTCGAACATGATGATATCATCCACACGGTTCAGGAACTCGGGCGAGAAAGCTCGGTTCAGCGCCTTGGAAATCACGGCCTGGCTCTGCTCTTTCGTCGGTTCTGCATTCTTGAATCCGACACCGCCGCCGAAGTCCTTCAGCTGACGTGACCCGACATTGGAGGTCATGATGATAATAGTGTTCTTGAAGTCTATCTTGCGGCCCAGCGAGTCAGTCAACCGTCCTTCGTCCATTACCTGCAGAAGCAGATTGAATACATCGGGATGGGCTTTCTCAATTTCGTCAAGAAGCACCACCGAATACGGACGGCGTCTCACTTTCTCGGTAAGCTGTCCGCCCTCCTCGTAACCGACGTAGCCCGGAGGAGCGCCTACGAGACGGGAAACGGTAAATTTCTCCATATATTCACTCATATCCATACGTATCAGCGAATCTGGCGATACGAACAGGTATTCGGATATCTTCTTGGCCAAATGCGTCTTGCCCACGCCGGTTGGACCAAGGAACATAAAGACGCCTATAGGCTTATTGGGATCCTTCAGTCCGATACGGTTGCGCTGTATGGCTTTGACAGTCTTGGCGATGGCGTCGTCCTGCCCTATCACGGCTCCCTTCAGCGCGTCTCCCATTTTGAGCAGACGGCTGCCCTCGGCCTGAGCTATACGCTGGGTGGGGACACCCGTCATCATGGCCACGACTTCGGCCACCTTATCATCGTCTACAGTCTGGCGGTCCTGATCCAGATCATGCTCCCAGGCGAGTTTGGCCTGTTCAAGCTCCTGCCGCTGTTGCGTCTCTTTGTCACGCAGTGCGGCCGCGAGCTCGAAATCCTGCGAGCGTGCCGCAGCAAGTTTCTGCTGCGATGTCTCGTCAAGCTCACGTTCCAGTTTCTCGATGGTCTCCGGCACCACTATATGGGTAATATGCACGCGCGAACCGGACTCATCGAGAGCATCGAGAGCTTTGTCGGGGAAATTGCGGTCACTGACATAGCGCTCAGTCAGTGTCACGCATGCCTTCAGAGCTTCGTCGGTATAGCTGACATTATGATGAGCTTCATATTTATCTTTCACGCGGCGCAGTATCTCCAAGGTCTCTTCCGGCGAGGTGGGTTCTACCATCACTTTCTGGAAACGCCGCTCCAGTGCGCCGTCCTTCTCTATATTCTGACGGTATTCGTCAAGCGTGGTGGCGCCGATGCACTGCACCTCACCGCGCGACAGCGCCGGCTTGAGCATATTGGCGGCATCCATCGAGCCGGGAGCGCTGCCCGCGCCGACTATAGTGTGCAACTCGTCGATAAAGAGTATCACATCAGGATTCTTAGACAATTCGTCGACCACCGCTTTGATGCGCTCCTCAAACTGACCTCTGTATTTCGTACCGGCCACCATACCGGGCAAATCGAGCGATATCACTCTTTTGTTGAAAAGGATACGGCTTACCTCACGGCGTACTATGCGCAAGGCGAGTCCCTCGACGATAGCGCTCTTGCCGACACCTGGTTCGCCTATCAGGACGGGATTGTTCTTCTTGCGGCGTGAGAGAATCTGAGCCAGGCGTTCAATCTCGGTGTCGCGGCCTACAACCGGGTCGAGTCTGCCCTCGCGTGCCGCTTTGGTCATATCAAATCCGAATTTGTCGAGCGCGGGAGTATCCGATGTCTTTCCGCCTTTGCCGCCTTTACCGCCATTGCCCTTGTCAGAAGCAGGATTGCGGAACGGATTGAAGGGGGCACCGCCTTTGGATGCGGGAGCATCGTCGTCGGTATCGTCTTCGTCGTCGTCATTGAGGAAGTCTCCGCCGGCACGCGGCTCGTCGGAGGCCGGCTGATCATCCGGGCGGACGTTGGAAATGGCTATATCGAAATTGAGATAAGTTTCCTTTATATGACGGAGCAAATCGCTGAAGAGCGCCTTGTCGTCGTGCATAAGGGCAAGCAGCAGATGCTCGCCGGCTATAGTCGGAGTCTGCAGCTGGCTCGCCTCGCGCATGGCCAGACGCAGATAGCGCACGGCAGAGCGCGACAGAGGATAATCTTTGTCGGCCTTGAATACGGTAGCCACCTCTTGCTCGGAAGCGGACGTAAGGCGCAGATGCTCCTCAATCTCGGAAGTGATATTCTCAATCGGAACATTGAGATGGCGCAAGATGCGCACGGCACAACCGTCGTTACCCCGAAGGAACGCAAGTACAAGGTGCTCACTTGTTATGACGGAACCGCCGTAAGCCTCGGCCTCGCGGCCGGCAAGACTAAGCACTTTGTTAAGATTATTTTCAGACATATTTTTATACTGTTTCAATACTGATTCATCAGGTGCCTGCACACGATACAGTGACACCCGTAACGTAAAATACAATTATCGTGCCAAAAAATAAACGGAATGGCACGCGGCTATATTATTTGCAATACGTTAACAAATATATAAGCGCAGGGACGTCAGACAGACACCCCTGCGCTGTGTATGTTCCGGCTGACAGACAGCGAAGCTATGTCAGTCGCCGGAGGCGGGAGCTATAAGCTTGTAACCCTTGCCGTGGATATTGATGATTTCGATGGAAGGGTCATCTCGGAGCAGCTTGCGCAGCTTGGTAATATAGACATCCATGCTGCGGGCGTTGAAGTAATTGTCATCCACCCAGATGCTCTTGAGCGCATAGTTTCGCTCGAGTATCTCGTTCATGTGGGCACACAGAAGAGCGAGCAGCTCAGACTCCTTGGTGGTAAGCTTCTTGGATATGTCGCCCATGACCAAAGTCTGCTTCTGGGTATCGAATGTGAAATGACCTATCTTATACATGGTAATTTCTTTTTCCTTTTTACCCCTGACGCGGCGCAGAATCGCGCTGATGCGCGATACCATCTCCTCCATCGAGAATGGTTTGGTAATATAGTCGTCGGCGCCAATCTTGAAGCCTTCGAGTATATCTTCCTTCATATTTTTGGCGGTAAGGAATATGATAGGCACCTCACTGTTGACGTTGCGAATCTCCATAGCCAGCGTGAAGCCGTCTTTTTTAGGCATCATCACGTCGAGCACACACAGGTCATATTTCCCTTTCAGGAAAGCCTTGTAGCCTTTCTCGCCATCGGGGAAAAGGTCTACATTGAATCCCTTCGCCATGAGAAACTCCCTGAGAAGCATACCCAGGTTCTCGTCGTCTTCGCAAAGAAGAATCTTCAATTTGTCATCCATAATCGTATCTGTTTAAATTATTATTTCTTTTTGTCATGTACCCGGCTCCAGCGGCAGGGTTATGATGAACTCCGTGCCTTTGCCGTATTCGCTCTCCACCTTGATTGTGCCGTCGAAAGCGGTTATCATCTTGTGGACGTATGCCAGTCCCAGGCCGAAACCCTTCACGTTATGCTGATTGCCTGTCGGCACACGGTAGAATTTCTCAAATATAAGCTTCAGATGTTCCTTGCGTATGCCTATGCCGTTGTCCTTTACCCTGATTTCAAGCTTGCGGTCAGGCAGGTCGCAAGTTGAAATCTCAAGCTGCGGCTCCGAGTCGGGGCGCACATACTTGACAGCGTTGTCCAGCAGATTGAATATCACGTTGGTAAAGTGCATCTCGTCGACAAGCACCACATCGTGGGCGGCATCAAGGCGCATATTGATGGAACCGCCATACTTCTCCACTTTTATCTTAAACGTGCTTACGACCTGCTCCACCAGTTTGTTGACCGCCACTTCATTGAATTTAAGGTTGGGCTGCTGGCGGTCGAACATAGACATCTGCAGCACTTTCTCCACCTGGAAACGCAGACGCTTGGATTCATCGGTAATCACGGTGGAGATATGCTGGAGCATTGCCGGAGACTTGCGCACCGAGTCGTCGGCAAGCATCTGTGCAGCCAGCGAGATGGTGGATATAGGCGTCTTGAATTCATGCGTCATATTGTTGATGAAATCCGTCTTCATCTCCGTTATCCGCTTCTGCCTGAAGGCGAGGATTATGGTGTATAGAAAGACTATCAGCAATATAAGCGTGAACGAAAGCGTAGGTATGAGGAAGCGCACCGAGTTATAGATATAATCTCCTTTCGTGGGGAAATATACATTCAGATAGTAGTGCGTGGGCGAGCCTTGGAAAAGGGTCTGCGTGTAGTATTCCGCGTCATCGCCGGCAGGGAAACCTGGCGTCTTGTATAAAATCTGCCGCGACGGGCCGGTAAAAGAGAACTCAAATGGCTGCACTATGCCACACGCGCTGAGCTCCTGAGTCAGCTGACGCCTTACCAGCGCCGTATCGCTGCGTTCAAGCAGAGGACGATGGGAAGCCTCCCTCATAATATTGAGTATCACTTCATTAAGCAATCCTTTCTGATAGAGATACTGGTTGCGTATTATCTCCTGATACTGCTTGTAGCGCCCGTCGATTCCGACTGCCGAAGGGACAAAAATAGGTATCGGTTCGGACTTAGGCGCAAGCGAGTCGGCAGAAGCCACGGCAAAAGAGTAATCGCCATAAAAGGCCGCCTCTATATCCTCTATATCCTCCTCAAGATAGTGAAGCGTCTCCTGGCGCTCAAGATAACCGGCGACGTCGTCGAGCGAACGCTTGACATTCTCGTTAAACTGCTCGTTGCGCATACGCGTCATCTTCTCCATGTACAGAATCTGTACATAGATCAGTCCGCCGAATGTGAACGCCATCACTATGGTAAGGAGCCATATAGTCGATTTCTTCATCTCTTTCTACTTAACAAAGGAAAGCAAACCGAAGTCGCTTTTCTGATTTATTAACAATTTATAACCTGATAAGGTTTATCTGCCTGAGCCGGCGCACGACTGCGGATCAGGATATCTGTTAACAATGAAATGCAAAATTAACATTTAATTGTGAAAATTCCAAATCTTTCAGCGAGATATTTTCGGGTTAGCTGAATATTACTTAATTTTGCAGTCTCAAATCCCGGTATTAATACAGTCGGAATCATCAGCTCCATTGATGTGTCCTGACTCAATTTTTTAGATTTCACGAACACTTTCAAACATTTATGGGTGGTTTTTTTGGTTGCATTCTGCGCAAAGATTGCGTGACAGACCTGTTTTACGGCACTGATTATAATTCACACTTAGGCACAAAGCGCGGCGGCATGGCCACGTATGACGCGGAAAAGGGCTTCGTAAGAAGCATCCACAGTCTGGAGAATTCATATTTCCGTACAAAATTCGAGAGTGCATTGTCACGATTCGCCGGCAACAGCGGCATAGGCGTGATTTCCGACAATGATTCACAACCGATAGTGGTCAACTCCCATCTGGGCAAATTTGCCATAGTTACAGTGGCCAAGATAGCCAACATAGAGGAGCTGGAACAAGAACTGCTGGAAGACGGCGCCCACTTTGCGGAACTCAGCTCCGGCAAGACCAATCCTACCGAGCTGGTTGCGACAATAATCACGCGGGGAAAGACTCTGACCGAAGGCATACGGCTGGCTCAAAAAAAAATCAAGGGTTCATGCTCGATGCTGCTGCTGACTCCCGACGGCATCGTGGCCGCACGCGACAGACTCGGCCGCACGCCCATAATAATAGGAAAAAAAGAAGATGGATATGCCCTTACCAGCGAGACATCGTCGCTGCCCAATCTGGGATACAGCGAAGTACGCGACCTGGGTCCTGGCGAGATTGTACGTGTGACGGCTGAAGAGATCGAGCAGCTCGGCTGTCCGGGAGACGAGATGCAGATATGCTCATTCCTGTGGGTTTACTACGGCTTCCCTGTGTCTTCTTACGAGCAGCGCAACGTAGAGGAGGTACGCTTCAACAGCGGTATGCTTATGGGCGAAAAGGACGATACCGAGGTGGACTGCGTATGCGGTATCCCGGATTCGGGCGTGGGTATGGCGCTGGGATATGCCGAAGGCAAAGGTGTGCCCTACCACCGTGCCATAGCAAAGTACACACCCACTTGGCCGCGCAGCTTTACTCCGGGTAAACAGGAGCTGCGAAATCTGGTGGCTAAGATGAAACTGATACCTAACCGCGCGATGCTCGAGGGCCATAAGGTGGCTTTCTGCGACGACTCGATAGTGCGCGGAACACAGCTCAAGGACAATGTCAGGATGCTGTATGACTACGGCGCCAAGGAAGTACACATCCGTATCGCCTGTCCGCCGCTGATATACGGGTGTCCCTTTATCGGATTCACTTCATCAAAAAGTGACATGGAGCTTATCACACGTCGCGTAATAAAGGAGCTGGAAGGCGATTCCGACAAGAATCTCGACAAATACGCTACAACAGGCACTCCGGAGTACAACGCCATGGTAAAGCGCATAGCCGAGAAGTTCGGGCTGGACAGTCTGAAATTCAGTACGCTTGAAGACCTGGTGGAAGCCATCGGGCTGCCTAAATGCAAAGTATGCACCCATTGTTTCGACGGCAGCAGCCATTTCTGACACCCGTGCGAAGCCTGAATGTCAACTTTATTGCAAAAAAATTAGGTTAGTACTAAGAAAATATGTAATTTTGTAGCCGGCGGCGCTTTGAGACGCCGTCGGCTATATTTTCAGATATAGAGGAAAGAAATAACAGACGCAAAATCAATTATTAATCATAAAATCTTATACTGCAATGAGCAAACCATACGTTTTGGGTATTGACATAGGCGGCACCAATACCGTCTTCGGTATTGTCGACGCCCGTGGCCAGGTAGTGGCCAGCGATTCTATCAAGACACGCAAACACAGCAACTTCGATGACTACGTAGACGAGCTTCACACTGAAGTAATGCGTCTGCTCAAGGCTACCGACGCCGAGGACAAAATACAGGGTATCGGTATCGGCGCCCCCAATGCCAACTACTATACCGGCATGATTGAAAACGGCGTCAATCTTCCCTGGGGCGACAATATCGCTCTGGCCGAAAAGGTAAGCCGCGCTTTCGGAGGCATACCCGTATCGATTACCAACGATGCCAACGCCGCAGCCATCGGCGAGATGACTTATGGAGCAGCACGCGGTATGAAGGACTTCATAATGATTACGCTGGGTACCGGCGTAGGCTCAGGCATAGTAATCAACGGCCAGGTAGTCTATGGCCATGACGGCTACGCAGGCGAACTCGGCCACGTCATAGTGAAGCGCAACAACGGCCGCACATGCGGCTGCGGCCGTACCGGATGTCTGGAGACTTACGCTTCGGCTACGGGTGTGGCCCGTACGGCCCGCGAATTCCTGGAACTGCGTTCCGACCCCTCCACGCTGCGCAATCTGGACATTGACACCATTACTTCCAAGGATGTCTACGACGCAGCCATGGCCGGCGACAAGCTTTCCAAAGAGATATTCGACTATACCGGCAAGATTCTGGGCGAAGCCTTCGCAGACTTCATCGCTTTCTCGAGTCCGCAGGCTATCATCCTGTTCGGCGGCCTGTCGAAGAGCGGCGACCTGCTGCTCAAGCCTCTGCGCGAGACGCTGGACAAGACCGTGATGTCCATCTTCCGTGGCAAGACGCAGATTATCCTCTCCGAGCTGAAGGAGAGCGACGCCGCGGTACTCGGCGCCTCGGCTTTGGGCTGGGAGGCCAAATATCGCGCCGACGTGCCGGCGGCCGCAGTGCCGGCGGCTGCAGCCACGCCCGCCACACAGATAGCTCCCGCTGCCGCCGCCACAGAGTGACCGGCAGCAGTGTGATGAAATGAAACAAAACAGAAGCGTCCCGGAATCTGATGACTCCGGGACGCTTCTGCGTCTTCTTCAATAATTGATGTCAGCGGAACAGCTTGACTGACCAGTGTCGGCCGTCATCGCCGAAAAAGACGGCGAAATAGAATCCTACGGGATTGTTGCTGAGATTTATGACGGCAGTGTCGGTATCGCGGAATTTATCTCGCTGCACCATCGAGCCATCAAGAGCGTACAGGCGCATCTCCCGCACCGGAGCCGGCAGACTTATAGTAAAATGACCGCCGCCATGTCCTCTGACAACCGGTTCTGTGGGAATCAGTGTCTCCTCCAGGGCTCGATCGGCTGCCGCACGTTCGGCCTCTGACTCACGAACGAAATCTGTATAGAACGTATGGGGTTCCTCATCAACGGGCAAAGGGGCTACGTATGACGGAGCGCCGAGCATAGCCACCTCTCCCTTAGAAAGAATCTCGGTAGGGAGCAGCCTCCATAACGAGGTATTGGGACCGTCAAGTCTCATGCGGTAATAGTCGCCTTTGCGACCGTGGACTATGACCGGAACAAGTCCCTTTTCTCCTACGAGTCCCAGCACGACATCAGGATGGGTAAGCAGCTCGCTGTCTATGGCGTCCTGCCACTGTTGGGGACTGTAGACAGCCGACGTGAAGGCGGACGCGTCGTTCATCTCCAGCAGCCGGTCAAGTTCCTGCTGCGCCTCCTCGACCGTGGTCACAGGGTCAGTGGCGCGGTAAGGCGCGTCAAGTATGTCAGCTATGTAGTGCTGCAGGTCGCCCCAAGCCTCCACAGCCTCGTGAGGCACGGTCGAATCGTATCTGATATTCTCGATATGCAGAGCATACAGACGAAGCAATGCCTTGGTAACGGGCTGCAGCGCGTCAGGGTCAAACGCACCGGTCAGGCTGTAACCGAGAATCGGGAAAGCCTTGTTCTCGGCCGATATGACCACAAATCCGCCGGCAGGATGATTGTAGACATAAAATGGAGGGAAAAGCGAGTTGGTCGTGAGACGGCGCCCGTTGTAGACGAACTTAGGCTCGGCCATGACTTGTCCGTGCGCGGCGTTGAAGAACTGGGTGGCCAGACGCTTGGCCTCCTTCTGGCTTACCGTCTCGCCCTGCGCGGCCAACGTGGCGCACAGAATCAGGCAGGTGTATAATATGACTCTGAAGACTTTTCTCACAATGTTATAACGCTTGAAAATGTCAAAAAGTATGGAGGGTGTCTGCAATTCGTACACAGACACCCTCATAATTATGATTTGTACTTATACAACCGATTATTCTTCTGCCGCCAGCATTTCGGCTTCGGCAGATTCTTCGGCCGCTTTGCCCTTGACATTCGGCAGCTCAAGGCCGTAATGCTTCTTGGCGTCCAGACGCTTGAGCGTGAGGCCGAAAATGAGGGCAAGCACGCCGAGCGACGCGAACAGCACCATGGGTACCGTGTAGTTGTAGTTAAGCGGATTGAAGATACCGGGGTTGGAGGAGGCAAGCACGCCGCCGATGACCATCGGGAAGGCATACAGGCCTATGTTCTGAATCCAGAAGATGACAGCATAGGCGGAGCCAAGCAGCTTGCCGTCCACGAGCTTAGGCACGGAGGGCCACAGTGAGGCGGGCACAAGCGAGAAAGATATGCCGAGCAATATGATGCTCAGGTAGGCCACGATGATACCGACCGCGCCGCTGGGCGCCACGAGTTTGGTAATCTTTACCTCGTAGGGCTGCGCCTTGATTTCGCCGGACTGTATCTGCTGCAGATCGCATGTAAGCAGCTCGGTCATGCGGCTCTCCACTTTCTGTTTGTCCTCGCTGACTGCCAGATTCTCGCCGGGAGCAACACATACGGTCTGCGGATTGAGTACCACAGTCTCCCCTACTTTCTTGCCGAGGAAATCTTTGGCAGCCTCGCCGTTGGCAAGGTTTTTGATTGAGAATACTATCTCGGCAGGATGCGAGCCGCTGTCTCCCTCGACAGGTATGCCGGGGACTTCACATGTAATCATCGTATTGTCTGCCACAGTCTCGGGCGTATCGCCCTTGAGCGCGGGCAGGCCGAAAGCAAAAGTCAGATGGCACACTATCATAAGCAACGCGCCGAATATAAGCATCGACGCTCCTTTGCCCTTGCGGTCAAGGAAGTTGCCCAGGAACGGAGTGATGACAGCCGCGCCGAGCGGGAATACGAAGAATATCAGCGACGCCTGCTCGGAAGATATGCCGAGGTTGCACTGGAGCATATTGTTGGCGTACTTCTGGAAGGGGAAGATAGCAGAATAATATAGTACGCAGAGGAGAGCGACAATCCAGAACACCTTGGAGGAGAAGATGTATTTGAGATCGGAAATCTTGAAGGGGTCGTCGGCTACCTCGCCGTTGCCGCCCATCTGCTTTTCAAGTTTCTTGTCCATGAAAGCGTAGGTAATAAAGCAGATAAGGCCGATAAGCAGCAGTAACACGGTAAAGCCTACGGGGCGGCTCACGCTCAGCACGCCGCCGAACTTGGCCAGCGCGGGGGAGGCGAGGAAGACCACGGCCACGCCGACGCGGGCTATAGCCATCTCGACACCCATCGCCAATGCCATCTCCTTGCCTTCAAACCATTTGACGATGCCGCGGGAGACAGTGATACCGGCCATCTCCGTACCGCAGCCGAAAATCATGAAGCCGATAGCCGACAGTTTGGCCGTGGCGGGCATACCGTCGTACCAGGGGGTAATGTTCCACCAGGCAGAAGGGATGTTCAGATTATTGTTGAACCATGCTTCCAGAGCGCTGCCGGCGAAAGCATCAGTAAGGGCGTAATAGTTGATAAACGCGCCGCACACCATCACACATCCGGAGAGGATAGCCGTGAAGCGCACACCCATCTTGTCAAGGATGATTCCGGCGAAAATCAGGAAGAACACGAATACGTTAAGAAATGTCTCGGAGCCTGTATAGTGTCCGTAAGCCGAGGGATCCCATCCCTTCAGAGACTGTAGGCTCGCCTGCAGCGGCGACAGGATGTCTACGAAGATGTAGGCGAAAAACATGGCTGCGGCAAGCAGCACAAGGGCTGTCCAGCGTGCCCATGCCTTGTCGCGCAGCAGAGTGTTGAGTTGTTGTGTCATATTATAGGTCGTTAGATTATTTTCGCTTATGCCTTGCAAAATTAATCAATCTTTTTTAACAAGCATTAATATTCTGCTTAAAAAAGAGCTGTCCGGGGAAATAATCACGCCTGCGGACTATGGTTGTCCTCCGTTTCGCGGATGATGTCAAGAATACGGTCGCCATAGGCGTGTACAGTGGCCGGACCTACGTATTTTATGTCCAGCATATCGGAGACCGTCCGGGGACGCTCGTTGGCTATATTGAGCAATGCCTTGGTAGAAAGTATGCGGAAAGCCGGGACACCGAGCCGGCGCGATTCTTCAAGGCGCCAGGCTTTAAGGGCGGCAAAGAGCGTGCTGTCCTGAATCTCTGACACGACCGAGGCGTCTTTCAGCCGTGCGCCGCGAAGCGCGGTATCCTTTGTTTTGCGCTCCTTTTTGGCAGAGTCGGCATCAGCAAAGCTTCGGGAGCGGCTGCGCAGGTAGTCTGCCACCGTAAAGCAGTTGTCTTTTGCCGCCCCGAGGAGCAGCAATTTGCGGCGCAACGCTTCGCCGAAAGCGGCGCTGTGATTCTTCAGCCGCTTGCGTATTTCTTTATTGTCATGCTCTGCCGGAGTATCCCGGTAGACGGCGTGCAGTTCGTCGAGACAGTCGAGGAAGTAAGCCGCCGCGGCCTTGACACGCGTCTGAAGCCGGGAACCGGGGTCGGAGGCATCGGGGTCGGAGGCCAGAGCGACATACTGGTTACGGAAAACGCGGGCCACTTTCGTGATTTTCTCGTCTACGACTACATCGGTCTCGTCATACTTCCTGACGACCGAGGGATAAAGGGTATGAAACGCCATGTCCACGGTTCGGCGGTAGTCCTCGTAAGCGGCAGCGAGAGGTGCGAAATCAAACAGATCGTCAAGCAATGAAATAAAATATCTGTCCTCCATAACTTTAATCCGGCTGTCTTCGGGCCGGCGCGCGGCAGTGGTGGCGATAAACCGGTTCACACGCGGGTCAGTAATCACAGACTCCGGACGCAAAGGCGCGCTGAGTACAAGCCCCTCGAGAGTACGGCAGCGGGACAGAGCCACGTAAGTCTGACCCGAAGCGAAAGCGCCGGCCACGTCAATGATGGCGCGGTCGAATGTCAGCCCCTGGCTCTTGTGTATGGTTATGGCCCAGGCCGCGCGCAGCGGCAGCTGGATAAACACGCCGTCGACATATTCCTTGACATTCTGTGTCTGCTCATCTATCTCATAGCGGCGGTTCTCCCATGACCCGGCGACAACTTCTATGGGGGATTCCTCTCCTTCGGGCAACACAAGCACGGACTTTTCCCTAAGCGCTGTGACAGTGCCGAGCATACCGTTGTAATAGCGCTTCTCGCCGGAGGCGTCATTGCGTATAAAGATAACTTGCGCTCCCGGCTTCAGTATCAGTTCGCGGTCTGCCGGCAATACGTTTTCCGGGAATTTACCCTCTACTGTAGCTTTATAAATCCGGCTCTCTCCTTCCAGTCGTGCCATCTCCGAAGCATTGATGCTGTCGGCTATGGCATTGTGGGTGGTCAGACGCACCCGATGCAGTCCGTCGGCAGGCGCGAATCGGGGGATATAGCGGGCATTGAGAGCTTCGATTATCTCTTGGGAGACATGGCCGGAGCGGATGCGATGCAGCAGATGTAGGAATCGCGGGTCTGACTGACGGTAGACTTTAGTAAGCTCTATGGTGCAGTACTCTGTGCGATTCAAGGCATGGGATGAGAAAAAGTATGGAGTGTCGTAATGATTCTGAAGCAATACCCACTCGTCATCCTTGACAACAGGAGGAAGCTGCTGCAGGTCGCCGATAAGAAGCAGCTGCACGCCTCCGAATGGCCGGCGCGCATCGCGCAAGCGCCGCAGGACATCGTCGACGGCATCAAGCAAGTCGGCGCGTACCATACTGATTTCATCTATTACCAGAATGTCGATGCTGCGAATCAGCCTCAGCTTCTCTTTGCTGTAGCGATGGCCCGATGATGCCCGACGCAGACCTGGCATGAATGGCCCGAACTCCAGTTGAAACAGCGAGTGGAGGGTCACGCCGCCGGCGTTGACAGCCGCTATGCCGGTAGGAGCCGCTACGACTATGCGCTTGTCGGAACCGGCACGCAGCCGATGCAGAAATGTAGTCTTGCCTGTCCCGGCCGCGCCGGTCAGAAACAGGTTGCAGGACGTGTACTCCATCAGCCGCGCGGCTACGCGGAAATCGTCATTGTCAAACTCACTGGACATAGCGATAAATCATGCATTAAGAAGCGATAAAAAAAGACAGCCAGTCTGTAAGCGACCGGCTGTCGTGTAGGAAAGGGGAGCCTCTTGTCGGATTCGAACCAACGACCCCGAGATTACAAATCACGTGCTCTGGCCAACTGAGCTAAAGAGGCAGGTGGGTAAGCTTGCTTCATCGCACCGCTCAACCCCCTACCCTTGCTTCGGTCAAGACCTGGGGGATTCAGGGGGAGCTGGTCGTGAAGGACTTACCCGACTGCAAAATTACATCTTTTTTGCAAACTGACCAAATTTTTAAAGGCAGTTTTTTTGTTCACGCTACTATAACACTAATTCAGTGGAGGTTAGCAATCAACTTTAAGTGTGGAATACGGTTCCGTAAGTGCGCAATAATGGCCATATTCGGGGTTTGCATACAGTGGAAAGCGTATTGCCGCATCGACAAACCGCAGGTTTTCTTCCAGGTCAGTACCCAGACAGAAGTGCATCGGCACAAAGTTGGCGACCTTGAAGCGGCGCACGAAACGCGCGGCGCCTTCCCAATAATCTCTACCGATACGTGCGTCCACGGGAAACATGACAAGGTCAAAGCGGTCAGTGGCCGTCCGGATGTCATCAAGTATCTTGTCATAGGCACGCAGTGCAGCCGATACCTCTGCATTGGTGGACTCATCTTTCCATATCCAGGCATTCAGGTCGCCGGCATGAAAGAAACGCTGACCGCAGGCCTGCACCATATAACTGTTGCCTATATCGGTGGAACCGAAGGCTGTGATACGGATATTAGGGTCTTCATAAATATCGCCGGGCTTCATGACCGTAACCAGCGAAGGAGACACTCGATACTCTCCCCTATAAGCGCTCTCCTGCTTCAGAAGATAGCTGACGGAGCGTGCGGTATCCTTGCTTATTATATAATGTATATTGGGGAAGCGCTCGGCCCAACGGAAAATCTTGCGCGTGAAATGGTCCTTATGATGATGGCTCACTATCACATAAAAAGGTTTGGAAACGTCCACACTGTCAAGAAAAGCGCAATGACCGTCCGGATCGGTCCAAAAATCGAAAACACACGTGCAGACGGGAGTGCGCATCAGAAAGCAGTCGTGGCGGATATATTGAAGGAAAATGCTCATGTCTGTATAACGCAGGCGGAGTGAAAAATATTTTTTAGTCATCGGGTGGGTGCCGTCACACAAAAAATGACTAACTTTGCACTCTATAACGAAACCTGCAATTAGGGATGATTACATTTTTCAAGAAAGGGTCGCAGCGGGTAATAGCCGTAGAGAGCGACAAAGAGTTGAGTGAAGATATGCTCGCACGCCTGTCGTGGCTTTTCGACGGTGCGACACCCCTGAAGTCCAAGCGGCTTACAGGCAAATGGATAGGTCCTCGCAAAGAGATGATTACTCCCTGGAGTACCAATGCCGTGGAGATTACCCAGAATATGGGAGTGGACGGCATAAGCCGCATAGAGGAGTACTTCAAGACTACAGCCGACGAGCCGCAGTACGACCGTATGCTCCAGCGCCTCTATCCCGACGGACTCGGCAAGGACATTTTTGAGATTACACGTAAACCTGAGGACATCATATATATTACCGACCTCGACGCCTACAACGCGCAAGAGGGTCTGGCTCTGTCTGCCGACGAAATATCTTATCTCCACTCCCTTGAGGAGAAACTGGGCCGCAAGCTGACCGATTCTGAGGTATTCGGCTTCTCGCAGGTCAATTCGGAACACTGCCGCCACAAGATTTTCAACGGTACTTTCATTATCGACGGCCAGGAGATGCCTTCCTCCCTTTTCAAGCTGATAAAGAAGACTTCTCAGGTCAATCCCAACGCTCTGGTGTCGGCCTACAAAGACAATGTGGCTTTCGTCAAAGGTCCTAAAGTACAGCAGTTTGCCCCCGTCAATCCCGACAAGCCTGATTTCTTTGAGGAGAAAGAAATCAAGACCGTAATCTCCCTTAAGGCGGAGACTCACAATTTCCCCACTACAGTAGAGCCCTTCAACGGCGCGGCCACCGGCACCGGCGGCGAGATACGCGACCGCCTGGGCGGCGGCAAGGCATCGCTGCCAATAGCCGGCACAGCTGTATATATGACTTCCTATCCCCGTCCCGACGAGCTTCGCGGCTGGGAGATGGATGCCCCCGCCGGTCGTCCCTGGCTCTACCAGACTCCCGAGGAGATACTCATCAAGGCTTCCAATGGCGCCTCGGACTTCGGCAACAAGTTCGGCCAGCCGCTGATCTGCGGTTCGGTGCTGACTTTCGAACACCAGGAGCATACACGCACTCTGGCTTATGACAAAGTAATAATGCTGGCAGGCGGCGTGGGCTTCGGAACCATGAAGGATGCCATCAAAGGGGAGCCGGAACCGGGCATGAAAGTCGTGGTAATGGGCGGCGACAACTACCGCATCGGCATGGGCGGCGGAGCCGTCTCGTCGGTAGAGACCGGCCAGTATGACAACTCCATCGAGCTTAACGCCGTGCAGCGCGCCAACCCTGAGATGCAGAAGCGCGTCAGCAATGTAGTGCGCGCTTTGGCCGAAATGGAAGACAATCCCTGTGTCAGCATCCACGACCACGGCGCCGGCGGACACCTCAATGCGCTTTCGGAACTCGTGGAGGCCACAGGCGGCAACATAAACATCGATGCGCTGCCCGTAGGCGACCCCACTCTCTCGGCAAAAGAAATAATCGGAAACGAGAGTCAGGAACGCATGGGACTGGTAATGGAGTCGCAACACACCGATATGGTGCGCCGCATAGCCGAAAGGGAGCGCGCTCCGTTCTACGTGGTCGGCGAGACTACGGACGACGACCGGTTTGTCTTCACTCAGGCCGACGGCGTGAAGCCGATTGACCTGGCCATGGCCGATATGTTCGGCAACAGCCCCAAGACAGTGATGACTGACTCCACTGTAAGACGCGAGTATGCCGATGTGACATATACTGCAGATGAAATAGACAAGTATCTGGAACTCGTACTCCAGCTTGAGGCCGTAGCCTGCAAGGACTGGCTGACCAACAAAGTAGACCGCTCCGTGACTGGCAAGATAGCTCGCCAGCAGTGCCAGGGCGAACTGCAGCTGCCGCTGTCAGACTGCGGTGTCGTAGCCCTCGACTATCACGGCAAGGCGGGTATCGCCACCTCAATAGGCCATGCGCCTCAGGCCGCCCTCATAGATCCGGGCAAAGGCTCCGTTCTGGCCATAGCCGAGGCGCTGACCAACATCTCGGGCGCGCTGCTCAAGCAGGGTCTGCGCTCTGTCTCGCTGTCGGCCAACTGGATGTGGCCATGCAAGAATCAAGGAGAGGACGCACGCCTGTATGAAGCCGTGCAGGCTTGCTCTGATTTCGCCTGCGCCTTAGGCATCAACATCCCGACCGGCAAGGACTCTCTCTCGATGACTCAGAAATACGGCGATGACAAGGTGTACGCGCCCGGTACGGTAATAATTTCCGCTGCCGGCGAGGTGCGCAACATACGCCGCGTGACCTCTCCTGTGGCCAAACAAAAGAAATCGACACTCCTATACATAGATATGAGCGCCGATGCCCTGAAACTGGGCGGCAGCGCTTTCGCCCAGGCTCTGGGCAAAGTAGGCAGCGAAGCTCCCACCGTGACTGACCCGGCCTATTTCGCCCGTACGTTCGACGCGCTGCAGAAGCTCGTAGAGCGCAACCTCGTACTGGCGCAGCACGACGTGAGCGCCGGCGGTCTAATCACGACTCTGCTGGAGATGAATTTCGCCAACGTCAAAGGCGGCATGGACGTATGCCTCGATGCTTTCGGCGAGCAGGACATAATCAAGATTCTTTTCGCCGAGAACCCCGCCATCGTGCTTCAGGTGGCCGATGCAAAAATGGATTTGGCGAAAGATGTACTGGACAGCGCCCAGGTCAAGTATCACGCAATAGGCTCCTGGTGCGGCGACCGCATGCTTCACATACGCAAAGGCGATTTTGTCCGCGATTTTGATATCGACGCCCTTCGTGACGTATGGTACCGCTCATCCTGGCTGCTCGACTGCGACCAGAGCGGCGAGAAATGCGCATCCGAGAGATTCAGCAATTACCGCAAGCAGCCCGTACGCTTCCGTCTGCCCAAAGACTGGAAAGGCCGTCTGGCCGACCTCGGCCTGAACGCCTATCGTCCTGGGCGCAGCGGTGTGAAAGCGGCTATAATACGCGAAAAGGGTGTGAACGGTGACCGCGAGATGGCCTACAGTCTGTACCTGGCCGGTTTCGATGTGAAAGACGTACACATGACCGACCTCACGACAGGCCGCGAGACTCTGGAAGATGTCAATATGATAGTATTCTGCGGCGGTTTCTCCAATTCCGACGTACTCGGTTCCGCCAAGGGATGGGCAGGCGGTTTCCTCTATAATGAAAAAGCCAATACGGCTCTCAAGAATTTCTATGCACGCGAGGATACCCTCTCGCTCGGCATCTGCAACGGCTGCCAGCTGATGGCCGAACTGGGGCTGCTTTATCCCGAACACAAAGAGCATCACAAATTACTGCACAACAACTCACATAAGTTTGAATCCTCCTTCCTCAGCGTGGAGATTCCGCAGAACGACAGCGTGATGTTCGGCTCACTGAGCGGCACTAAGCTCGGTATCTGGGTGGCTCACGGCGAAGGCAAATTCTCGTTCCCGGAAAAACTGTCGGAGTACAACGTGATAGCCAAATATGCCTACAGCCAGTATCCCGGCAACCCCAACGGTTCGTATGCCTCAATAGCGGGCGTGGCCAGCAAGGACGGTCGGCATCTGGCTATGATGCCCCACCTTGAACGCGCCATATTCCCCTGGCAGTGCGGAGTCTATCCTGACAGCCACAGGAACGACGAAGTTACCCCCTGGCTTGAGGCCTTCGTCAACGCCCGCCGCTGGATTGAACGTAAGTCAAAATAACGGCGCCGAATGTACATTCCGGTCCGCATAGCCAGACTTAGAAATCTGTATCACATTGTTACCGTCGGCCTCGGCGCGACGGTAGCAATGTTGCTGTTTACATCGTGCTTTACCGGAATAGAGAGTACTCCGAAAATCAAGCTGTCACGTCAGGATATGGAGGAGACCGTCAGAGAAACCGAGGAACAGAAGCTTCTGGCTTCGGTCAGGCCCTCTTCCGCCTCCGAGTGGCAACCAGGCCATAAATTCGTCATTCTTGATGCCAAGGCAACCCGCATCTTCGACATCCAATCCGCGCCCTCTCCCGGCAATATCCTGCATTTCAAGGGTATATCCCGGCGTATGAGCCCCGACGGACGGCAAAACGTGATACTTCAGTTTACCGATGACGATGGTACGGTGTACAGCCACCTTACTGGGCGCGAATCGCCTGACGAGATTATGAGCGACCGGCTGCCTATGCTCGCCGACAAGGAGATGATCGATTCGCTTGACGCTCTGCTGCGCCAACGCAATGTCTGGATAATTACTGATCTGTGGCTGACAGAAGGAGACAAACCGCTGAAAGGGAGAAAATATATCCCGGTAACTGTCACGGCCGTACGCGCCGGCAGCGAATCCCTCCCCTATCGCGTATGCTTCAAGGCGGAAGGTCTGCCTGCGGCCTCGGTACTGATGACCGGAAGCGGCGCCACGGCATCAAGCAGGCCTTTCCAATCTCTGTTTTCGTTGTCCGACCCCCATATAAGACACAAAAACATCTCTGACGAAAACTGGGAATACATACAGCGGGGACAAGTAAAAGCCGGTATGACCAAGAAAGAATGTCGGCTTGCGCTCGGCTCCCCTGCAGACACTGATTCGGGCCACGATTACTCCAGCACCAAGGATCTGTGGCTTTACCCCGACGGACGCTGGCTGCGCTTTGAAGACGGTCTGCTTATTGATTTTAGAAAATGACTATGAAAGAACTGATACGCAAAGATGTCGACATTACGGCCATGACCACATTCGGCATCCCGGTAAAAGCACGCTATTTTGCCGAATATTCGTCTCTCGCGGAACTGCAGGCCATAATGCGCACTCCGGAATACCAGCAGAACGAGGCGCTGCATATAGGCGGCGGCTCTAATCTGCTGTTCGTCAATAATTTTGATGGAATTGTACTGCACTCCCGTATTAAAGGAATCAAAGAATACCGCAAGAACGACGACACAATCTACATCATAGCCGGAGCAGGCGAAAAGTGGTCTGACCTGGTAGATTATTGCGTCGGCCGGGGGTATGCCGGTATGGAGAATATGGCAGGCATACCTGGCGAGGCCGGCGCCTCGGCCATACAGAATGTAGGGGCTTACGGCGTGGAGGCTAAAGACGTGATATTCAGCGTAGAATGTTACGACAGGCTCAGTCATCGCGTTGTGAGGTTTACAAATGATGAATGTAAATTCGCCTACCGAGACTCCATATTCAAGCATGAGGCCCGAGGACGATATTTCGTACTCAGAGTCAGCTACAGACTGACACCTTCGCCCATAGCGTCGACCCTGGAATACGGGCCGCTGCGCAGTCTGGGCGACACACTGGGCCACCGGCCGACCCTGCGCGAAGTGAGGGACGAAGTCATACGTCTGCGCGACTCCAAACTACCAGACCCGAGCGTTATCGGAAGCGCAGGAAGTTTCTTCAAGAATCCCGTGATGCCGCGCAGGTACTTTGAGAAGACCGTCGCTCCGCTATGGCCAGAAGAAATACCCCACTACGATCTGCCCGGAGATATGGTCAAAGTGCCGGCCGGATGGCTGATCGAGCACGCCGGACTGAAAGGCAAACGCATAGGAGGCGCCGAGGTGTATCCGAAGCAGTGTCTGGTAATAGCCAACACCGGCAATGCCTCGGCAGCTTCCGTAACCGGTCTGTGTGACCTGATCCGCAAGACGGTACACAGCCGTTTCCGGATTCTGCTGCATCCGGAGGTAAACTTCATCGATACCTCGGTCCATATCGAGGTGCTGGGAAGCGGAACCTCGCGCGGCGTGCCTGAACCGGCTTGTCCGTGTGATGTATGCACGTCGTCCGATCCTAAGGATAAGCGTCTGCGCGCCTCCGTGCTGGTACGCACCCACGGTCTGAACATACTGATAGATGCTTCGCCCGACCTGCGCACTCAGCTGATACGCAGCCAAATCACTGACATCGACGCCACCCTCATCACGCATCAGCACTACGATCACGTCGGCGGCCTCGACGACCTGCGTGCCTTCTGTCTTGACAAGGATATGCCTCTGTATGCCAGCGCTGCAGTGGCGGCCGACCTGCGCAAACGTCTGGACTATGCTTTCCGGCCTCATCCGTACCCCGGCGTGCCGGTATTTGATGTCCACGAAATCGGCGACCACACCTTCTACATCGACGGACTCGCCGTCACGCCCATTGCGGTAAAACATGCGAGTCTTCCCATACTCGGTTTCAGGATTGGACGTTTCGCATACATTACCGATGCAAAGACGATAGAAGAAAGCGAACTGGAAAAGCTGACAGGCCTGGATGTATTGATTGTCAACGCATTGCGTTTTGAACCACATTTCTCCCACTTTGACGTGCAGGAGGCGCTCGCCCTGATTGAACGCGTGAAGCCGCGGCAGGCATGGCTTACACATATCTGCCACGATATGGGCCGTCACGAGGATGTCGCCCCCCGACTGCCTGAGAACGTGCATCTCGCATACGACGGGCTCAAAATATTGATACCTTAGACAGCATAATATTCCATTTTTTTCTTGCATATCACAGAACTTATTCATACCTTTACGTGAAATTTCAAGCCGACAGGCATCTTGAAATTTTACAAATAGGCTATATTAACCCGGATAAACAACGAACTAAACCGTAATATATCTTAAATCTATTATAATGGAAGAAAATCTGATTAAAACGTGTCTTCACGACCGTCACGTAAAGCAAGGCGCGCTCATGTCTCCTTTCGGTGGATTTGACATGCCTATACAGTATACCACCATCATCGAAGAGCACAATGCCGTACGCCACAACGTAGGCGTATTCGATGTCAGCCACATGGGCGAGGTCAGAGTAAAAGGCAAGGATGCCTACAAATTCGTAAGCTACATCTTCGTAAACGACGTTACCGGCGCTCCCGACGGACAGATTTTCTACGGTATGATGTGCCATGAGAATGGCGGTACTGTGGATGACCTTCTGGTCTACAAAGTAAACGACGAGGAATACTTCCTGGTAATCAACGCAGCCAATATAGCCAAGGATTACGCCTGGATCGAGCAGAACGCCAAGGGCTTCGACGTAGAAGTCAAGAACGAGAGCGACTACTATGGCGAAGTGGCCGTACAGGGACCTGAGGCAGAGGAAGTGCTGATGCGCATACTCGGTCTTCCCCTCGATGAGATAGCTTTCTATAACTTCAAGACTTTCCATATCGAGGGCGAGGACGTCATAATCTCGCGTACCGGCTATACCGGCGAAGATGGCTTTGAGGTCTACGGCTCACATGATTTTACCCGCCGCCTGTGGGACAAACTGATGGAAGCCGGCGTCACTCCCTGCGGTCTGGGCTGCCGCGACACCCTGCGCTTCGAGGTAGGTCTGCCCCTCTATGGCGACGAACTGGCCGACGACATCACTCCGCTTGAGGCAAGCCTGAGCATGTTCGTGAAGCTCGACAAACCTACCGACTTCATCGGCCGCGAAGCTCTGGCCAAACAGAAAGCCGAAGGCGTGACTCGCCGCATCATCGGAATCGAGCTTGAAGGCAAAGCCATACCGCGCCACGGCTATCCTGTAGAGGCCGACGGCAAGGAGATAGGTTATGTGACTACCGGCTACAACTCCATCTCCACGGGCAAGAGCGTAGCCATGGCCATGGTCGAGAAGCCCTACGCCAAGCTGGGCACTCCCGTAGCCGTGCGTATCCGCAAGAAGACCTTCCCGGGCACTGTGGTCAAAAAACGCTTCTACGACAAAAACTACAAGAAATAATTCTAATAAAACCATAAAATCATCATGAGCAAAGTATTAGACAATCTCCGTTATGCCGACTCCCACGAGTGGGTACTGGTAGAAGGCGACATCGCCACTGTAGGCATCACTGATTACGCACAGCACGCTCTCGGCAATATCGTATACGTCGACATGCCCGAGATTGGTGACGAAGTAGTCGCCGGCGAAGAGTTCGGCGCCGTTGAATCCGTAAAGGCAGCAAGCGACCTCATCTCCCCCGTCAGCGGCGAGGTTGTGGAAATCAACGAGGCTCTCGAGGACGCACCCGAACTCATCAACGAAGACGCCTTCGCCAACTGGATTATGAAGGTAAAACTCTCTGACGCAGCCGAGGCCGATGCTCTGCTTGACGCAGCCGCCTACGCCAAATTATGCGAAGAGTAATATCTGACCCAGTGACTTCACTTCAGACAACCCATTAAGACATAGAGGCTATGCTTCAGGCTTGGCCTCTATACTTATAATTATAGATTATGAGCAACAAATTCATCCCTCATACTCCGGATGACATCGCCCGCATGCTGGAGCGCATCGGCGTAAAGAGCATCGACGACCTCTATGCCGAGGTGCCCGCCGAAGTCATCTTCAAGGAGGATTACAATATACCCTCCGCAATGTCCGAGCTGGAGATACGCGATTTCTTCAGCAAACTCGGCGACAAAAACAAGCAGCTGACCATCTTCGCCGGCGGCGGAGTGTATGACCATTACTCGCCTTCTGTCATCAGCCATCTGCTGGCACGCAGCGAGTTTTACACAGCCTATACTCCATATCAGCCCGAAATCTCGCAAGGCACGCTTCAATACATATTTGAATATCAGAGCATGATTGCCGAGCTTACCGGCATGGAGTGCTCCAACGCCTCGATGTACGACGGAGCGACAGCCACTGCCGAGACTGCCTTCATGATGGTAGCCTCGGCTCGCAAGAAAAACCGCGTGCTTATCTCCTCTACCCTCTCCGACCGCGTAGTCGCCGTGGTAAAGACTTACACTCGCTTCCACGGCGTAGATCTGGACATCATACCCGAGAAAGACGGTGTGACCGATCTCGACGCACTCAGGAAATTGCTGGAGAAAGGCGACGTGGCAGGCGTGATTCTGCCCACTCCCAATAAATACGGTATCATAGAAGACTTTTCCGGCATAGCCGACGAGGTACACGCCGCCAAGGCTCTGCTTGCCATCAACGCCGATCCCTCGGCGCTGGCCGTATTGCGCACTCCGGCTGAATGGGGCGCCGACATCGCCTGCGGCGACGGTCAGACCTTAGGCATGCCCCTGAGTTTCGGCGGCCCGTATCTGGGCTACATCGCCTGCTCCAAAGCGCAGCTCCGCAAGATGCCCGGCCGCGTCGTAGGCGTCACTACCGATGCCGACGGCAAGCGCGCGTACGTGCTTACGCTCCAGGCCCGCGAGCAGCATATCCGCCGCGAGAAAGCGACCTCCAACATCTGCTCCAATCAGAGCCTTATGGCGCTGTATGCCACAGTCTACGTAGCCCTCATGGGACGCAAGGGTCTGGTCGAGGTCAACGAAATGTCGGCCGATGGCGCCCACTACCTGTTTGACAAACTCACAGCAAGCGGCAAATACACCCCGGCCTTCCCCGGCAAGCCTTTCCTCAAGGAGTTTGTCGTCCATACGGAGCTCGACATCAAGGCCCTCAACAAGCGACTTGCCGACAACGGCATCATGGGCGGCATAGACCTGGGCGACGGCAACCTGATGCTCGCCGTTACAGAGAAGCGTTCGCTGGAAGAAATCGACCGTTTAATCAAATTAATGACTGAGGCTTAAGCGATGAAATACTACGATAAACTGATATTTGAACTTTCTCACTCCGGCCGTAAGGGCTATGAGCTTCCTGCCAACAAAATAGCAGGTCACGCACTCGAGTCTATCCCGGAATCGCTGCGCCGCTCCGTGCCTGCCGAGCTGCCCGAAGTCAGCGAGCCGGACGTCGTACGCCACTATACTAATCTGTCGTCCAAGAACTTCGGCGTGGACACAGGCTTCTATCCCCTGGGCTCTTGTACGATGAAGTACAACCCGAAAATCAACGAGGAGATAGCCCAGCTGCCCGCATTCGCGTCGCTCCATCCTCTTCAGGACTCCGATACTGTGCAGGGCGCGCTTGAAGTCTACTACAATCTCCAGCAGGCCCTCGCCTCCATCGCCGGTCTGTCTGAATTCACTCTCAACCCGTACGCCGGCGCCCACGGCGAGCTGACCGGTCTGCTCGTGATGCGCACTTACCACGAAAAGCGCGGCGACACCAAGCGCAGAAAGGTAATCGTGCCCGACTCAGCCCACGGCACCAATCCCGCTTCCGCCATGGTCGCCGGACTTGATGTGGTAGAGGTAAAATCCAAACCCAACGGATCTATCGACGTCGAGGATCTCAAGCCCCTGCTCAACGACGAGATAGCCGGTATCATGATGACCAATCCCAACACGCTGGGCATGTTTGAGACCGAAATCATGGAGATAGCCGACCTGGTGCATAAGGCTGGCGGTCTGCTCTATTATGACGGCGCCAACCTCAATCCCCTGCTGGGTCGCGTGCGCCCGGGCGACATGGGCTTTGACATCATGCACATCAACCTCCACAAGACATTCTCCACGCCTCACGGCGGCGGCGGCCCCGGCTCAGGTCCCGTAGGCGTACGCAAAGGTCTGGAGGAATACCTGCCCAATCCCCATGTCCGCAAGGATGCCGACGGACGCTTCTACGTCGATTTCGGCAAGGACAGCCTCGGCTCTGTGTCCACATTCCTGGGCAACTTCGGAGTGATGCTTAAGGCTTACGCGTATATTCTGACGCTCGGCAAGGAAAATATACGTAACGTCGGTCCCATGGCCACACTCAACGCCAACTATATCAAGGAGTCGCTCAAAGATGACTACCTGCTCCCCATCGAAGGCGTATGCAAACATGAATTCGTATTCGACGGACTGAAGGACAAAAGCACCGGCGTGACTACGCTCAATGTTGCCAAACGTCTGCTGGACTACGGTTTCCACGCTCCCACAATCTATTTCCCGCTGCTCTTCCATGAGTCCATGATGATAGAGCCGACCGAGACTGAGAGCCTGGAAACGCTCGACGAGTTCATCGACGTAATGCACAAAGTAGCCCGCGAAGCCGCAGAGAACCCCGATCTCGTTAAGGAGGCGCCCGTCACTACCCTTGTGCGCAAACTCGATGAAACAACAGCAGCCAAGCATCCGGTACTGACTTATAAAGCCATGCTCGCCAATGACTGAAGCTGATATTCTGATAATAGGCGCCGGTCCCGGCGGTTATGAGACCGCCCTGACCGCCGCCAAGCGCGGCAAGAAGGTAGTGCTGTTTGAGGGCGCTCACCTCGGCGGCACATGCCTTAACGCCGGCTGCATCCCTACCAAGTGTCTGTGCAAGAACGCCGAGATACTGTCCCAGTTCAAGGAAGCAGACAAATTCGGCATCGACGAATTCACATTCCAGTTTGACTTCAACAAAGTCATGGAGCGCAAGAACGAGGTCATCTCTACCCTGCGCGGCGGTATCGAGGCTATGATGAAGCAGGCCAAGGTAACTGTAGTACCGGCGTTCGCCTCCTTCAAGGACAGCCATACTGTAGTGGCCGACGGCGAGGAATACACAGCTCCCTACATCATCATAGCCACCGGCTCCGTATCCAAGTCGCTGCCGATACCCGGCGCAGACCTGGAGTGCGTGCGCACCTCGACCGAGCTGCTTGACATCGAATACGTGCCCGAAAGTCTCACTATCGTGGGCGGCGGTGTCATCGGCATGGAGTTCGCCTCTATCTTCAACGCCATGGGCTCGAAAGTAACCGTCATCGAGTTCATGAAGCAGATTCTGCCGCCATTTGACTCCGACATAGCCAAGCGCCTGAAGCAGTCGCTGGCAAAGAAAGGCATAGAAATACTGACCTCCGCGGCTGTCAAGAGAATTGAGCAGAACGAGAGCTACGAGATAGTGACCACATACGAGTGCAAGGGCAAAGAGGCCTCTGTGACCAGCACCGACCTGCTTATGGCCGTAGGCCGCGCGCCGCGCCTCGATGGTCTGAATCTGGAGAGCGCCGGCGTAGAGTTCACTCCGCGCGGCATAACCGTCGACGACAACATGCGCACCAATGTGCCGCATATCTTCGCAATCGGCGATGTCAATGCCCGCATGATGCTGGCCCATGTGGCTACATTCCAGGGCTTGCGTGCCCTCAACGCCATAGACTCGCGCGCAGACAGCATCTACTTCTCCATCGTACCATCAGCCGTATTTACCGTACCCGAGTGCGGCATGGCCGGCAAGACCACAGAGCAATGCAAGGCCGAAGGCATAGCCGTAAAGACCGGCACATCCTTCTTCCGCGCCAATGGCAAGGCTCTGGCCTTAGGCGAACCGGAAGGCATCTGCAAACTGATATTCCGCGCCGAAGACATGCGCCTGATAGGCGCCCACATAATGGGCGTGCAGGCAGCAGACCTGGCACAGCAGGCAGCAGACCTTATGGCACGCGGCACAACCCACGACCAGATGACCGACATCATCTTCGGACATCCTACCGTATCGGAAGTGCTGCTCAACGCCTGCCACAACCTGAAATAACAGTACTTTTCACTGACAAAGATGTCCGGCCGGCATGGCCGGACATTTTTGTTTGCCGCTAACCACTTTTTTTACTAATTTTGTAGTCATATTCAGACCGCGGCACAATTCAGCGGGTCTGCAGCTACGATGGAAAAAGATCTGATAATTGACGGCATAACGCTCCACTACTCCGAATCGGGCAACCCTCAGGGCGCCCCGATTCTGCTTCTGCACGGCTGGGGATGCAACCATACCACCCTGGCAAGCATACAGAAAATTGTCGAACCCGGCATGCACGTATTCAGCGTAGACTTCCCCGGCTTCGGACAAAGCGCCGAGCCTAAGGAGGTATGGGGAATAGAAGAATACACACGACTGATAGAGAAGATGATAGAAAAGCTGGGCATAGACAATCCCGTGTTGCTCGGCCATTCGTTCGGAGGCCGCGTAAGTATTCTGCTGTCATCGCGTCGTCCGGTAAACAAAGTCATACTGGTGGATGCAGCCGGAGTCAAACCTCGCCACTCGCTGCGCTGGTACTTCAAAGTCTACAGCTACAAGCTCGCCAAAAAGCTCTATCCGCTGGTTTTCGGTAAAAAGAAAGCCCAGGAGAAAATAGACAGAGCGCGGGCAAAGCGCGGCTCATCGGACTACAACAACGCCACTCCCATGATGCGCGCCATACTCAGCAAATGCGTCAACGAAGACCTCTGCTCCGTCATGCCCGCAATCAAAGCCCCCGTACTGCTCGTATGGGGCGAAAATGACACCGCCACTCCCCTATCTGACGCAAAAAAAATGGAAAAACTAATCCCTGACGCCGGCCTGGTAAGCTTCCCCGGCTGCGGTCACTATAGTTTCCTTGAGAACCCCATGGGATTCAAAGCCGTAATCCGCTCATTCCTCAAAAAAGAACTCCAATCATGAACAACCTCGTTATCATAGCCGCCATAATCTACACTATATGCGGCGTTTATATGCTGCTCAACTTCAAGCGCGACATCCACGCTTTCCAGCTCAACTCATACAGAGTGGAACGCTACTGGCGCTGGCTGAAAGGCAACATGTTTGACGCATGGCGTCTGACTGACCTCGCCCTGCTCTTTCTGGTTGCCTCCACACTGCTCAATCCGCTGCTCTCGACTTCAGTGGTCGCGCTGACAGCCATAGTGAAAATAATACTTACACTACGCGCCAAGTACAAGAAACCGTTGGTGTTTACCAAGCGCGTATGGCGTCTGTACACCTGCATCGGCGTGCTTGCCCTGGCCGCATGGCTCCCCCTGTGTCTCCAGTCTCCGGGCATTGCCGACGGCCCCAGACTGATGGACGCCGACATGCACCCGCTCCGGATGGCCGTCATGACGCTTGCCTGCATCACTACGCTATCATGGATTTTCCTCATACTGGGAGCCTGGATTATGACCCCGGTGGAAAAGCATATCGCCGGAAAATACCGTAAAGACGCGCAGCGTATACTCGCATCCATGCCAGACCTGAAAATCATAGGCATCACAGGCAGCTTCGGCAAGACAAGCACCAAGCATTATCTGCAACGCATACTTTCAGAAAAATATGACGTGCTGATGACCCCCGGCTCATTCAACACGCCCATGGGCGTAATCCGCACAGTAAGAGAGCATCTCAAACCCTATAACGAGATTTTCATCTGCGAGATGGGCGCCAAGCAGAAAGGCGACATCAAGGAAATATGTGACCTGGTCCACCCATCGATGGGCATAATTACAGCTGTCGGCCCCATGCACCTTGAGACCTTCAAAAGCATTGACAACGTCCAGTCCACCAAGTTTGAGCTGGCCGACGCCCTGCCGTCCGACGGCCTTGTAGTGGTCAACGACGACTTCGAGTACTGCGCCAACCGACCGGTCGGCAATGTCGAGGCGCTGCGTTACGCCGTAGTCAACACAGGAGCCGCCGACTATTGTGTCGAAAACGTAGAATACTCAGCCTCCGGCACTCAATTCACAATAGCCGGACCCGACGAATTCCGACTCACGCTTCAGACACGCCTGATAGGCGAATGTAACATATCCAACCTTATGGCCGCCGCCATCATAGCGCTGCGCCTCGGAGTGGAGCCCGAACGTATAAAGTACGCCGTCAGCCAGATTGAGCAGGTGGAACACCGCCTCAACGTGAAGCGCACACCCGGAGGCGTGACCATAATAGACGATGCCTTCAACTCCAACCCCGAAGGCTCACGGATGGCTGTCGACGCTCTGAGCCGCTTCAAAGGCGGCAGACGCATCATCGTCACGCCCGGCATGATCGAACTGGGCGACAAGCAATACGAACTCAACAAGCAGCTCGGAGCCCACATAGCCCACGGAGCGGACGTAGCCGTAATCGTAGGCCAATACAACCGCCAGGCCCTGCTCGACGGCATAGAGGCCGAGAACACTCTCAGCAAAGACTACATCCTGCCCGTAGACAGCTTCAACGAAGCCCAGAAATTCCTGTCCGGATTCCTGCGGGCCGGCGACACAGTCCTCTACGAAAACGACCTCCCCGATACATTCCGATAACGGTCATCAACCCTGTCAGAGGGAATCCAATCACTCTGAACAACCTGGTTCTCCGTGGTTCTCCGCGTAAAAATATTTGTATGATTCGCAAAAAATGAGTAACTTTGCACTCCCGATGGTCTGGTAGCTCAGCTGGATAGAGCAACAGCCTTCTAAGCTGTGGGTCCTGGGTTCGAATCCCAGCCGGATCACTAAATAGATTTGAAAATTGTGGGATAACAGTTTGGGGAACAAGCAGTTAATTCTTTTATAATCCCTGCGGGGATTGCGTTTTGTATCGGTTTTGTTGTATCTTATGCTGAAAAAAGCACCATTAAAAGGGGGTATTTTTGAGTACTTTTTTGCAAAGATTCTTCACAAAATTCTTCACACTTTTGTTGTGGTATCAATGTGCCATCTGATTACGGCAACTGTTTCCTGTGCATAATATCAGAACTTTCTTGTTATTCTATTTTAGAATAAATAACCATATACCCAGCCTGAGATTGTTGCCATTATTATTACAAGGGTTACATATATCACTGTTTTCTTCGTTCCCATCACTCTGCGTATGACAAGCATACTGGGAAGCGACAGTGAGGGTCCGGCAAGCAGCAGGGCAAGAGCCGGGCCTTTACCCATGCCGGATGCGAGCAATCCCTGGATAATCGGCACTTCGGTAAGAGTGGCGAAATACATAAACGCACCAGTGAAACTTGCGAAGAAGTTGGACAATAACGAATTGCCACCGACTGCCCATTCAACCCAACTATTGGGAATAATACCGGGCAGCTCTATACCGTCATGCGTTGAACCGAGCAGGAATCCCGCTGTCAATACTCCGACGGCAAGC
>JAGBIJ010000003.1 GCA_017935045.1 Muribaculaceae bacterium
GATTACCGGACCATACAGGATTATCCGATACGCGGGCGGGCCGCATACCTCCATGTGCGCAAGCGCAAATGGCTTGACAAAGCCACCGGCGAGATATTCAGCTATGAATGGGATGTATCCGAGTTCGACGGCACAAGGCTTAACGCCGAGTTTGTCGCTTTTTTAGGGTCAGCGGATTTATAAGGCTTTAATGAGTTGCTGGGAAAGAATTATGGCGCGGCCGGATGGTCGCGCCAATTAGGTTTAGAGCATTTTGTGGTGTGGGTCAGCGGAGGGAGAAGGTCGGAATTGCCTTTTGATTCAGGGCTGCTGCGGGAGCTTGCTTGTGCTGCCGCGCCGGGTTGACGGCGCGGAGGCTTGCTGGCACGGACGCGGTAGTGGGGATGTCAGCAGGGACTGCCGTAGCTGGAGCGGCGGTTGCGGGCTTGGGGTCGTACATCGTGGTGCTTTGGTATTTGAGCAGAGCCACGTCTATGAGCGGGTTCTCGGTCACAGCCCAGGCGGGAATCTTGAAGCGCCAGCCGTTGGCGGCGTCGGTGGGTGTCGATGCGTTGAAGGCATTGCCGAAGCCTGCTTTGGAAGTACGCGTAATCGGCATGTTCCAGCGTTTGAAGTCAAACCATCCGAAGCCTTCGCCCCAGAGCTCGAGGCGGCGTTCCTTGCGTATGGCTTCGCGTATGTCGTCGATGGCGGAGATATTGAGTTCGTTGCCGGTGCGGACGCTGTGGAGGGTGTTGAGCAGTCTGAGCGCGTCGATGTCGTAGCCAAGTTCGCAGAGCGCTTCGGCTTCGGACAGGAGCATCTCTGTGGAGCGCATGAAGAGCAACTGTTCGTCGTAAGAGAGTCCTGCTGAGAAGAATTTGAGCTGTGAACCGGAGAGTGCCGTAGAATTATCTGTAGGTTCGGAGCCTACGAGCGGATACTCAAGGTGTCCCAATCCTCGATTCTGAGCGTCAGACACGAGCGTTGAGTAGAGGATGGAGATGGCTATCTGATTGTACCAGCTGCCTATGCCGTCGGTCTTGGTGCACGAGCTGTTGCCGTAGAGTTTGCTCAACCCCGGGAAATCGGGATTGCCAGGCAGCACGAAGAGGCGGCGGCGCACATCTGAAGACTCCATCGAGTCGTAGAGCTCCTTGTTTATAGCAGTGGTGCCGTAGCCTGTCTGCGTGGCGTAATAGCCGTTGCAGCTCCAGCGGACATGACTTGATGCGAAAATTAATGACGTAGGAGCGGAGTACCACATCCAGTCGGAGTTGGGCGTGATGTAGCCGGCGAGCAGCTGCTCGTTAGTGGAGGGGCTGTACAAAGCGGTATGGGTAAGCGCGTTGCCGGAGCAGGATAAGACTCTGTGCCAGTCGTGGTTGAGCAAGGCCAGACGAGCCCCGATACCGCATGCCACCTGATAGTTGATGAGCTGTCCGTCGCCTGTCCAGGGCAGCTGTCTGTCCTTCAGGAAAGCAATGGCCTCGTCAACGTCGGCTTTGAGATGGGCGAATACCTGGTTCATGGTGGAGAGGGGCTGGTCCTGGCCGTCGAACGTATCGTACCAGGGCAGGCAATAGGCATTGCCGTTGTCCGAGTCCTCCCAGCGGGGAGCGTAGGCCTGCAGCAGACGCCAGTAGGCGTGGGCGCGTATCAGCTTGAGCTGTGTCTGCACGTGCTTTTTCTCCGTATCGCTCAACGTATAGCTGTCAGCCAGCTTCATGCCGAGATTGGCGGAGTGTATCAGATTCATGGCATAACTCCATACCCAGTTATGCCATACGTAGTTGTCTTCCCAGTCAGTCATGTTGAAGTATATGTTCCAGGCGGGAGCCTGCTCCATGATATAAGGGTCGCCTATCACGTCCTGAGCCAGGCACTCGCCTATCTCTTTCATGATGAAACTCTCGCCGTTCTCCCACTGGTAGCTGGCTCCATAAGACGTGTCGCCTAAGTAGCCGGTGTACATTTTCCTGAAAGCGGGCGCGATCAGACAGTCGTAAGCCCTGGCGGCATCCATCTTGACGGCGCCCACTGTAAAGACTCCGGGCAGCATGTCGGTGTACAGAACGATAGTCCAGGTATTTGGCTCTCCTTCCACGGGAACGAATCCGTTATTCTTGAATGTGCCGTTTAGACTCTGCAGAACCTGATCGCGCGATGATTTGTGGTTCAGGGTATAGTAGTTCATATAGAAGAGCGACGCATCGGCACTGTGTTCTACCGGAGTATCATTGTAGCCACCTTCTATCTTGTCACCGTCCAGACAATAGTTTATCGCCGGGAGGTATCCCTTAGGCACGGTTATCTTGAACTTAATCCCGGTAAAGGGGGGAAGCGCGACCTCGCCTTCGCTGCCGGCGGCTGCCGGCGCCGAGAATGGCGCTTCGGCCTCGTCAGAGACTATATCATAGCTGAATTTGAAGCCCTGGGGAACATTGCCGTCTGCCTTTATGGTTACCGGCTGTTCGCCTATTTCGCTCGCAGGGGTAAACACTATGCTGCGGTACTGATTGTCGAAATATGGCGTGAGCGCGTAGCCTGGCATCGAGGTGTAGTCTACGGAGAATACCGCCTCCCCGTTGCCGTTGCTGCCAGTGGTGTAGACTGTTTTGCCGTTTGCGTCGAGATACTGTCTGAGGACTGCGTCGGCGTTGACATTAAGCGAGGAAAAGAGCGCCATGGCGGCTATAGAGAGTAAGGTCAGTTTCTTCATTTCAGTAAGAATTTAGATGTAAAACTTCCGGCTTTCACTATCACGGCGCCCGGAGCGTAGGGCGACAGGTCGATACTGAGGACAGCGTCGGGGGCGCAGGAGCGTGAGGCGAGCATGGTTCCGTCGAGGCTGAATACAGCGATATCCAGAGGCTGGCCGGCAGGCTGCACCTCAAGCGTGTTGCGTAGGATGCGTACCTTTAGGTTGGCGCCGGCGATGCCGTTGACTGAGCCGTAAGCCTCGTTGGGGATGAAGTCAAGGCGGCTGATGTCCGTTGTAGGGATGCGGGCGCACTCTTTACTCTCTCGGATTCCTTCGTCATTGTACTCGATAGTGTAGATGACGAGATCATAGGCATTGTCCTCATAGTTGAAAGCTGAGTACATGCCGGGTGTAAGCTCGATTCTCGTGACAGTCTTGTCGCGGCGCAGGATGTCGACATAGTCGTAGCCTATCTCCTGTGCGAACGCGCCGGGCGCAAGCAGCAATGCGCCGGCGCACAGCAAGGTTTGTAGGATTTTTTTCATAAATCAAGACAATTAGGTTGATAATGTTACGGCGATAAAATTACGGAAAAGAAATGAAAACAACAAGAAATCGGAGAATTATTTTTCCAAAATGCCCGTTTTCGTGCCGAATCGCGCGACTATGGGCGTCAGGGTAGGAGGCGGAATGTCAGGCGATGGTAGGGGGTGGGGCCGTATTGGGCTATGGCCTGGCGGTGGGCTTTGGTGGGGTAGGCTTTGTTTTGAGCCCATCCGTATTGAGGGTATTCGCGTGCGAGTGTGTCCATCAGGGCGTCGCGGTGGGTCTTGGCCAGTATGGACGCTGCGGCTATGGAGGCGTACGTAGCATCGCCGTGTACGACGGTGGTGTGGGGTATTCCGTCGGGATGGGGCTTGAAGCGGTTGCCGTCAACAAGGATGTGGTCGGGGCGTATGTCAAGTCCGCTTACGGCACGCTGCATGCCTAAGATTGAAGCGTTGAGTATATTGATTCGGTCGATTTCGGCGGGACTGACCATGACGACACACCAGGCGAGGGCCTGGCTCTCTATTATGGGCCGGAGTGTGCCGCGCTGTCTTTCGGTAAGCTTTTTGGAGTCGTCGAGGAGCGGATGGCTGAATCCCGGGGGCAATATCACTGCTGCGCACGCTACCGGACCGGCCAGACAGCCTCGTCCCGCTTCGTCGCATCCGGCTTCAAGTCGGTCGGGCAGAAGATAGGGCTGCAGCATGAGGGAATCAGTTTTTGCGTGCTATGATGAATGTGAAGATATCGCGGAGTGCGTCTCGCGTGGGGGAGGCAGGGTAGGAGAGCAGCCAGGGCAAAGCCTCTGTATGGAGTCTTTCCATCTCGGAGTACGCGAATTCGATGCCGCCGTTGTCTTTGGTAAACTGAATCAGCGACTGAATCTCAGTGTCGATCAGGTTTCCGCGGCGTATCAGCTCTTTCATGCGGTCGCTCTGGTCGGCCGGGGCTACCTGGAGGGCGTGGAGCAGAGGAAGCGTTACCTTGCCTTCGCGTAAGTCGTTGCCGGTAGGTTTGCCGATTTCGTCATCAGAGAAATAGTCGAATATGTCATCGCGGATCTGGAAACAGAGTCCGAGTTGCTCGGCGTACATGACAAGGGGCCGGGAGAGTTCTGCCGGAGCGTCGACGGCTTCGGCGCCGACACGGGCGCATTGCATGAACAGTGAGGCTGTCTTCTTGCGTATGGCTGTGAAGTAGTCTGCAATGCGGAATTGCTGTTCGCGGGCATTGCAGATCTGGTGTATCTCTCCGAGCGACAATTCTTTGCCTAATTCGGACAGTGCTTCAACGATAGGCAGGGAGCCGGTCAGGACGCCTTCATTGAGCGCGCCGGACATGAAGTAATCGCCGACAAGGACAGCTATGTGGTTGTCCCATATAGCGTTGATGGTACGGCGTCCTCGGCGTGTGAGGGTGTCGTCGACGACATCGTCATGGATGAGCGAGGCATTGTGCAGCATTTCCATGGAGGCGGCCGCATGTAGCACCCGATCTGTGACGGAGCCGAGCAGACGTGCCGAAAGCATGACCATGACAGGACGTATCTGCTTTCCTTTGGACTGCAGATAGCGTGTAACGATTTCGTTCATAAGCGGTGTAGGAGTAGCGAGCGCCTCAGCGATTATCTCATTGAGGCGGCGCAGTTCCGGGGCCAGGTCATTTGTTATGTCGGCGAATGTCATACAGGGTACAAAGGTAGTTATTTTTTTTGAAAAACGAGTGAATCGGCCGGCTGGATTTTGGATTTCCGTATTTATTCCTTAACTTTGTAGGAGTATGGAAAAGCCACGTTTATTTCTTTTAGATGCCTATGCGCTGATTTTCAGGGCTTATTATGCGCTGATAAAGATGCCGCGCATTACTTCGTCGGGACTCAACACCTCGGCCATATTCGGATTTGTCAATACGCTGGAGGAGCTTCTGAAAAAGGAGAATCCTACGCATATCGCTGTCTGCTTCGATCCGCAGGGACCTACGTTCCGCCATGAAGCATACGCCGAATACAAGGGGGAGCGTGAGGCTACGCCTGAGGACATCAAGCTCTCCATACCTATAATCAAGGAGATAATCAGGGCTTACAACATACCTGTATTGGAAGTGGCGGGCTTTGAGGCGGACGATGTGATAGGCACTATGTCGGTCAAGGCTTCCGAGGCGGGTTTCATCACATATATGATGACTCCGGACAAGGATTTCGGTCAGCTTGTCAGCGATACAGTATTGCAATATAAGCCGGCATACCGCGGCCAGGATTTTGAGTTGCGCGGACCCGACGAGGTGTGTGCCAGATACGGTATATCGCGTCCTTCGCAGGTAATAGATATTCTGGCGTTGATGGGGGATAAGGTGGACAACATACCAGGTTGCCCCGGCGTAGGGGAAAAGACGGCGTCGAAGCTGGTAAGCGAGTATGGCAGCGTGGACAATCTTATCGCGTCGACGGAAAGCCTGAAAGGCGCTTTGAAGAAAAAGGTAGAGGACAATTCCGAACAGATCGTTTTTTCAAAATATCTGGCTACCATCAGGACTGATGTCCCCATTGACACCGAGCCTTCGGATCTTATACGCCGGAGAGAGAATACCGAGGAACTGTTTGATATCTTCAGCCGTCTGGAATTCCGTACGCTGCGTAAGCGTATTGAGGAGCGCCTGGGGATGGGTGCGCGACCTTCGGCGCAGATATCCCTGTTTGATACACCGGAGCCTGATACACCGGAGCCTGTGTCTGCTGCCGCAGCTGCGGCGGAGATGGATTATGGTGTGACGGATACCGCGGAGGGCCTTGCCGCCCTGCGGGCTGAGGCGGCGTCATCGGAGAGGACAAGTGTCTTTACCGTGGCTGACAGTGACAGCGATATGGCTGCCAGGCCGGTAGGCTGGGCCGTAAGCACCGCAGAGGGACGGGCGCGCCTGCTGCCGGCGTCGCTAAAGGGCGCCCTGGAGTTTGTGGCGGAGCTGTACGCCGACAAGGGCAAGACGACGGTAAGCGAAGACGTGAAGCGGGACCTGGTTATCATAGCTAACGCATCGGGTACGGAGATACGCGATCTGGGCGCTACGGACTTCTTTGATGTGAAAATAGCCCACTATGTGCTTGAACCCGAGATGCGTCATTCATTGGGGATGCTTGCGTCAACGTATCTGGGCATGGCAGTCGAGGAATATGAGGCGATAGGCGGCAAAGGCGCGCGTCGCATCCTCCCGTCGCAGCTTGCTCACACAAAGCTTATGGAGTGGGCTTGCGGATGCGCAGATGCCATACGGCGGCTGTATGCACCGCTGCGCGATGCTGTGGAGCAAGAGGAGATGACCCCGTTGCTGCGCGACATAGAGTTGCCGCTTGTGCCTGTATTGGCCGATATGGAACGTACGGGTGTGAGTGTCGATGTGGTTGCCCTGAACCGTGCCGCAGAGACGATGCGCGGCAAAATAGGCGCGCTGGAACAGGAAATCTACGGTCTGGCCGGAGAGGAGTTTAACGTAGGTTCTCCGGCGAAAGTCGGCGAGATACTTTTTGACAAGATGCAGCTTGACGCCAAAGCCAAAAAGACGCGCACGGGGCAGTATTCCACCTCGGAGGAGGTGCTTGAGAAGATAGCCCATCTGAATCCGATAGTGGGCAAGATACTGGAGTTCCGCCAGCTGCGCAAGCTGCTGAACACATATCTGACGGTGCTTCCATCCGCCATAAATCCCGCTACAGGCCGCATACATACCACTTATAATCAGACTGTGACGGCCACGGGCAGAATTTCATCGTCCGACCCGAACCTGCAGAACATACCTGTACGCGATGAAGTGGGGCGAGAGATACGCCGCGCTTTCATACCTTCCGGGGGCAATCTGTTTCTGTCTGCCGACTATAGTCAGATCGAGCTTCGTCTGGTGGCGGACTTCGCCTCAGACGAGGTAATGCTCGATGCTTTCCGGCATAACCGTGACATCCACGCCATTACGGCGTCAAAGATTTACCACGAGCCGCTTGAGGCAGTGACATCCACGCAGCGAAGAAAGGCCAAGACGGCCAATTTCGGCATATTGTACGGCATATCGGCTTTTGGTCTGGCATCGCGTCTGAGTATACCCCGCTCCGAGGCCAAAGAGCTGATAGACGGATATTTCGCCACTTTCCCTACGGTGCATGAATATATGTCCGCCAGTGTGGCCCAAGCACGTGAAAAGGGATATGTCAGCACCATCATGGGGCGCAAGCGCCGTCTGCCGGATATTCACAGCAAGAATCCTGTGGTACGCGGCTATGCCGAACGCAACGCCATCAACGCGCCTATCCAGGGTTCCGCAGCCGATATCATCAAGATCGCCATGGTACGCATCTATGATGAAATGACGAGGCGCGGCATGCGTTCGCGCATGACTATGCAGGTACACGATGAACTGAATTTTGATGTCGTACCGGAAGAATTGTCCGAGCTTCAGGAGCTGGTGGTACGCCAGATGGAGAACGCCTACAGCAGCCGCGTGCGTCTTACCGCATCGGTAGGCGTAGGCGCCGACTGGCTTGACGCTCACTGACGCAGAGCGTCAGTCTTCATCGGTAATGGACGAAGGCGCTATTATGTCGAAGTTCTGCTTGACTACGTCCATGACAAACGACGACTCAATGGTGCCGATCGAGTCTACATGCCCCAATACATTGACTATGAAATTTTTATAATATTTCATATCGGGCGCGTTAATCTTCAGCAGATAATCATATCTGCCGGAGATATGGTAGCACTCCGAGACTTCTGGAATCTTCTGCATGACGTTTACGAAATCAGTCACGACATCAAAAGTCAGCTGACGGAGCTTGACCATGCAGAAAACGCAGAATCCGCGGTGTACCTTTTCGGCATCGACGATAGCCACGTAGCGGGTAATGATGCCGGTAGAGTCGAGCTTCTTCCATCGTTCGAAAACGGGGGTGGCCGAAAGCCTGACTTTCGCGGCCAGCTCCTTGAGGGTAATGCGGGCGTTGCGCTGCAATATGGAAAGAATCTGAAGGTCTATCTTGTCAAGATTCTTGGGCGAAGATTTTTCTATTTTGGAGTTCATAAAGAATATGATTATTGATGATTTTTGGTTGAAGACGGCGGTATCAGATTAATTTTCCAAATTTGCATAATCGCTTGGAGAAAGTATACAAAAGTGCTAACTTTGCATAGTCAATGGGGAAGCACACAGCTTTCTCAGGGAGCCGATATCGGCGTGCTGCCGAGCGGCTGCCATACTCACGAGTGAATGTGTATAAATCTGATGAAGTAATTCCGACGTTCAGGCATTGTGAAAGGTCTGAGAGTCGTATGATAGGAATATTAGGTAGTAAATAATTAGTCGAAAAGCGTAATTTTTGATGATTGGAACAACACAATGATGTAGTAAGCAATAGTTTAAAATTACTTTCATCAGGTATTGAGTTTATCGGCATCTCCGCTGTCAAGCGGAGATGCCGTTGTTTTACGGCTGCCGTATCACGATGCAGTGCGGATTCAGAGGGGCTCATCACGATATATTTTCGCCAGATTAGCCGCGAAGCTGTTCCAGTTAAGGTCGTTCTCAAATTTGCATCTGGCAGCGCGTCCCATAGCCTCGGTGTCAAGCTCGCCATCCACCATGCGCCGCATGGCCGTACGGAGGGCGCCGGCGTCAGACGGGTCAATAAACAGCGCCTCGGAATCTTCGGTCAGATATTCGCGCTGCGCGCCGTTGGAAGTGCAGATTACGGGTCTGGCATGAGCCATGAACATAGCCGTCGGCAGGCTGAACGCTTCCGGTACAGTGGACGGCACGACTCCGAAGTGGCAATTCTCCATGAGAGCATGCGGGTCTTCGCGGCCATTGCGCCAGTCAATCAGATCCATGACGCCGAGGCGGTCTGCCAGACGCTTCATCAGGTCTATGTAGTCCGGGTCTCCCTGTCCGGCTATGCGGGCGCGGGCTCGCCGCCCGCGCAACTCGGAGATGGCTTCTATAAAAGTGTCTACACCCTTTCCCGGCACCAGACGCCCGTAGTACATGGCTATGCGCGGTCCCGTCCTGGGCGGGGGAGCGGGGGTGTAGTCAGGCATATAGATACTTGATGGCAGAACGAAAGTATGCTCCGGTTTTATGGGAGGCGCAGAGGCGCTCCATGTGGACATGAAAGTGTCGCGGCTCAGGCGGCTCACGAAGACCAGGGCATGGAGGTTGCGGCATATACGGCGTGCCAGACGGGTGTTGCGACCCGGTTTTACCCTGTGGTAGCTGAGTATTACCCTGACATCCTTGCGTCGGGCGAGTTTGCGTGCCAGCAGAGCGAGGAAAGCATCGCGGTACTTGTGCGTATGCACTACGGTCAGCGCGTCGGAGTGGCGCAGCCTGTGGGCCAGCGACAAGGCTGTGGCCAGGTCGGCATAGCCGCGCAGGGGTAGATGACGTACGCGTATGCCATGAAGGCGGAAAGGCGTGTCGATGGCTCCTGCGTCGCGTGTATAGACACTGACGCGCCACCCCATTTCCGAGAAACCCCGGCATATATCGAGGGCGTATTCCTCTCTGCCTCCCCAGAAAGAGGAGGATAAGATGTGGATGAGGCGCGGGGTGTCGGCGGTCTTGCTCAAGGATCAGTTGCTTTGGGTAAATAACATGCTCAGGTCTATGGCCATCATGTCGAGCTTCATGCCTATGGTGGCGTCGACAAGGCATCCCTTGTAAGTGACTACACCTGCCTGCACGCCCTTGAGACCGGAAATCTGACGGTTGATACCGCCCATCGCCAGTGTCTCGGCAAAGAAATTGATAAGACAGTTGCTCATGCCTATGGCTACGGTGCGCGGAACGATAAGGGATGGGGTGGTGTCTTGCAGGTCAAGCAGGTAAACATTGTCCTTCATGGCCAGAGAGAGCTGCTTGGGGAAAGTGAAGTCCCGCGTGCAGCGGTCCAGGATTATCACGTCGGCGCTCTTGACATCGTTATAAAGGACCTTGGGATGCACGGCCGAGGTAATCAGGCTTTCGCCACATTCAGCGCGTGCTTCGTAGAGAGCGGAGACATCGTTGTTCATAAGAGTCACCCGCGCGCCTGTATGCAGGGCTGCTTTTGCAGCGGCATAAGCGCGTTGGCCGGCGCCTATGATGAGTACCTCGCAGGGCTGGATGCCGGGCAACCCCGACAGCAATACCCCTTTTCCCTCGCCTAAGAAAGAGAGGCCCTCCTGTGCGTACAGCACGGCGGCGCGCCCGTCTATTTCGTCGAGCATACGGGCGAATACGCGTATACCGTTGGCTGACTCTATGCGGTCCAGCGCCAGGAGCGTGATGTTGCGGTCCAGAAGCGACTGTACGGCTTCGCGGGGAAGGTCGGTGTCAAGCAGTGTGATGAGGATCGCTCCTTTGCGCATGCGGGCTATGTCGTCGGCTTTCAGCGAGCGGACCGACATTACCACATCGCATCCGAGCGCTTCCGTGCGTGTCTTGATTTCCACGCCGGCAGCCGCGTATGCCTCATCGGAGTAATTGATGTCCGTGCCGGCGCCTGCTTCCAGAAAGATTCCGATGCCCATAGTGTGCAGCAGTCCGCAGGCTTCGGGGGTCAGAAACAACCGGGTTTCGTCGGAGTCCGGGTAATTGTTGAGGACGCCCAGAGAGAAAGACCGTCGGGCGGTATCGGGTTTCGCGGGCGCGGGTTTCGTAGCGCAGGATGTAGAAGACATATATTTAACAGGTTATAATTGTTGTAACATATTTATGCAGCGCCAGGCCGTGGTGGCTATGCTGTCTTTCGACTCCAGCTCTGAAGCGTCGAGGCAGAGCCGGGCGCGGTCGTACCAGGGAGAGCGGGTCAGGAGAGTGCGGTCCACATATTGCTCCAGCTCGCCGCGGGAAAGCCGGGCGACGGCCGGGCGGCGCGAACGGGCCCGCCACAGTCTTTCTATCAGACGGGCCCGCGAGGCCCGCAGCAGAATGGTTGTGCCGCGGCTGTCGATGTACTCCATATTGTCGAAATAGCATGGAGTGCCTCCGCCGCAAGCCACTACCACGTCCTCCATTTCAGCGACTTCATGGAGCATGGCCCGCTCTATCTGTCTGAATTTATCTTCGCCCATCTGAGCGAATATATCGCTGACAGAGCGTGAATAGCGTCCCTCGATGTAGATGTCCAGATCAATGAACCGGCGGTCTGTCATACGGGCCAGAGCGCGTCCCAAAGTCGTCTTGCCGCAACCGGGCATGCCTATCAGAAATATCGGACGGATGTCTTGCATAGGGCACGTTGTATTTATCTGAATCCGAGGGCTCGCGCCACTCCGGTATAGCTTAGTGTAACACCTATTTGCCAGCCGCCGTAGCGGCGCGCGGCATCGGTATAGACGGCGCGTGTGGCGTAGGGCGTGAGGCGCAGCGACGAGACATATTGCTCGCGCATGCCGCTCAACATAGGAAACGATGTCAGCACGGAGTGGAAGTGCCACTCGAAGTTGACTCCGAACGTCAGGTTGAAGTCATCGAGCTGCATGCGTTGCTGCAGTCCTACGGGCACCAGCGTGCCCTCGCTCTCCGTAGACATGGGTCGCGCCGTCCAGCTGTAAGAGGTCCACTGGCCGCCTATGTACGGCTCCATCAGGAAGCGCTTGGTGTCGGCCACGGCGTAACCCGCGCCGAATCCGATGCCCATATAATTGGCGTTTTTGACGTTGGCGTGATATCCCTGGCCTTCATAGCGGCTTTCGACAAGCGTCTGGTCGCGCAGTGTCGGGGAACCGTAGATGAACGAGCCTTCCAGCCTGACCCGCTTCCATCCGCCTATTATGCCGAAGTTGAAAGCGCACGCTCCCGAAAAAGCGTCGGCTATGTCTCCCGTGGGGAAGACGCCGCCTATACCTACCGACAGTCCGTAGCTCCAGGGGCTGGGAGCGAGACTGACGCTGCGCGGCGACTCCAGCTCCTCAAGGGCGCGGCGGATATCATATTCCCACGTCTGGAGCGCTTTTTCATCGTCGCCATAGCGGGTGTCCGTCCCGAGTCTGTCGGCCTCGGTACGGTATAGATTGCGGTAATAGGTCAGGCGTCTGTCGGCCTCCAGGCCGTTGATGCCGGCGGCGAGCTCCTGCTGCAGCCTGCGACTCATGATTTCAGCCAGGTCGAAGCGGGCCTGGAAGTAGCGCAAGGCGCCCGGCGTGCGGCCGGACAGGGGTGCGTAGGATTTGTCGGGATACATCACGGCATCGGACTGAAGCGAGAAAAGTCCGCTGTCGCTCTCTCGGGCAGACATGACGATGTCCGTGCCCAGATATGCCGGAGAGTCGGCGAGGGCAGGCGAGTCCGTGAACTCCGCCCAGGTCAGAGCGCCCTTTTCCCATGCGCGCCCCGCGCCTGCGGCCGCATATAGCCACGAGGTCAGAATCAGCAGGGATGTCAGTATTTTTCTCATGTCTTACTCGTATTTTTCGCCTAAATTAGTAAAAAATTCTGATATGACGAATTTTTTAGAAGAAAAAGTGATTGGGGCCACCGGTTGTTGTGTATATGCAGGGATTTGACTAACTTCGCGGCCGGAATTAACAGGCTGTTCAGACAGCCGCTTAAACAGATATTGTATGTTTACCGGCAGACTCATGGCTGAGCCCGGTTTCAGGCAGGCCATCCATACACTTCTGCGACTGGGTTTCCCCGTGCTTGTCACCCAGATCGGCGCTATACTCGTAAGCATGGTCGACACAATGATGGTCGGCGACTACGGTACTCCGGAGCTGGCCGCGGCCGCTTTCGTCAACAATCTGTTCATGGTGCCCATAGTCATGCAGATGGGATTCGCCGGCGGACTCACTCCTCTTGTGGGCGCCCTCTACGGGCGAGGGCAGCATTACGATGCGGGCCGCATGCTGCGGGCCGGCATACGGCTGAACATTCTGCTGGCTCTGCTCATCCTGCTGGTCATGGGCACGCTGTACTTCTTTCTGGATAAAATGGGGCAGCCCGCCGAGCTTCTGCCCCTCATCAGACCATATTATATGATTGTACTCGGGTCCATCGTAGTGGGAGGACTGTTCTTCCCCTGCATGCAGATGTCTATGGGCGTGACCGACACCACGACCCCGATGATTATAATCGTAACCGGCAATCTGCTCAATGTCGCGGGCAACTGGCTGCTGATATACGGCCATTACGGCTGCCCCGAGCTCGGACTGTCGGGAGCCGGCCTGAGTACTCTCGGAGCCCGCGTTTTCTCAGCCGCAGCCATGCTCGGAGTCATATTGCTGCGGCGCCGTTACCGTGATTACCGTCCCGGACTGCTGGCCCGCGGCCCGCTGAAAGGGGAATACAGGCAGTTGTCGTCCACCTCGGTCCCGGTCATGATTCAGGCCGGCATTGAGACGTCACTGTGGGCGCTGGGCGCCATAGTATGCGGATGGTATGGCAAGGAGCAGCTCGCATCGTATCAGGTGGCGCTGGTGCTCGGCCAGCTCGGATTTATGACATATATGAGTTTCGCCACAGCTACGTCCATACGTGTGGCCAACCTTACAGGAGTCGATGACCGCCAATCCATACGCGTGGTCAGCTTCGCCGGTCTGACGCTCATACTGGCGCTCGCCACGATTGCCTCGGCGGTCTTCCTGCTTTTCGGCGAGCCGCTGATAGAAATGTTTACCGACGACAAGGCTGTAGTAGGCGTGGCCTGCACGCTGCTGCCCCCACTGGTACTCTATCAATATGCCGACGCCGTGCAGATGACCTACGTCAACGCATTGCGCGGCACCTCCCGCGTACGCCCGCTCATCCCCATCTCGATAATAAGCTATATAGTAATCGGTATCCCCGCGCTTCTTCTGCTGGCTTCGGGGCTCGGCATGCACGCCGCCGGAGTCTATTACAGCTTTTCGGTCGCCCTTATCGCTGCCGCCGCGCTCTATCGCCGCTCGTTCCGCCGCGTGCTGCTCAAGCCTTTGGCCTGAACAGGCGGCGCGCCATCAGTGTCCACAGCCAGCGGCGCGGCTGGTCGAGCAGAATGGCGGCCGCGTACCATCCGAGCATGGCGAGAAAGAGCATGCCCACGCATGCCGGGCCGTCGAAAGCATGGAAGATCTGTTTGTTCCACGGCGCGAAATAGTTGCCCATGACGCACAGATGCGTGTGAAGCAGATACACGGCGAAAGCCGAACGGGCGGCCCAGTTGATAAACCGGGAGTTGCGCATACGTATATTGGCGAAGAAGAGGGTCAGAGATGCAGCCTGGAGTATGACAAGCGGATTGCAGTAAGCCAGTACCGAATAGTCCAGCGTAAGCCTGTATAGGGCAAGATTCAGAGCCGTGGCTGCCAGATACATCCATCCTCCCCAGCGGCGCAGATGCTCGCCGTAGAGCCGCAGCCATCGGGCAAGCAGATAGAGAATCATGAAGGAGAATGCCGAATAGCCGGAATGTATCGTGTCGCTGTGCATAAGCCAGGCCCCAGTCTGGAAAACAAGCATGACAGCGACAGTGGAGCCGAGCTGCCGGCAGCTGGAGCGCTTGATCAGGAGATTGAGAGCCGGAGCGAAGATATAGAGGCCGAGGTAGGCGTATAGGAACCATAATTGGAATGTCTGGGCCAGTGTCTTGATACCTGGCTGGGTAATGCCGATGCAGACGCCGAAGATATATATGCCGATGCAGAAGTAGACACACTGCCACAGAAAATTGGCGGCTCCTTTCCAGGATGTGCGGATGCCGAACCAGCCGCTTATCATAATGAATAAGTTGACGCAGGGGATGGCTATCAGCTCTACTGCAGAGGTGGTCCAGGCCCGCATCGGGTCGGAATCGAACTGCTGGGCGCCGGGTTCGCCGAGCGATACGAAATCGGTATGGACTGTCAGGACCAGAAACATGGCGAGCAGACGGAGCAGCTCGAAGTTGCTCTGCCGGGGGCCGGAAGTGATGGATGAGATTTTTGTCATATCGATGGCAAAATTACAAAAAATAATCGAAAGCGCCCATAGTGTCGGCAATAGACAAAGGGAGCCGGCCTGCGCGGTCAGCTCCCTCCTGCTGTTACATGGCTGCGGCGCGCGCAGCGTCATCAAATTGCCTTATCTCACTACTAATCTTCGCATGTTTGGCGAGTTGGTCATAATTTATTTCGCGTATTTTTCATACGGAAAGTATGCTGCGTCGCGCCGCGGTAACATGTAATCGTCGGCAAATATAATCAAATATTCCCCGTTTTCCAAATTTTTCAGCAAAAAAATAATGATTGGCTGAAATTCTTCTTCAAACAGTCTCTGCGCACACCGCCTGATTAAAAAGACAATCTGCCGGCCCGGCCCAGGTTGGTCTGATTAGACCGATATCCCCGTACATGCGAAAAAAGAGCAGGGCGGTCTCAGACCGCCCTGCTCGGAGTATAAGGGATTGCCGGATTACTTGACTACGACTTTGCGTACTACATTGAGGCCCTCGCCTGCAACCTTTACCAGATAGATGCCGCTGCCGACATATACCTTGGCCTGGCCGCCGTTCAGGTTCTCCTCGCCTGCGAGCTTGCCGCTGGCTTCGTATACGCTTACTGCGGCGTCGGCATCGCTCTTGACGATGATTACGCCCTGGCCTGCGCTTACGTTTACGCCGTCGGCGTATACGCCGTCGATGCCGGAAGCCTTGATAGCCAGTTCGCAGCTGTCGTTGCTGTTGTCCATGTCGCCTTCAAGCTCGGTGTAGGCTGTCAGCGTGTATTCGCGGCCGTCGCGGAACTTGTAGGTGTTGGGGAATGTATATTCCGCGCTTTCTCCGGGAGCGATAGTGCCGTTGTAGAGACCGCTCTGCGGATTGGTGCCGAGCTTGAAGAATACGGGGATATCGCTTACAGGCTCGTCGCCGAAGTTCTTGATGCGGACAGTGATGGCCTGATCGCCGGCCTCGCATGTGGCTGCGGGATTGACGATAGCCTCGACGCCGCAGTCAATCATGTTGGCGTAGATGGTGCCTTCAAACGCATCGTTATCCTTGTTTACGTCGCGGTCCAGAGTAGTGGCGGCCTTGACGGTGTAGGTTCCGCCCTGACGCAGATCCACTGCGGTAGCGAAGGTGTATTCTACGCTCTTGCCGGCCTCGATTTCGGGTACGATACCTGTGAATGTGCCTACTGTCTCGCCGTCGCGCTCGATAGAAGCCTCTACAGGTATGTCATACAGGTCGCTCTCGCCATAATTCTTGACAGAGATTACCAGGTATTCCTTGTCGGTCATCAGCTTGTGGGTGGGGCCTACGATCTTGTCCACACCGGCGTCCATGTCGGCGTGAGTAGAGCTGATCTTGGTAGTCGCCACGTTGTTCTCGGTGTTGGTGTCGCCTTCCAGGTCTACCTTGACCTCGATGCTGTATGTGCCTTCCACAGAGAAGTCTGCGTTGGCTGCGAATGTGTACTGCAGTGTCTCGCCGTCGGCGATGGGACCCGGTACAGTCTCGGTCACAGTTACGGGCTGAGCGCCTTCGCGTGTGATGGTGTAGCTTACGGGGAAGTCCTTGAGGGCGCCCTTGCCGTTGTTGCCGAGCGTTACCACCAGATGCTCGTTCTTGCCCAGGTCTCCGGAGCGCGGTCCGTCGATAGACACTACCGAAGCCTCGATGACGGGCAGGGACTTGATTGTGGCAGTCAGGGTGTTGTCGGCGGGAACCGCGTCAGCGCCGAAGCAGGTGCTTGCTTCCAGGGCTATGTCGCCGGGAACGCTCAGGTCTATGCCTGTGAACTCTACCTCGCCCTCTGCGGAGGCTGCTACGCCTTCGTCAAGATAAGCGGTGTATTCCTTGTCGCCGGCCTTCAGAGTGAAGATGGCGGGGACTACGTCCACGCTGCCTGCGTTCTTGTAGGAAACCTTGACAGACTCGCTTTCGCCGAAGACCTTGGCCTCGGCCGGAGCGGTAAAGGCTACGAGCTTCATGTCGGGCAGAGCCTCGGCCTCGTTGACATTGACGGCGTAGAGATATGTCTCGGGGGTTGTGTAGCTCGCGGTGGGTACGATCTCGGGATGAGGAACGTCTACGAACAGTACTGAGTAGCTGCCGTCGGCGGGAACAGTGGCGTAGAATTTGACGGCAGGTTTAGGCTCGCCGTAATTCACACTGTGGTGCGTGAGTTCGTTGACCTTGGTGCGGGCGCCGTCGGCGTTGTTGACCAGATATACATCGACAACCTTGTCACCTGCATTGAAAAACTTCGACTCGAAAGTGTAGTCGAACACATATTTCTTGCCTGCCTTCAGGGCTACGGCGGGAGTCCAGGCCTCATTGCGGGTCTCGGACTTGTTCCAGTTGAACTCGATGTTGTCGTAATATCCTTCCGTCACGCCTTCGTTGTTGGTGTGGTCCAGCAGTACCCAGGCGTTGTTAGCGGTGGTCGGCATGGAGGCCGGTACCTCAAGAGGAGCCTGGCTCTTGAGCTGGGTGGTCAGGGTATTGTTGTCAGCGATGCCGTCGCCCTCGGCGGTTACCTCGCATACGAGCTCTTCGTCCTCAGTGATGGGGAGGCTCAGCATCTTGTTCATGCGTACGGTGTAGGAGCTCTTGATGGCTATCGGTTCTTCAAGCGTGAAATCTTCGCTCACGGTGCCCAGAGTCGGGGAGGAGAACTTCACGGTAAACTTGGAGAGGGGAGTAAGGCCGTTGTTGCCGACCCTTACCTTGGCGTATATGTCATGCTTGCCGGAGATGGTCTTGCCGGACAGATATACGCGTTCGGCAGCGATGTCTACGTTGGCAGCCTCTACTACTGACATCTCCTGGAAGCGGATATAGTAATTGCTCGGAGTGTCTTTTGTAAAGTGGAGACCGAAGATGTACTGGCCGTCTTCGTCTACGCTGACTGCATAGTGGTACTGGTTGTTGCCGGTAATATCTTTCTTCTCAAAAGTCTTGACGAAGTCTTTCTTGTCGCCGTTGACTTTATACAGGTCGAAAGAGCAAGTATAGAAGTCCTTGTCTGTCTCACCGCCGATAATCGGACGTGAGGTCCAGCGGTAGAGTTTGCCCTTGCGCAGCTTGATGGGACGCGAATAGAGGATGTCGTCGACTGTCGCGCACTCTACAGGCTTGTCGCCGTCGTTGTAGACGATGCGGTTGTTGCCCCACAGTTCGGCCACTTCGAAAGTGGTGCCGTCCTTGTTGACGTCTTCCCAGCTCCAGTCAGTGGCGTAGTCATTGTCGTAGAGGGTTGCCTCGTAAGGGGGAGTTACGATTTTCGGCGTGATTGTCAGCGAGGTGGAATTGTTGTCGGCCATCTCGTCCTGAGCGAAGTTGATCTGTGCCTTCAGAGTGTGGCTGTTGCCGGAGAGGTTGAACTTCTGAGTGAAGGTATAGTCGATTCCGGCTTCAGACTCGATAGCGGGGAGCGATTCGGTGGCGGCTGCGTTACCGTCTATGCTAAGGGTGATTGTAGCGCCCTCAGCTTTCATGGCGCCGTTGTTCTGGACCTTGACAGTGACAGTCTCCTGCTCGCCGTATTCCATTTCGTTGGGAGCGGGGGCTGTGATTTCTCCTGCCGCCAGATCATAGTTTATGGCTTCGCCTACACCGGGATTGAAGATACCCAATGACGCACGGGCGTTGGTCGTCGTGGTGTTGTTGACGAAGGCGATGTAATATATGCCGGGTTCGGGCACTTTGAAGTTGGCTATTACCTGAGTGCCCAGATTGTTGATGGCGGAGTTCTCGTAGATAAGGGTGCCGTTGACCGGCTCGGTGCGGTCTTTCACGAGGTAAGCCTGTACCGATACGATGGCTCCCTGAGAGAGAGTCTCCTGTACGTAGGCGTACAGACCCTTGCTGCCGGCTTTGTCGATGTAGAAGGGCCGGGTAAACAGCACATCGTTGTACTCGCTGTCCATAGCCATGCCTGACTGCCAGTAATATCCGTCGCCGCCGCGTACCAGTCCCCAGGTAGACTTCTGGTCGGTGTACCAGTATCCGGTGTCGTTGCGCGTAGTGAATGTCGGCTGATAGGGCAGCGTGGTCACGATGTTGACTGCAGTGGCCGAGGCGGTGTTGTCATCCGTATTGGGATCGCCTGTCAGCTCTACGCCGCCGGAGATGGCATATTCCTGTCCTGCAGTCGGCATCGATGCCTTGGTGTCGAACGCGAATACCTGGCTGTCGCCGGGGGCGAGGTTGCAGGTAAAGTTCTGACGCACCTGAGCGCCGCCGTCTACGCTGTACCATCCGGTAAAGCCTGTGATGTTCTGAGAGCCGTTGTTGAGGACGGTCATGGTTACCGGCACAGGATCAAACGAGCATACCTCGGCCGGTCCCATAGCGGTTACCTTGGCGTCCTGCGCGGGCTTCTGGGCTACGTAGATGTCGTCGAAGTAGATGCTGCGGGCAAAGTCAGCGCCGAAGCCGGAACACCTTGCGCGCAGGCGCAGGCGCAACTTGGTGTTGTTGAATTTGGCGGGAAGCTCATACTTGACCTTGTTCCAGCCCTCTACGGATGCCGGCGGGAAATCCTCGTCTCCCTTGTTGCGGAATTCCACCAGGCTGGTCCATTCGTCTGAACCCTCGACTGAGGCGTCCAGGTTTATGAACAGCCAGGCCCAGGTGCCGAGACCGGTGATGCCCTTGCCGGTAAGGCCTACGATGAGACCGCTCTTGCCGGTGGCGTCGATTACCGGAGATGTGAAGGTCACTCCGTCGAATGACTCCTCTTCCTTGGAGATGTCGATTCCTAAGGAGTGCGTGCTCGCGGGATTGATTTTCTCATATCCCGTGTTTTCCGCCCAGTACATTAATTTTGTAGATGGATCGGATGGAGCTTCGTTTATGACCAGCGTCCATGCGTCGTAATCAGCCTTGGTGTCGAAACCGGTGACGTAGAAAGCGCCCGCCGGCGCCTGTCCCAAAGCTGAACCGCATAGAAGCAGACCGGCGGCTCCTGCGATTAATCTGTGTTTCATACGCACAAAAGTTTGTTAGTCTGACGCGGCGCCGTCGGGGACACGTCCGCTGAGGCGGCACGCCATCAATTAATAGTTAGTAATGATTATTTCATTTATCAAGTTTTGTTTATAAATTTTTCCCTTCTGTTTTTTCAATGTGCGCGTCAGGCGGTCGGAAATACGTGGCTGTCGTTTCTGGTATGTTTTTACCCGGATAAAGAAAAAATGGAGGGGCGGAATCTCACGACTCGACCCCTCCGGGTCTATTCACAGTAGTAAAAACATCAGTAGTGCAGGAACATTATTTGCCTATTTTCAAACTACCTTTTGAATCGCTCCTCTTGTGTGCGCCGCCCTTGAAAAAAGAACAACGTAAGGCGGCGCGCAGGGAGGTCATCACGCACATTTGGCTAAATCTCTTATAGCAAAAACATTTTGGTTTCCGGGAAGGCTCCTGTATCGCGGGTATCGGCTGACTCTACAGCCGCGTCCCTCCCGGCTTTTGGCTGTCCGGATCCCCTGTCAGGGGAGCCGGACAAGTATAGGTGGAAATGCTTAGAGCATTATCTTGGCGGTCTTCACGTTCTGGCCGTCGTTGAGGCGCACGATATACAGACCCTTGTCTAAGCTGAGGCTGATGCTGTTGGCTCCGGCCTGCACGTCGTAGGAGGCTACGCGGGCGCCTGCGGCATCGAATACGTCGACTGTAGCGTCGTTGTCGGCGCTGAAGCTGAGAGCGCCGTCAGCGAAGGAGATCTCACCGGCGCCTTCCATAGCGATCTGCTGAACGGAGGAAGACTTGGTGGCGGAACCGTCGTTGAGGTTGATGTACTGGCCCCAGATTGTACCGTCGGGCGACGCGCCATGTGACACGAGGTTGTCGGCCCAGAATATGTATGCGTCATTGCCATTGTAGACGGGGAAAGGCTGATTGAGGTATGCCTGCTTGCCGAGCTGCTTGCTCCAGAGCAGGTTGCCGTCCTTATCAAGCTTGGTAACCATCAGATCGAGCTTCACTGCGCCGCGATAGGCTCCGTAGAGCATCACGATGCTGCCGTCGTCCAGAATGGTGCCTTCAGCGGCTGCATAGCCGAAGTTGCGGTAGCTCTCGATCTCTACAGGCTCGTCCCACTGGGGATCGCCATAGTAATTGAATTTCTGAACCATCAGATGGTCATAGTCGCCGTTGTCCATCGACCAGTATGCGGCCACTTCCTCGCGCTGGCCGTTGCATGCCACGCCTGCGAAAGAGTGTATGCCCGGTTCCTCGCTGATATCTATGCCCTGCAGGCCGAAAGAGGTCTCGCCGTCGGCAGTGATACGCTGCAGACATGCGCGGATGATGCTGAGGCTGATATAGCGCTGATAAGACATGAACACACCTCCCTTGCCGTCGGAGACGGGCACGCACTCGCTGCGGGTGTTGGGATCGCGGTCCTCGACCATGACGGGAGCGTCCCATACCATGTCGCCCAGGGAGTCCATACGGTAAAGCTGTATGCCGCCGCCGCCTATGATGGAGAGATAGAGGTCGTCTTCCTCACATGGCATGAATACGCCGAAACTGCCGTCCATGGGTATGGGTTTGGGCCACGCCAGAGTGCCGTCGTTGTTGATTTTCATAATCTGATACTGCATGCCGTCCGGCTCGCGGATCACGTCGTTGTAGCCGACCATGACCGTACCCTCTTTTGTGATACCGATTTTGGGGCGGTGGCCCGAACCGTCGGTCGTAGGCAGCTCGATGCCGTCCAGACCCCAGAGGAAGTCGCCCTCCTGATTGATTTTATAGATGAAGGGGGTAAAGGTCTGGCGCGCCTCCGTGTCGTTGCGGGAGTCGGAGTGGCATACGACGCAGTCTCCTTCGGGAGTTACCTGCATGTCGAAGTTGGAGGTCCAGGTGGCGGTCACGTGTTTGCTGACGTAGATTCCGCCCGGCTCAAGCAGCTCCTTGCCGTCGGTGTCGAGCAGCTGGGCCTTGATGTATCCGTTCATGCCGTCTTCCCAGCTGAGCCATGCGACCCAGATTTTGCCGTCCTGACACTGGTGTACTTTGGTCAGAGAGGCGGTTTTTCCTTCTACCCAAGTGCCGGAAACGGCGAGAGGGGACGTGAGGTCGGTCGACCAATCGGCAAATGCCGTGCTTGCGGCCAGTGCCAGGCAGGCCGTGAGTATCAGTTTTTTCATAATTTATAAGGTGTTTTCTGTCAGCTCAGGCGCACAGGCGCCTGAGCGTCGAAGTTAGAAAATCAGTAATATGAGACAGGGTTTATTTTACTATTATGGATTTAGTATATTTCTCGTTTTCGGCAGCGAGAGTGACTACATATACACCGGCGGAAAGCTCATTGAGCGATACGGTGCCGGCCTGCACATCGCGTGCCACCACTGTGCGTCCGGCCATGTCGGCTATGGTCAGCACGCCGGCCTCGGGCAGACTCAGAGTCTTGTCGGCCGCGGACCACGAGAAGCTGTAGCCCTCGACACCGGCTACGGAGAGAGTGGCGTTGGCAAGGCGGAAGAATACATTGTGTTCGGCTCCGCCGAAGTCGCCCTGAGTGATCATCTTGCTCTTGCCGTCGGTGGTCTTCTGTGTGAACTTGTAATATCCGTTGCCGAAGTCGCCCACTATGCCGTCGCCGCCCTTGTCGATAAACCGTACGCGATAGCAGCCGTCAGAGGCCAGCGGGAAGACGCGGCGGTAGAATTTGCGCTTTTCGGTAAAGGGCTCGCTTGTCTCGATTACATTGTTGTCGGCATCAAGCAGTTCCCATGAGGTCTCTTCGGGCTTGTTGTCGGTAAATATGGCGAGCTCTACGCTGTTCTGGCCGACCACGGAATTGGTGAAGTTCTGGCTGTAGCTGTTGCTCGTCTCCTCGGTGCCGTTGATGTCGGAAATGTAAATGTTGGTCACGTTGACAGCGGCGTTCTGGTCGAATGTGAAGTCAGTGAAATCGGGAGTGGTGAAAATCTCGGTCTCGAGATATCCGAGATTGCCCGTCCAGGGAGTCTTCTGCACGTGGCCGTTGATGTTCACGCATACGTTGCAGCTTGTTATAGGCTTGCTTCCGAGGTTGCGGAACCATACTTTCGCTGTATAGTGGGGCGAGCAGATGGCCGTAGGAGTGTCTTTTACGAGCAGCACTTTGGCGGCGTCGGTCTTGTCAGTACTCTTGGGAGCGTAGCATGCCTCCACAATCTCTTTGGTAGACATGTCCTGAATCCAGGCCACGACAGCCATCTCGTCATTATTCTGCAGTCCCTGCACTTTCCATGAGTTCTCGTATACGGCTTCCTTGCCTGCTTCGGCGAAAGCGCCCATGTCGTAGCCAGAAGGATCCTGCATGAAGTGACGGAATACGTATTTGAACTCTATCTGCATGTTTGGCGCCGGCTTGGACAGGGGCACATCTTCCTCGATGACGGCTACAAACAGACGCAGATTAGGATTGTTGAGCGCCTTGAGGGCTTTGGCCGTAAGTTTGGTGGTCAGCACTCCGTCGGCGAACGTAGTGGAGATACCCAGATCGATGGTCTGCTCCTTCTGCATGCACTCGTCGATTTTGGCGTCCATTGTAGGGATGCTGTGTGAAATCTGTGTGCCGTCGATGATTACAGAAGGATATCCGGTAATGCCGTACACACCTATACGGGCGTCGACATCCTTTTTAGCCTGCACGTAGTTAGGGTCGTCGGCATTGGGGTATGACCCATGATATGTCAGGGCCACCATGTCGCCCAGACGGATATTGACCAGCGAGTCGGACGCGGGTGCGAAGCGTGCGCAGGGGCCGCAGCCGTTGTTGGTGAATTTTTCATAGAGTACCACGTGTTTGGCGCTCAATGTCTGAGTAAGAGCGGCAGCTCCCAGCGCCAGGGCGGGTAAGAAGAATAGTAGCTGTTTTTTCATATTTGATGTTTTACGTTTGTTAGTATCTGCGGCAGTCAGCGCGTCACCGGGTATCCTTGTCAAAGACGCTTCGGGCGGCTTGCCGATAGCAAAGTTAGATACGAAGATGACAAACCCCAAATTTTTTACCCCGAAATTATTACTTTAACTTGAAACCGGAGTGCTAAATTACTACGGCAAAATTTGTAAATTATTGTGTATCAAGATTAAAAATTACCGTTAAGGATTCAATAAAAAACGCTGATAAAGCTAAAATCCTTTGAAAATTCATGCCGCATATTGTGTATTATTGAAATAATGACTAAATTTACGCCGTCAAAAACATCAACTAATTAATGAAATCAACGTTCCGATATATCGTTTTTTTGCTGTTCGGACTGCTCTGCGGGGCAATTTCTACAAGCGCTTCCGAGGCTTCGGCCATGAGCAATCTGTCAGATCGGGAGAGATTGCTGCGTACGGCTGCTGATTTCGCTTCCGCCGACAAACGCGACGCCAAGACGGCAGCCAGACTCAAGCAAGTGGCCTCCTCCCGCAATGTTTCGGATTCGGTCGCCTATTCCACTATCCTGAACTACGGCCGCGACCTGATGGCGCAAGGCCGTCAGGCTACCGCCTTCGAACTCTTCACGCAGCTTACCCACATCAATATAGAGGACAGCGACGAAAAGCAGTATACCAATTTCGTACTCGGATTGTATCTGCTGCTCGGCGCTTCCGCCGATGAGATAGGCATGATGAATCTCGGACTGGAATACTACACCCGCGGCCTGAGTATGGCCGAGGCGTGCAAGAACGAGCGCATGATGGCCAGTTTTCTTAATAATATAGGTGTATGTTATTTCCGGGTCAAGGATATAAAGCGCAGCGAGGACTATATACGCCGCTCACTGGCGCTGAATACGAAGCATAAGTCGCGCCGAGACCTCTTTCTCAACTACAATAATCTGGCGGAAATAGAGCTGGGGAAGAATCATACTGAGAGCGCGCTCGACAACTCGCTGCTCGCTCTGCAGCAGCTTCAGGATCAGACACGCCAGGACGCTGACCTCTATTATTATATGCAGAGCAATATCGGCGTGCTGTACACCAAGAAGAAGGACTTCGGCCTGGCCGAGAGTTACCTTACCAACGCTATGGTGCATCAGCGCGAGCTGGGCTTCAACTCCGATCTGTTTGAGACATACATGAATTTCTCTGATCTTTTCAAGGCGAAAAATATGCTTGATTCGGCTGAATATTACGCCACACAGGCGCGTCTGATCACCGGCCAGCTTGACAACGCCATGCTTGTGAGCCGCGCTATGGAGCAGCAGGCCCGCATCGAGGAGCTGCAGGGGGATTACGAGAAAAGCACCGGACTGCTCTCGGCCGCCTACGCCTTGCGCGACTCGCTGCGTATGGCCGAGAACCGCAACCGCATGGAGCAGTGTCAGCGTATCTACGAGATTGAACGTGCCAATAGCGCGGACAAGTCGCTGATGGCGCAGTGGAATCCGGTGGTAGTGTTCTTCGTGATGTTCGGCATACTTGTGGTCATGATTTTCATTCTCGTCAAGCTTTTCATCTACAAGCGTAACCGAGACCGTGCCATAAAGGAGAAAGTGGCCCTGAACAGAGAGATACAGCAGGTCCACGAAAAGCAGATACAGGATGCGCGCCGCAGCAAGGAAGAGCTGCAGCAGGCTCTCGATCTTACGCACCGCCAGCTGACTACGTTTACCATGGACAAGTTGCGCTCCAAGGAGATACAGGGCGACATCGTGGCAGACCTGCGCAAGCTGTTGCTTGACATCAATCCCCGATCGAAGGAGGTAAGAAATGAAATCGAGGTAATCATACGCAAGCTCTCGCGTTTCAACGCCGGCGACGACTGGACTGAGTTCCACTATTATTTCGAGAAAGTCAATCCTTCGTTCTACCGGCGTCTGATGGACAAGCATCCCAATATTACGGAAAAGGAGAAACGTCTGTGCGCTTTCCTCGCTTTGGGACTGAGCAGCAAGGAGATAGCTCAGATTACCTTCCGCGAGGTACGCAGTATCGAGTCGTCGCGCAACCGCCTGCGCAAGAAACTCGACCTTGCGGCCGATGCCAATCTGACGGAGTATTGCAAGGAATTTACAATGTAATCCGCGCTCCGACAGCGTTTTTTAACATTCGTACACTAATATTTGCAGCCGTATAGCCGTTAACTATATGCAAAGAGCGCATAACGGGGTAATCCGAAATTGAAAGATTGTTTGCCGGGGTACAGGTCAGAGGATTCGGGGACCGCGTCCTGCGAGCAGGGCATTATAGATTTCTGTACAATTATTCCTTGTTGAACCGGGGAGAATAGCGGGTCGCCGGCCTGCGGCTCACTCCCAAGATACATAAATGCAAGCACATCAATATGCTGTTCTAACTTCATAGTTTTTCGACCGCTCCCTCGGCGCAGCCGCTGCGCGCGGCATGGCCGACTGAGTTCTATACCATGGCTACACAGTTATAATTTTGGGTTATATACATTAATAATTTCTATCATTCGCGCCGGTATCATCCGGTATCGGCGTGGGAAGGAGGGCGAGACGTCGTGATGACGTTTCCCTTTTTTTATTTTCTTGTATTTCTCCGTATGCAGTTATGGAAATGTTTGCAAAATCGGAGAAAAAATTGGTCATTATCTCCGATGGGCACAACTGTCGGGCGCAGGTGGGTAAATCTTTAGTATCTTTGCACACTGTTTTTTTGAACCGGCGTCTTTCAACTTTTGGCTCTCTGGATTGTAATATAATAAAACGCCCTTAACTATAAAACTATCTGCCATGCGAACAAGGCTCTGCATAATGCTCGCGGCCCTCGGCGCCGCAACTCTGACGGCCACAGCACAAGTGGTCTCGCTCGATTCATGCCGCAATATGGCTCTGCGCAACAATAAGACGATAATGATGGCTGACCGCAACATAGAGGGCGCCGGCTATCAGTGCAAGGTCGCCAAGGCCGCCTATCTGCCCGGCATCGACTTTATGGCTACATACATGTACAATCAGCACAAGATCTCGCTGCTCGGCGCCGACGCCAAGCTGCCGACCATGTCGTTTGACCCTGCGTCCATGAGCTATAAGTACAATCTGCTGACCAATCCGGCCACAGGCGCGCCCGTGACCACACCCGACGGACAGCCCATTCCGTCGCAGGTGGCCGTGATACCCAAGGAGGCGATGACGTACGACATACACAACGTGGTGGCCGGAGCCATCACGCTGACGCAGCCCGTATATATGGGCGGCGAAATCAGGGCCATGAACGAAATTACCAAGTACGCCGAACAGCTGGCCATAAGCATGCGCAATTCGGCCGTGCAGGATGTGGTCTATTCTGTCGACGAGGCCTACTGGCTCGTAGTCTCGCTGAAGCAGAAGCAGCGGTTGGCCCAGAGCTTTGCCTCACTGGTGGATACGCTCAACTATAACGTCAACGAGATGTATAAGGAGGGTGTGGCTACCAAGAGCGACTGTCTGACGCTCGACGTGAAGCGCAACGAGGCGCAGATAGCGCTGACCAAAGTAACCAATGGCCTGTCGCTGGCGCGTATGGCTCTGGCTCAGGTGTGCGGCCTGCCCGTAAATACGCCGATGACGCTCGCCGACGAGGACCTGGATGTCAATTCGGCCGGAGCGGCTCCGGTAAACATGGATATGCAGGGCGTATATGAACGCCGTCAGGATCTCGCCGCTCTGCGGGCCGGTATAAGAATCTTCGAGCAGCAGGAGAAGGTGGCGCGGGCTTCGATGTTGCCCAAGCTGGCTGTGGTGGCCGCATGGAGCTTCTCGAATCCCAATACCATCGATGGCTTTGAGAAGCGCTTCGGCGGAGGATTCTCGGTAGGAGCCACACTGCAGGTGCCGATATGGCACTGGGGCGGCAATATCAATAAGGTAAAGGCCGCGCAGGCCGCCACTGCCGCACAGCGTCTGCAGCTGGAGGATGCCGAGAGCCTGGTGGACCTGCAGGTAAATCAGGCGCGGTTCCGGTATGACGAGGCCCACAAGACTCTGGAGATGACCCGTGCCAACCTCGTCTCGGCTGACGAGAATCTGAAGAACGCCGACTATGGATTCAAGGAGGGCGTGCTGACCTCCGATGATGTTACCGCCGCGCAGACCGCATGGCTGCAGGCTCACTCCGAGAATATTGACGCTGAAATCAGTCTGCGCCTGTGCCGCGTATATCTGGGCAAGGTGCTTGGCACGATGGCTTACTGAAACACTGATTATTAATGTATAGAACCAAATAAGGTCATGGAAGAAAACACTAAATCAAAACAGACTCAAGACCCGCTGGCCCACTATGACGAGCAGCCGGCGAGCAAGCGAGAGAAAGGACTGATGCTGGCCATGGTAGTGGTGCTGGTGGCCGTATGCGCGCTGGCAGTCATAGGGTTTCTGACCCTGACACCGGAGCCGGACACAGTTCAGGGTCAGGGTGAGGCTACCGAAATACGTATCTCCGGCAAGCTGCCGGGGCGCGTGGCCGACATTTATGTGACCGAGGGACAGATGGTGCATGCCGGCGATACACTGGTGCATATACATTCGTCGGTCATGGATGCCAAACTGGCCCAGGCCAGCGCGATGGAGGACGCCGCCGCCGCTGCCAACCGCAAGGTGGACGCCGGCACGCGGTCGCAGATTATCAATTCCGCCTACGATGTCTATCAGCAGGCCGGCGCCGCGCGTGGAATAGCCGAGAAGACATATCAGCGTATGTCGAATCTTTATGACAAAGGTGTCATCTCCGCCCAGAAGCGCGATGAAGCCAAGGCGGCTTATGATGCCGCCGTAGCCGGCGAGAATGCGGCCAAAAGCCAATGGGAGCTGGCCAAGAGCGGCGCGCAGCAGGAAGACAAGCAGGCCGCCCGCGCTATGGTCAATGTGGCTCGCGGCGGTGTGCGCGAGGCCGGCGCGATACTCGAGGACCAGTATCTGCTGGCGCCCTGCGACGGACGCATCACGGTAATATATCCGCACGTAAGCGAGCTGGTAATGACCGGCGCTCCGATCATGACGCTTCAGCAGGACGACGCCTATATGGTATTCAACGTCCGCGAGACGCTGCTCAAGGACATAAGGGTGGGCAGCAAGCTGAGAGTGAAGATTCCGGCCCTGGACCGCGAGGCCGTAGTCACTGTCTACTATATCCAGGACATGGGCAGCTATGCCAACTGGCAGGCCACCAAGGCCACGGGGTCTTACGACTCGCGTACATTTGAGATCAAGGCGCGGCCCGACTCGCCGATAGACGGCTTCCTGCCCGGCATGAGCGTGATATATCTGGGCGTGGACAAAAAGAAGTGAAACAACGGGAACGCTTACATACAGACAAGCAAAAATAGAGATGAAAACCGGAATCAGAGCCATAATGGCGCGCACTCTGCGCGAGCTGGCCGGCAGGCCGCTGTACTGGTATGCCATCATTGTGCTGCCGCTGCTGCTCTTTGTCTTCCTGACGTCCGAGCTGAAGGAGGGTCTGCCCGCCAAGGCTCCGGCAGCCATAGTGGACAAAGACCACACGTCGCTCTCGCGGCGCGTGACGTCCACGCTCGACGGCATGCAGATGGTAAGCCTGACCAAAGAATGTGACTCCTACTCCCAGGCCATGCAGGCCATGAGGCGTGGCGAGATATTCGGTTTCTTCCTGATTCCCGAGAACTATGAGGCCGATCTGCTGGCCGGCCGCAGTCCCGTGGTGTCGTTCTATACCAACATGACCTACTTCATACCCGGCACCATGCTCTACAAGAACTTCAAGACCACTGCTGTCTATACGAAGGCAGGCGTGGTAATGAACGTCGTGCAGTCGGCCACCGGAGCGACCTCCGAAGAAGTGACTCCGGTCATCAATCCCGTGAACATCAGCGCGCACCCCATAGGCAACCCCTGGCTCAATTATGCCTATTATCTGGCCGTAAGCTTTATTCCGGGAGTGCTGCAGCTGATGATATTCCTGGTCACGGCATATACCATCTGCGAGGAGCTGAAGCGCGGTACCTCCGTACGGCTCATGCGTATGGCGCGGGGGTCGGTGGTCAGGGCCGTCTGCGGCAAGATGCTGCCGCAGACTCTGATATGGTGGGCGATAGCTCTGTTCATGCAGTCGTGGATGTATGCTTACAACCATTTCCCCTGTTATGGCTCCATGCCGTGGATTACGGCCAACACGCTGCTGTTTGTCGTAGCCTCCCAGGGCTTCGCGCTCTTCGTATGCTGCTGCCTGCCCAATCTGCGCCTCGCCCTGTCCATAGGCGCCCTTACAGGCATCCTTTCCTTCTCGCTGGGCGCTTTCTCCTGGCCTGTCAGCGAGATGTATGGCGCGGTAGCCATCTTCACGTGGATTATCCCGGTACGCTACTATTTCCTCAACTATATAACCCTGTCGCTGGATGCCATGCCGCTCTACTATTCGCGTTATTACTTCGCTGCCTACTTTATCTTCATACTGGCTCCGCTGCCTATGCTCTGGCGCCTGAAGAAAGCATGGCTCCGCCCCGTCTACATACCCTGATGCGTGCAAACTGTCATGAAAAAGCTGCTACATATCATATCGGTCTTCTTCCGCTCCCTTACGGAAGTCTATGCCCGTGAGCTGCGCAGTCTGGTCAAGGACCAGGGCGTGGTGCTGTTCTTCCTGTTCCTGCCGCTGGCATATCCGGTAATTTACTCTCTGATATACAATAAGGAGCTGGTCCGGGATGTACCCGTAGTTGTGGTGGACCACGCCCGCACGTCAGACTCGCGCGACCTGGTGCGCAAGTTCGACGCCTCGCAGGGCGCCAGGATCATAGGCTACGCTTCCGACCTTGACGAAGCGCGCCGCGCCATCAACGAGCGCGAGGCTTTCGCCATCATGGAGATACCGGCTGACTACAGCCGTGCCATAGGCCGCACCGAGCAGGCGCAGGTACAGCTCTACTGCGAGACCAGCCTGCTGCTGCGCTATCGCGCCCTGCTCTTTTCCGCTACCGAAGTCTCGCTGGACATCGGCGCCGAGCTGCAGGCCCGCGGGCTGAAAGAGATAGGTGTCTCAAGTATGAGTGTGGATGACCCTATGCCTGTGGTCGCCGCCCAGCTCGGCAACCTGCAGAGCGGTTTTGATTCCTTCATCATGCCGGGTGTGCTTATCCTGATACTGCAGCAATGCATAGTGCTGGCCGTGGGCATGATGGGCGGAGGCCGCAACGAGCGCATCATGCTCGGACAGCGACCGGTATTCGCCACCGGGTCTACGCTCATTACTCTTGCAGGACGCGCGTTGTGCTATATTACCATTCTGGCGCTGCCGATAATATGGCTTACCCACTTCGTGCCGATCATATTCCGTTTCCCCATGATGGGCGACTCGCTTCAGATATTTGAATTCCTGCTTCCCGTGGTGCTGTCCAGCATCGCTCTGGGCTTCATCGTGCAGATATTTACCAGCGAACGCGAAGCCATCTTCATCATCTGGGTGGCCACATCGGTCCTGTTCCTGTTCCTGAGCGGACTTACCTGGCCCCGCTACGCCATGGCTCCAGTCTGGAAAGTCCTGAGCGATCTTATACCCGCCACCTGGGGAGTGAACGGCTTCATACTGATGAATGCCAACGGCGCCTCGCTGACCGACATAGAGCCGCTGTACCGCAATCTGTGGATACTGACCGCCGTCTACTGGGCTATAGCCTGGGCTGCCCACACCATAGTGCTGCGTCTGCGCATCCGCCGCGCACGCCTCCGGCAGCCCTGAGGTCAGCAGCATAGCTGACGGAAAACCGCGGTATCCCGATGAGGGAAGCCGCGGTTTTCTGAAATATGGGGGAATAACGCTACTTGTAGCGTTGCCGGTAACTTGGAGGCCGTTTTTAAAAAGACTCTTATTTCTGCTTGAAGGTCACGGGCAGATGAAACTGCGTGGCTACAGGGGCGCCGTCGGCGTAGCCCGGTTCCCACTGGCCGTCGGTCAGCCTGACTACACGCAGCGCCTCGCTGTCGAAGGCTTCGCCTCCGCTGCGCATGATCTGCGGGTCGGCTACGCTGCCGTCGGCGTTGATGGTAAACCGCACTATGACGCGCACCGCTTTCTCGGCTTTCGCGCCCTGCGGATACCTGATGTTATCTGTCATAAATTGCCTTAGCGCGTCCATTCCGCCTTTGTAGCCGGCTATCCGTTCCGGAGCCATGACCACATTCCGGGCGTTCCCCTCCTTCAGCTCAATCATAATCTTGCCTTGCGGATAGGCCGGGTCATCCTTGATAATGCTCATGGAGTTGATCTGTGAAGGGTCGATATCGGTCAACGCCCCCTCCAGAGGTTTGCCGTTCACGAAATAAGCGGGCGTCGGAGCAGACTTTGCCGCGGTTTCGTCCGGCGTGCCGGCGGCAGGACAGGCGGAGTAGGTCAGGCCGCTCGCGCCGGTGTCCGAAGGTATGTCGGCACGTACGTTGTCCGGGGCGGCGGAGTCGGCCGCCTGTTGCGCGTATGCCGGAGAATTGTTAACTTTGCAGTCCTGAAGCGCGGGTGCATCGCCATAATCGCGCACATCGTCCAGGGCGCCGGCCGATGCCGGATGGGACAGAAGACACAGTGCGGCCAGAGAGATGGCCGGCAGAGACAGCGCCGTCAGAGGGCGCATCTTGCTTGATTCTTTTTTCATCATCATAGTTATTCTTAGTTTTATATGACTGTGATTCAGACTGTCGGTAAAGGTCGGGAAACTGGAGCCGACAGTCTTTTTCAATAACATAAGCTGATACTCGCGGATGTCGAGACCGCTGCGCGCCACACACCGGTCCGCCTGAAACTCGTGTACGGTCTTCAGTTCGCGCTTTATGAGATGCGCCGCGGGGCTAAACCACTGGAAGATGACAGCTGTCTGCGCCAGCAGCAGGTCGAGCCAGTGCAGCAGATTGAGGTGCGCGCGTTCGTGTGTCAGCACCATCTCCCGGTATTCATCCATATCTTCGCCACGCAATATGATATATCTGCCCCAGCTCATCGGGCCGGGCGCTTCGTCGCTGATTGCCAGCCTGTATCGGCCATACGGGATAATCTCGCTCCGACGTATGAAGCATACAAGCGAGCAGACTTCGCGGATGCTCCGGCACAGTGTGAAGATGACACCGCCGAGAAGCAGCACGATGGCTGTCGCGCTTACCGATTGCGGGGTAGGCATCAGGTCCGACAATCTCCTGGGAGCTTGTCCGGGAGCGGAGGATGCGTTAAGGGCCTGAGACGGCAGTGCATATAGCTCGCCGATTTCTATCGCCGGCGCATGGCTGAACCAGGGCATTGCCAGAGGCAGAAGCGCGGAAGCCACAATTATTCCGAGCAGAGTGAAGCGGTTGAAAGTGTGCAATGTGCTGCCGGCCATCAGCCACTTGTAGCCGAGATACAGGAGGGTCATAAAGACCGACATTTCCACCATATAGCAGATAAGCGCTCCCATATCACACCTCCTTTCCCTTCTCTATCATCTCGATAAGCTCGCGCAGCTCGGCAGTAGAAATCTTTTCATCGCTGACCAGTGTTGATACGAACGAAGTGTATGACTTGCCGAAAAATCTGTCCACCAGGCCGCGTACCGAATGGTCGCGGTACTCTTTCAGCGGAACGGCAGCCGAATACCGGTACGAATTGCCTATCTGCTCGCGCGACAGCCAGCCCTTGGCTTCCAGTCCGCGCACAAAGGTAGCCACTGTGTTGACATGCGGTTTGGGCGACGGCATCATCTCCACAGCTTCACGGATGAACATAGGCCCGTGTTGCCAGAAAAGGCTCATTATCTCCTCCTCCTTGCGTGAGAGCGGTCTCGGTTGTTCGTTTTTATTCATAAAATTGCTTGTCTTAAAATCGGGTTTGTCAGCCCGGCGCAGTGTCGCGTCAATCTAAGGTAACCGTCGGGTTAGACGACCGCACCTGCAGGTTGTACGTCTCAGCACCGCAAAGTTAAAACTAATTTTTTAGTTATACAACTAAAATTTTAGTTATTAACATATTTTAATAGTTTAGTAAATTGCATATATTTTTATGTTGCGGCAGGTACGAGGGGAATGGTTCGGAATGGCTCCTATTCTGGCAAGGTCGATTAATCGGGTAATTTTTGTTACTTTGCAATCTCAAAGTATTGACCGGGTTGCTGCAGCCGGTTTGCCGCAGCTCCGACGGCGTGGTGCGCAGAGTGTGATAATATGCGTCTTGTATTGTAATCCATTGCTACGTCATGTCTGAGCCTGGATTAGCGCACGGCATTATTCAAGATAAATATGCGCTAAATATATGATTTTGACATAATATTGTTGTGATAAAGAAAAAAGTATGTTTTTAAACATGTTTTTTCTTTTCTTATTTATATATTGTTAACTTTGCAGCGAAACATATATATAATTTTATTATGAATAGATTAATTGGTCTTATTATTGCCCGACGTCCGGATTTAGCGGCATCCCTACAGATGTAGATGAAGTCGACAGTGGAGATTTCAGCTATTCACATACACGAATTTATAGTAGAAACACTATATGCTTTTTGGATCCAGTAACTGTAAAAACACAGTGAAGATTCTGATGGTTATATTGAATAATTTCATTTTACAGATTGCGTTATGAAGCAAGTGACGTATTTATTTATCGTGCTGTTATCGTTGTGGTCAGGCGGCTGCTCATCCGACGAACCCGGCTCCGAGCAAGTGCAGCCGGATGTATTCTCTATATCCCAAAGTGATTTCGACTCCAAAGTAGCCGGAACCATGTGGGTAAGGGGGGAGAGAGAGTTTGTATGTGGCGACGGCACTATTCGGGAGGTTCCGCTGATGTGCGGCTATGATCGATACAATACCAATGCCTTTATAGTCGAACAGGGTGTATGGATCAGAAATTTCATGTATTTCGCTTCTAATCCCGGGGGATATGAAGATCTGCGCATGCGTCATGAGTATGACGTGGATTTCAATGAAAAAAGTGGAGAGGTTATTCTCACAAGCAGGGTTACCCATGAGAGTATGGTATGGTTTGTCATCGAGTCTGTTACTGAGGATGAAGTCGTGCTTCAGCGAGACCATGGAATGGAATATGTAGATATTGACCCGGAGACAGGTGAGTTACTGAACATCAAAGATGCCGGCAATTATGTCAGGGTTCATTATCCCAAAGCCACGCCGGAACAATATACCGAATACACCAGTTGGCCCATGCGCCCCGTCGAATGACAAGACGTTATTCTTAGCCTCTTAGCGTCTGTGTGCTGTAAAACAGCTTCTTATCTCAAATAGCTGTGAGACCTGTAATTTTATCCTCGCCAGCGCTTGTGACTGGGGTGTTTCCCAGTCTCCGAATAGCCGGCTCCTGAGGGGCAAATATGTAAGTTCCCGTCTCAATATCCGGGTCAGACCGTTCCTTTGTATTTTTCCAAGACCTCGTGTGTAGCCGTTGCTCTGCGCGCCTATAGTCGGCATGCTTCGAAAGTATGCAGTCGGGACAAGTGCGCAGGCACTTCTGACCGTGAAAAACACATTGTCGGGGCAATTCTCCCGCTGCTTCGGCAAATAAGGTGTGATATTGCCTTAATCGATTGGCAGAAAGTTTTTTATGCAAGTTATTAACACTTTAACATGCTTTAATACTTTGCAGGGTCGATTAATCGGGTAATTTTTGTTACTTTGCAATCTCAAAGTATTGACCGGGTCGCTGCAGCCCGTTTGCCGCAGCTCCTACGGCGTGGTGCGCAGAGTGTGATAAAGAGTGTATTGCGCTGCAGGTCAATCGAATAAATATATTTGCATGGGTAAGATTATAGCCATAGCCAATCAGAAAGGCGGGGTGGGGAAGACCACTACTGCCATCAATCTTGCTTCCTGTCTCGCCGAGGCGGGTAAAAAGGTACTGCTGATCGATGCCGACCCGCAGGCCAACGCTACGTCGGGCCTGGGTCTGGATCCGCGCACGGCGCAAGCCAGCATATATGAGTGTCTGGTAGATGGTTATCCGGTCAAGGATGCCACGCAGCAGTGTTGTGTCAAGGGGTTGAGCGTTGTCGGTTCGCGCATAGATCTGGTAGGCGCGGAGCTCGAGCTTATCGACAAGCCGCAGCGGGAGCGCGTGCTCCGCAGCGCTCTGGAGCCGGTAAAGCAGAATTATGATATCATCCTGATAGACTGCTCGCCGTCGCTCGGCTTCATTACCGTCAATGCCCTCACGGCTGCCGACTCGGTAATTATCCCCGTGCAGGCCGAGTATTTCGCATTGGAGGGCATCAGTCAGCTGCTCAATACCATACGTATCATCAAGAGCCGCCTGAACCCCTCGCTTGAGATAGAAGGCTTCCTGCTGACCATGTATGACGCGCGCCTGCGTCTGGCCAACCAGATATACGAGGAGCTGAAAGGGCACTTCGCCGATATGGTCTTCTCTACCGTCATTCCACGCAACATCAAGCTGTCCGAGGCGCCAAGCCACGGGCTGCCCGTGATACTCTACGACTCCGACTCGCGCGGAGCCATCTCCCACCGCCAGCTCGCCAAAGAGCTGATAGCACGTAACCGCAACTGACCATGGCACAGAAACGCAATGCACTGGGCCGCGGGCTGGACTCGCTTATCTCCATGGGCGAGGTGCAGACCTCAGGCTCGTCGGCAATCAAGGACATAGAGCTGTCGCTCATCAGCCCCAATCCGGAGCAGCCCCGTACGACTTTCGACGAGGAGGCTCTCGGCGAGCTCGCCTCGTCCATACGCGAGTTAGGCATCATACAGCCGCTGTCGCTGCGCACTATGGACGACGGCACGTATCAGATCATAGCCGGCGAGCGCCGATGGCGAGCCGCGCGCATGGCCGGGCTGACCCGTGTGCCCGCTTATGTGCGTACGGCTACAGACGCGGAAATCACCGAAATGGCCCTTATCGAGAATATCCAGCGCGAGGACCTGAACGCCATAGAGGTGGCTCTGACTTTCCGCAAGCTGATAGACCAGTATAATCTGACCCAGGAGCGGCTCTCGGAGCGTGTCGGCAAGAAGCGTGCCACCATCGCCAACCATCTGCGTCTGCTGCGTCTGCCCGCCGAGATACAGCTCGGGCTGCGAGACGGACGCATAGACATGGGGCACGCCCGCGCCCTGCTCGCTCTCGATGACCCCAAACATCAGCTCCGGCTGTACAAGCACATAGTGGAGGAGGGGCTGTCGGTACGCCGTGTCGAGGAACTTGCCAAGGAGATACAGGATGCCGTAGAGCGCGGCGAGAAACCCTCTATCAGCAAGAAGCGCGTGGCGGCTTCCGCCCCGTCGCATGATTACGACTTCTTCCGCAAGCATCTGGAGAGCTATTTCTCCACACCTGTGAAATTTACCCGTAACGCCGAAGGCAAAGGCTCCATAACCCTGCGTTTCGCCAACGACGACGAGCTGCAGCAGCTGGTCGCCTTGTTTGAGAAATTGCGTTGACCTGAAAGTTTGGATAAGGATATACGACATATCAGCCGCGACCGTAGCCAGACACTGGCGGAGAAGATACTTCTTCTTGTCATTTGCGTGTCGCTTGTCTTCCCCGCCGACCTGCTGGCGCAGGTCCACCGCCGGGCAGAGCCCGTGCGGATTGAGCGCAGCGAGGCCGGGGAGCCTGACGAGGCGCTGGATGTCGAGGCTGTGGTAGAGGACCCCGATCTGGCAGTTGCCGGCGAAACCGAGGACAGTGTTCTGGTCGAGGTGCGCGCTCCGGGATATTCGCCCGAATACGGTCTGCGCCGTCCCTTCAATCCGGAGCCGAACAAAGCCGTATGGATGTCGGCGCTGCTTCCCGGTCTGGGGCAGATATACAACCGCCGTTACTGGAAGCTGCCTATCATCGTGGCCGGATACATGGGCCTGGGTTACGCTACGTCGTGGAACAACTCGCAGCTTACCGACTACAATCAGGCTTATGCCGACCTGCTCGACGCCGACCCGAACACCAACAGCTACATGAACCTCTTTCCGCCTACCACCAGCGAGGCCGACATAGACAAGACCTGGCTGCAGAGTACCCTGAAATCGCGTAAGAATTTCTACCGCAGAAACCGCGATCTGTGCATCATCTGTATGGTCGGGCTCTATCTGCTCTGTATGGTGGATGCTTACGTGGACGCCACGATGGCGCACTTCGACATTTCGCCCAATCTCTCGCTCGACATACAGCCCGCGATGTTTCAGACCGCCTCAGACCGACTGCCGGCCGTAGGAGTCCAGTGGGCGCTGAATTTCTAACTCTCTAATTACCTCTCAGAATATATGAAAAGAATCTTCCTATCAGCAATTATCGCTACGGCGCTTACCGCTCCCGCAGGCGCCCAGACCAAGAATGTACTTGATCTCAAGGAGACAATTACCGATCAGTCCATAGTCTATCCCGAGACTTTCGAACAGGATACCCGCAAGCTTCTGGAGAGCTGGTATCTTAAAAACTATACTACCACCGACGACCGCTACGCTCGCTCCGGCGATGTCGAGGTGTCGGACAAGGTCCTGAAGCAGCGTCTGGCGGCTATGCCGACCATCATCGACATGCCTTTCAATCAGATTGTGAAGGACTACATCAAGCGCTATACATCGAAGGGGCGCGCCCAGGTGGCCGCCATACTCGGCCTGGGACTCTACTATACCCCCATCTTCGAGCAGGCGCTCGAGGAGGCCGGCCTTCCGCTGGAACTGAAATATCTGCCCGTCATAGAGAGCGGACTTAATCCCAACGCAGTGAGCAAGCACGGCGCCACAGGCTTGTGGCAGCTGATGCTCGGCACAGGCAAAGGACTCGGACTGGAGGTCAACTCACTGGTCGACGAGCGCCGCGACCCCTATCTGTCGTCGGAGAAGGCTGTAAGCTATCTCAAGGATCTGTATGAGACTTATGGCGACTGGTCGCTGGCCATCGCCGCCTACAACTGCGGTCCCGGCAGCGTCAACAAGGCTCTGCGCCGTGCCGGCGGCGATCCCAAGAGCCACGATTTCTGGAGCATCTACGAGTATCTCAGCCCCGAGACCCGCGGATACGTGCCTATGTTCATAGCCGCCAACTACGTGATGACTTACCACAACGAACACAATATCTCGCCGGTGCTTGCCACAAAGCCGCTGATTACTGACACTGTAGCCGTCAACAACCGCCTGCACTTCAATCAGATAAGTGAAGTCCTCGATATTCCTGTCGACGAGCTGCGCATACTTAACCCGCAGTTTCGCGCCGACATCATCCCGGCCAGCGCCGACCATCCCTATTATCTGATTCTTCCCTCGCAGCAGGTTCACGCCTATATTGTAAGCGAGGCCGAGATTCTCGCCCATGACGCTGATAAATATGCTCCGCGTACTACAGCTGAACCGGGCGACGCTCCCGCAGTAGCCTATCAGCCCGCCACAGAGGAGGCTGCCCGGACCGAGTCTGCCGAGGAGAAGGAGGTGGCCGATGTCCGCCGCTCGGCCGCCGAGGCTACCGGGCGCACCGCCGTGACCCACAAGGTAATAGCCGGCGAGACCATCAGCTCCATAGCCGGACAGTATGGATGTACCGCAGCTGACATAAAGGAGTGGAACAATTTGCGCCGCAATGCCGTGCGTACCGGCCAGTAGCTGAAGATATACACCTCAGCCGCCAACGCGCCGGCGCAAGCTGCCGCCACACCTGCCAGGCAGACTAAAACCGCTCCGGCACAGCAGACTCAGACGACTCCCCGCCAGAAGACCAAGCCGCTGAACGAGAATGTGGCTTCCGCTCCCAAGAACGAGGCCACGCATGCGGCTACTCCCCGCAAACGCAACAACAAGACTGAAACCGCAGCCGCCGACCAGACTAACAAAAGGAATGGCAAATACGGCAAGTACGGCAAACAGAACAATGTGGCCGAGGAACCGGCGCCCAGAAACAAGCGCAATAAATACGGCAAAAAGACAACTGCAGCCGAAGCTGAGGCCATGACCGGCAAAGACAGGAAGAATAGAAAGAATAAGAAGAATAACCGCGTTCAGGCTCCCAAAAATGTAGATGTAGAGGTCAAGAGTGGCGACAACCTGTCGAAGATTGCCAAGAAGAACGGTGTTTCTGTCGAGGAACTGCGCAAGGCCAATCCTAAGCTCAAGGGGGATATGATACGTCCGGGCGACAAACTCAATGTCCCCATCAAGAGCGGCAAGAACAGCAAGGCCGCGTCCGAACAGCCTGCCAAAAAGTCGAAGAAAAGCAAAAAGAAAAAGTAATATCAATCCTATATCATGGTGTGCTCCGTGTCGACTGACACGCGGGCACACCCTCTTGTATCGTGAAAGATTTTTTCATCATGTTGCGGCGCTTCGTAGCGCCATACAAATGGAATGTCGCGCTCAATGTGTTGTTCAACATGCTGGCCGCAGTCCTTACCCTCTTTTCATTCGCCTTCATCATACCCATACTCAACATGCTGTTTCGTCTTGATACGAAGCACTACGAATTCATGGAGTGGGGCAGCGCCTCTGTCAAGGAGGTAATAATGAATAATTTCTACTATTATACGGACTGCATGATCACGGACTGGGGCGCGTCGGCCACTCTGGCCATGCTCGCCGTGCTGCTCGTCTTCATGACTCTGTTAAAGACCGGTACCACCTATCTCTCGGCCTACTTCATCATACCGTTGCGCAACGGTATCGTACGCGACATGCGCAACCAGATGTATCGGAAAATCCTCTCGCTCCCCCTCGGCTTTTTTACCAACGAGCGCAAGGGAGATGTCATGTCACGTATCTCGGTAGACGTCACTGAGCTGGAGGCATCGGTAATGGCCAGCATCGACATGCTCTTCAAGAACCCCATAATGATAGTGGTCTGCCTGGGCATGATGATAGCCGTCAGCTGGCAGCTTACGGTCTTTGTGCTTATCCTGCTTCCGTTGGCCGGCCTGGTCATGGGCAAGGTGGGCAAGCGGCTGAAGCGCAAGAGCCTCGAGGCCCAGCAGCAGTGGGGCGTGATTCTCTCTACGGTCGAGGAGACCTTAGGCGGACTGCGCGTCATCAAGGCTTTCAATGCCGAGAAGAAGATGGACACGCGCTTCAACGCCGAGAACCAGACCTTCTACCGCATATCCAACTCCATACAGCGCCGCTACTCGCTCGCTCATCCTATGAGCGAGTTTCTCGGCACTACGGCCATAGCCATAGTGCTGTGGTTCGGCGGCACGCTGATACTCTCCGGCGCCAGCAGCATAGACGCTCCGGCCTTCATATATTATATGGTAATTTTCTACTCCATCATCAACCCCGCCAAAGAGCTGTCCAAGGCCACCTACTCCATACAGAAGGGCATGGCGTCGATGGAGCGCATAGACAAGATACTCCAGGCCAGCAATCCCATAAAGAACCCGGCCGGCCCTAAACCGCTGCCCGATGTGGCCGCCTCAGGGCTCCCCGCTGTCAGTTTCGACAACGTCAGCTTCGCCTACACCGACGGCACGCCGGTGTTGCGTGATGTCAATCTCAGCGTCGGAGCCGGCCAGACCGTGGCCATAGTAGGGCAGAGCGGCAGCGGCAAGAGTACGCTGGTAGATCTGCTGCCCCGCTTCTACGATCCGCAGCAGGGATGCGTCAGGATAGCCGGCACAGACATACGCGACCTTGATGTGACCGAGTTGCGTTCGCTGATGGGCAACGTCAATCAGGAGGCGATACTTTTCAATGACACCATCCGCGCCAACATAGCGTTCGGAGTCAAGGACGCCAGCGACAGTGACATCGAGCGCGCCGCCCGCATAGCCAACGCCCACGACTTTATCATGGCCACCGAGCAGGGTTACGACACCAACATCGGTGACCGTGGCTGCCGTCTTTCGGGCGGCCAGCGTCAGCGTATCAGCATAGCCCGCGCCATACTGAAGAATCCCCCCTTCCTGATACTCGACGAGGCTACTTCCGCCCTCGACACCGAGAGCGAACGCCTGGTGCAGGAGGCTCTGGAGCGGCTGATGAAAGGGCGTACCACCCTTGTCATAGCCCACAGACTCAGTACTATAGCCAGCGCAGATCTGATATGCGTCATGCACGAGGGGCGCATAGTGGAGCAGGGTACCCACGAGAGCCTGATGGCTTTGGGAGGCCACTACGCCCGTCTGGTAAACCTGCAGAAATTCAACTGACGTGATTCGTGATTTGGCAACTTGCAAAAGTTTTTGTACTTTTGTGGCTTGATAAACAGAAAAAATGGACGACCCGCTACCTACGCCCCTCGGGGCTGTAATCAATCTACTTAATCTGCTGTGCCAGGGTACAGACCTTGTGCCTGCTATCGAATTTCAGACTCCCGGCTCCTGGCTTTCCTGGTCACTGCTCGTGATAATCGCCGGGCTGTGTCTGTGTGTCTCCGCCTTTGTCAGCGGCAGCGAGATAGCTTTCTTCGGCCTTGACGCCGAAGACCTGGATTACCTCGACGAAGAGACTGAGGAGCGCGGCGCCGGCTGTCCGGCCGCCAAGGTGCGCGACCTGCTCGACCACAGCGAGCGCCTGCTTGCTACTATCTTGATTACCAACAATCTGGTCAACATCACGATGGTCGTGCTGCTATCCTTCGCCATAAACCAGGCCGTGAAGTTCAACTCCCCCGTACTCAACTTCTTGCTTCAGACCGTATTCCTTACCTTTCTGCTCTTGCTATGCGGCGAGATTCTGCCCAAGCTGGTGGCCAAGCAGAATCCGTTGCGCTGGGTAATGCGCAGTGTGGGCGGGATAACGCTGCTCTATAAGCTGCTCAAGGGTCCGGCGCGACTCATGGAGAGGTCTACCGGAGTGGTACACCGTATCATATCAAAGAAGCACGAAGCCGTGACCACCGACGAACTGTCGCAGGCTCTGGAAATGAGCGACGAGCCTGCCGGCAAGGACAAAGAGATGCTTGAAGGCATCCTGACTTTCGGTGAAAAAGAGGCGCGCGACATAATGGTAAGCCGTGTGGACGTTACCGACATAGAGTGGCACAGCACCTTTGCCGAAGTGGTGGAAGTCATCCTCCGTACTGGCTACTCCCGTATCCCCGTCTACGACTCCAATCAGGATCAGATACGCGGCATACTGTACAGCAAGGATTTGCTTCCCTATATAGGCAACCGCACCGACGATTTCGCCTGGCAATCACTGCTGCGCAAGCCCTATTTCGTGCCCGAGAGCCGCATGATCGACGATTTGCTCGAGGATTTCCGCCGCAAGCACATACATATAGCCATTGTAGTAGACGAGTACGGCGGTACGCGCGGCATCGTCACGCTGGAAGACATAATAGAGGAAATCGTAGGCGACATCGACGATGAATATGACGAGCACACCCGTCTTTATCGCAAACTCAGCGACAATACCTTCGTCTTTGAGGCCAAGATACCGATGACCGATTTCTATAAAGTGACCGGACTTGAGGAGGAGGACTTCGGCGATGTGGCCGAGGATGCCGAGACACTCGCCGGGCTGATACTGGCCGCCAAAGGAGATTTTCCTTCAAAAAAAGAGGCATTGGTCTGCGGTCCGTGCCGCTTCCTTGTGCTCGACATTCAGAAGCACCGCATCATATCTGTACGATGCAGCATAATGGATAAAACAGAAGAATCCTGATAAAACATGGACACAGATTTCATATATTGCCGCCACCGCTCGCCGGCAGGCATCAAGATAGAGGAAGTAAGCGGAGGCGAGGGTCACAGCGCCCCCGTATGGCGCGCCATGGCCTGGCAGATATATAAGGAGAATGGCAAAGACGGTTATCGTGATGTGACGCATACCGAGAGTGGCGCTCCGCTGCTCTATGGCGGAAACGAACGCATATCGGCCAGTCATGCTGCCGGGCTGCTGGTGGTAGCTACCCTCGCCCCGGTTCCCGGCGCCGATTTCGAGGTCTACTCTCCGCAGACGGCCTTGGGGGTGGATACGGAGATGGCTGATCGCGGGCAAGTGCTTCGTATACGTGAGAGATTTATGTCCGCCGCCGAGCTTGCCTCGATACCGGCTGACGACGTAGAGGCCAATGTGCTGGCCTGGACCGTAAAGGAGGCTGTATTCAAAGCCGCGCTGCAGCCCGGACTCGACCTGCGCGACATCGTCATAACCGAGTTGCCGGAGCCGGCGCCTGACTCCGATACGCGCGATGCTCGCTTCGGTACGGCGACTGCGCCCCTGCTGTCGGGCGACACCTCATTCCGTCTCTATTCCTATCGCCACGGCTCCCATATCGTCACACTGGCCTGGCATCCCGAGGCCGCGGTATTCGTCTGAAGCGGGCGGGGATATGAAAAAAACGGGTATTTTGCGGAAAAAGCGCGCCCGCGTTGCGAATTATTTCTTACCTTTGCAGTTCAAACGGGCTGCCCTGCATGCGCAATCGCATCAGTAGCCGGAACCCGTCAAACAGATATTTAAGGCTTTAATTATGATATTCACGCGTAAGTATAATCTGGTAAACAACCTTATGGGATGGGGCGTCTTTGTGATAGCCCTGATCACATACTGGCTGACACTGGAACCCACAGCCTCTTACTGGGACTGCGGAGAGTTTATTATCCAGGCCGACAAGCTTGAGATCGGTCATCCGCCCGGCAACCCCATCTTCATGCTGACGGCACGCTTCTTCTCCAATTTCGCTTTCGGAGATCCGATGAAAGTAGCCGTGATGGTCAACGCCATGAGCGGACTGCTGTCAGCCCTGACTATCCTGCTGCTGTTCTGGACCATAACCCATCTGGTACGCCGGCTTCTGATAAAGGATTCGGACGCCTCTGCCGAGCCGTCGCTGGTCAAATACATGGCAATCATGGGGTCCGGCCTGTGTGGCGCCCTGGCCTACGCCTGGAGCGACACATTCTGGTTCTCGGCCGTCGAGGGAGAGGTCTACGCCTTCTCCAGCTTCTGTACCGCCCTGGTCTTTTGGCTGATACTGAAATGGGAGAACCGCGCTGACCAGCCCCACTCCGACCGCTATCTGATACTGATAGCCTACGTCATCGGCGTCTCCGTGGCCGTCCATCTGCTCAATCTGCTCTGTATCCCCGCCATAGTACTGGTCTACTGCTACCGCCGCTTCCCGGCTATGAATGTCAAAAAGAGCCTGTTGGCTCTGCTTGTCAGCTTCGCCATAGTGGTACTCGTACTCTACGGTCTGGTGCCAGGCTTCATCAAGGTGGCCGGCTGGTTTGAGCTGCTGTTTGTCAACAGTCTCGGCCTGAGCTTCAACAGCGGTACTCTGATTTATACCATTCTTGCTGTCGGTGTTCTGCTTTGGGCCCTCTACGAGCTGTATGCCCAGCGCTCCGCCGACCGCATACGCATATCGTTCATGTGCGCCGTATTCCTCAGCGGCATCCTCTTCATAGGCTCGTCGCTGTGGCTCGGCATGGTACTGTTCTGCGTGCTTGCCTTCTTCATCTTCTACCGCTTCAAGAAGAATTTGCCCGTGCGCTGGCTCAATCTGGTAATGTGGAGCATATTCGTAATTTTCGTGGGCTACAGCTCCTATGCGCTGATTCTTATCCGCTCCAACGCTGCCACGCCTATGAATCAGAATTCCCCGGACAATGTGTTCGACCTCTCCTCGTATCTCAACCGCGAGCAATACGGCCAGACCCCTCTGCTCTACGGCCAGACCTATAAGAGCTCTCCGCAGCAGATGACCGCGCTCTCCGCCGACGGCGAAGAGATATTCCGTACGCGCGTCCTGAAAGGCAAGCCCCAGTACGCGCGCGGTGTGAAGGGCGCCAAGATCAATTCGCCCGAAGACTTCCTGAGCGGCGAGGAGATACAGCGCGACGCCGAGCTGGCAGCACGCGGCTCGGACTACTACGCCATGTACGACTATGCCAACGAGTATGTGATGAATCCCGAGCTTGACATGCTTCTGCCCCGTATTCACAGCAGCGCTCCCGGCCACGAGGCCGCCTATGCCCTGTGGGCTGACCTGAGCGATATGCCGCAGATACCTATAGAAGCATACGATTCGTCTACGCGCACTATGATTCCGCTCCCCTCGGCTGAAATCAGCTACAACGAGATGGGCGAGCCTTATCAGCCGCAGCAGACATCGCCGCGTCCCACCTTCGGCCAGAGTCTGGAATACTTCTTCAATTATCAGCTCAATCACATGTACTGGCGTTACTTCCTCTGGAACTTCGCCGGACGCCAGAATGACATCAACAACCAGTATGGCGAAAAAGACGCCGGCAACTGGATTTCAGGCATACCCTTCATCGACGATGCCCGCTTAGGCGACCAGAGCCTGCTGCCCGACGAGTACGGCAAGGGCAACAAGGGTCACAACGTCTTCTACATGCTTCCCCTGCTGCTCGGAATCATAGGTCTGCTCTGGCAGGCGTTCCGCGGCAAGCGCGGTATCGAGCAGTTCTGGGTAGTCTTCTTCCTGTTCTTTATGACCGGTATAGCCATCGTCCTCTATCTCAATCAGCCGCCGCTTCAGCCCCGTGAGCGAGACTACGCCTACGCCGGCTCGTTCTATGCGTTCGCCATCTGGATAGGCATTGGTGTGGCAGCCCTGTGGTGTTTACTTACCCGTCTGTTTGCCAAGAAGACGCCCGAACAGATAGAGGAGGCCGTGCCTGCCGTGGCCGACGACTGCCGCAAGTCGCGCCTGGCGGCCTTCATCGCCGTAGCTGTCGGAGTGCTCGTGCCACTGCAGATGGTCAGCCAGACATGGGACGACCACGACCGCTCAGGCCGCTATGCCGCCCGTGACTACGCCGTCAACTATCTGGAGAGCCTCGAGCCGAACGCCATCATATTCTGCAACGGAGACAACGACACCTTCCCCCTGTGGTATGCCCAGGAGGTCGAAGGCGTGCGCCCCGACGTCAAAATCATCAATCTCTCCTATCTCAGCTCCGATTGGTATGCCAATCAGCAGCGTCTGCAGACTTATACGGCTCCTCCCGTAAAGTTTACGGCGCAGCCCAAGGATTATGCCTACCATCAGAGAGACGTCAGCTATATCACTCCGCTGACCAATATGACTGATACGGTTACGCTGCTCGACGCGCTGAAGAAGATGTACGCCGACAATACTCCCGACCCCACGTACCGTGTGCCGGTTGTAAGCTACAGGAATACCGTGATTCCCGTAGACAAAGCCAAAGCCGCCGCCCGCGGCCTCGCGCCTGCCCAGGGAGCCGGTGCCCTGCTCGACGAGATACCTGTCGGTCTCGGCAACATGAGCCTGGGACAGATGCTTATGCTCGACATAATAGCCACCAATGCCGCCAACGGCTGGGAGCGTCCGATATACTGGGCTATGACCGTTGGAGAGGAGAACTATCGTCAGTTCCTGCCTTACCTGCGCAGCACCGGCATGGCCTTGCAGCTTGTCCCCTACGAGGCGCAGCTCTCGGCCGACACGAAGCGCGGCTACGACATAGTAACCCGCAAATATCGCTGGGGCGGCGCCGACGTCAAGCCCGGCGACTATGTGCCCTATTTCGACGAGACTGCCGGACGCATGCTTTCGGGAGTACGTATGACGATGCTTGACGTGGCCCGTCAGCTTACTCTGGAAAAACAGTATGACAAGGCTGCGAAAATCCTCGACATATTCATGAAGCGCGTAGCCATGCCCGTACGCCCGCTCGGCTTCAATGACACCTACAGCCTCGGCACCATCTACTGCACCATCGGCCAGGAGGCCGGCAAACCGGAGATGACCCGGAAGGGTCTGAAGATTCTGGCCGACGGCATGAAGCGCTACGCTCAGAATGTGCGCTATGTCGACATGCTTGCCGAGAAATACGGCATACATGAATACCAGGATCAGCAGACCGGTGTCGTGAAGATGCAGCTTGACGTGATGACCACCCCGGAAAACCAGGCCATACTCTACACCTACTATCCGCTGATAGAGGCTTACGAGACCTACGCCGGAGCAGGCTCAGCCGATGCCATACTACGCAAGTGCGGCATATCGGCTCAGGTACGCCAGCGTCTGAAGCAATATTATGACAAAAGCGAGACTCCGCAGCTTGGCGCCGACAGCGAATACGCTCAGGAGATTGCCAAACGTGCGGAAATAGTAGTGGAGCTTCAGGGCAAGACGCCTGAGGAATATGCCGCCGTCACTGATCTGGAGAAGCAGGTGGACTCCACCTTCGTGCTTATGCTTCAGGACTATCTGAGCGGCGGCGGAAGTCAGGAGGAGCTGCTCCAATATGAGATAATAGACAAAGTCAACTCGGAGCGTTCGCTCCGTGTGGCCGAGGAATATGCCGCCGCCCACGGCGGCGAGTGACGCGCTGCTGCCTATGCTGATAGAGCGTCCGCCCGTATTGTTCCGCAAGCTGGTGCCCGGAGGTATTTTCCGGGTGCCGGCAGCGGCTCGAGACGGCCGTAAGGAGGTATATCTGACCTTTGACGACGGTCCCATACCAGATGTCACACCCTGGGTCCTCGACCAGCTCGACGCCTACGGCATAAAGGCGACCTTTTTCATGGTCGGCGACAACGCGCGCAAGTACCCCGACGTTGCCCGCGAGGTGCTGCGGCGCGGCCACGCCGTAGGCAACCACACGATGCACCATGTGCAGGGCGCCGGGATGGCTACCCGCAGCTATCTGCGAGACGTGCAGGAGGCCGCCGAGCTGCTCGACACATCTCTGTTCCGGCCCCCCCACGGCTGGCTTCGTCCGGCTCAGGCGCGGGCTTTGCGCAGTCGATATACTTTAGTGATGTACGACTTGGTAACGCGAGACTACTCGTGCCGGCTCGACGCCGACCAGGTGTTTGCCAACGTGCGTCGCTACGCGCGGCCAGGCGCCATAATAGTATTCCACGATTCGCTCAAGAGCCGCGATAGAATCCTGACGGCTCTGCCGCGTTCGCTCGAATGGCTGCTGGAGCAAGGTTATACTTTCGGACTGCTGACCGATCTGAAACACTGAACGGAAAAATGGATAATAAGAAACGTGTACTGGTAGTGGGAGCCGGCGGATTCGCCGGCGGATTCATGGTAGCCGAAGGACTGCGTCGCGGCTACGAGGTATGGGCCGGCGTCAGACAGTCGACCTCACGCACATTTCTGAGTGACGGACGCATCCGCTTCCTCACACTCGATTTCGATGACCCGTCATCGCTTGCCCCCGCCTTGCGCGCCGCGCTGCCCGAAGGGGAACGCTGGGACTATATAGTCTATAACCTTGGAGCGACGAAGGCTCTGCTATTCGCCGATTTCAACCGGATAAACCATGACTATCTGCGCGATTTCCTCGCCGCGCTGAAGCAGACCGGCATGACGCCCGACAGACTGCTGTTCATCAGTTCTCTCTCTGTCATGGGGCCGGGCGACGATAAGACGTACACACCCTTTACCGCCGCTTCGATACCGGCGCCGGACACACGCTACGGAGCCTCCAAGCTGAAAGCCGAGATGTGTCTGGCCTCCAGTGGAGTGCCTTACATCATATTCCGCTGTACAGGGATCTACGGACCTCACGAGCGCGATTACTATCTTATGTACAAGAGCATAGCCTCTGGTGTGGATTTTTCAGTAGGTTACCGCCGCCAGATGCTCACATTCATTTATATAGAAGATTTATGCCGCGCTGTCTACCAGGCTTTGGAGCATGCGCCTTCCGGCAAAACATATCTTATAGCCGAGGGGCGGGCTTATACGCAGCGTGAATTTCGTAAAATAGCCGCCGAAGCGGTAGGTCGGCGCCATATCCTCCCGATAGTGGCGCCTCTGTGGGTCCTCAAGGCTGTATGCGCCATAGGCGGCCTCATAGGACGGCTGCGGCACAGACCTATGACACTCAATCCAGACAAATACCGCATCATGCGTCAGCGCAACTGGCAGGCGGATATAGACGACGCCGTGCGTGATTTCGGTTTTGATCCGCAGACCGATCTGGCAGAAGGCTCGCGCCGCGCCGTAGAATGGTACCGTCAGGCCGGATGGCTGAAATAAACAAAAGACTATGAACGATTCGCTGCATAATGTCCGCGCAACTCACGAAACAGCGCCTGTGGCCGCGCAGGAGGCGACTCACGGCAATGCCGCGGCCGGCGCCATAGTCGGGCAGCCGGCGCCGCGCGAGCAATCCGGGCAGTCACGGCCTCAAAGCCGACAACCGCAACATCAGCCGACAACCGCCGCAGCCGATACCGTTGTCGACAGCGTGGCGCGTCCGGAGGCGTTCAAGGCCATAGTCCTGACGCGTCCTGCAGGGCATACCGTCCATACACCGACAGTGCGCGACAGCTCCGGCGCCGCAACATCGTGGCTTATACTTGGGCTGATGGTCCTGTTTTTGCTGGTAGCTTTGCGCTACCGGCGCAATTTCCGCTTTGTCGGAGGCATGCTGTCCGAACTGACATCAGGGCGGCGGCGCCGCAACATGTTTGACGATACGGTGCGAGAGACAACATTCATGATATTGATGAATCTGCTCTGCGTGGTCTCGGTCGGACTTTTGCTGGCCGGAGCACTGAGTGTGGCCGGCTTCACGCCCGCCCCCCGGCCCGGCCATCTGCTGGTAGGCATAGCGACCTGTACCGGTATAGTGGCAGCCTATTATGTATGTCAATGGGCTGCATATTTATTCATAGGTTATATTTTCTCTACACGCGATGCCACGAAAGCATGGACACGGGGTTTCAGCTCCGGCCAGAGTCTGCTCGGACTGCTGCTTTTCCCGTTGGCCATGGTCAGTGTTTTTTATCCCGGAGGATTGCCGCTGCTGCTCTTTTTGGCTTCCGCGGCTTACCTGGCGGCGCGCCTGCTTTTTATTTTTAAGGGAATCCGCATTTTTTCACAGCAAAGACACTCGTATATCCTTTTTTTGTACTACCTTTGCAGTGTTGAAATCGTGCCGGCAGTGATTGTCTGGAAAACAGCCTGCGGCCTATGTGCAACCTGATTACCTCTTGCCTCACTACTGGACGTGGCGACGCCTCGGGTGGAGTCTCGTCAAGATGGATAAATATTAATTTCGCGTGAAATGAAAATTAGAAAGGTTCTCGTCTCACAGCCCAGACCCGAGTCTGGGAAGTCTCCATATTTCGACATTGCCGAGCAGTTCGGCCTTGAGCTGGTATTTCGCCCGTTCATCAAGGTAGAGGGTCTGACGGCAAAAGAATACAGACAGCAGAAAATCAATATTTCCGATTTTACAGGTGTGATTTTTACAGCGAAAACTGCCGTCGACAATTATTTCCGCCTGGCCGAAGAAACGCGTTTCGATGTACCCGACACCATGAAGTACATGTGTACGAGCGAGAGTGTGGCCAACTATCTGCAGAAATATATCGTCTACCGCAAGCGCAAGATATTTTACGGCAACACGGGCAAAATTGACGATCCCCAGCTTCTTGCCGCCCTCAACAAGCACAACAAAGAGAGATACCTGCTGCCCGTCAGCGATGTACACAAAGACAATCTTGATATTCTCGACAAGAACAAAGTCAACTATACCAAGGCCGTCATGTACCGTACGGTAAGCAACGACTTCACTCCCGACGAGCCTTTTGACTACGACCTGCTGCTCTTCTTCAGTCCCGCCGGTATCAAGAGCCTGACAAAAAATTTCCCTAACTTTGACCAGATCAAGGAGGGTGTGAAGATAGGCTGCTTCGGCGTGAATACGGCCAAGGCCGTGAAAGAGGCCGGTCTGCGTCTCGATATCGAGGCTCCCACCGCCAAGACTCCGTCCATGACAGGCGCTCTGCTCGCTTACCTCAAAGAGCATCAAGACGACTGATATCTGCTTGAAAATACGGCGTTCCTGCCCCGGGACGCGCATACAATCATAAATCCGGACAACCTTGTAGGTTTTTCGGATTTTTTTCGTAACTTTGCAGAAACTGCCGGGTGTGACGTATGTGGCATTGTATGGACCGCTGCCCGCCGCCTGTCAGATGTATTAACTGAATCGGGATTATGAAAAATATAGCAATCTTCGCCTCAGGCAGCGGCACCAATGCCGAGAATATCACACGCCTTTTCCATCAGGGCAATAAAATACGCGTATCTGTGGTGCTGGCCAACAAACAGGGCATAGGCGTCTATGACCGTATGAAGGCTCTCGGCGTACCCGTGATATACGTCCCCAACAAAGTCTGGGTCGAAGACCCGGCGCGTGTGCTGGAAATCCTGGCGCCCTACCATCCTGACCTCATACTGCTTGCCGGCTTTTTACGCCCGGTGGCTCCCGAGATTATCAAGGCTTATCATGACCGCATACTCAATATACATCCGGCTTTGCTTCCCGCCTACGGCGGCAAAGGCATGTACGGCCATCATGTCCATGAAGCGGTAATCGCCGCCGGCGAAAAGCAGAGCGGCGTCACGGTACACTACGTAAGCGAACAGATAGACGGCGGCCGCATACTGATGCAGCAGAGGGTCGACGTGGCGCCCGACGACACGCCCGACACTCTGGCCGAGAAAATACATCAGGTGGAATACAGCCTGTTTCCCCGAGCCATAGTCGCCGCTTTGCAGCAGCTGGACAGCCCGGCTCCAGTGTCCGAGGCGGCTCCGGCGGTTCCCGGCGCTCCGGAGATACCCGGCGCCCCGGCCGTACCGCAGCCGAAGGCCGCTCCCAGTGTAGACGAGCAGTGGGCCGAGGTACTCCAGATAAAATACTCCGACAGCGAAGCCGCGGCGCGTGCAGCCGGCGCGGCCGCATCCGCGCCCGCCGTGCCTCCGGCCTCCCCCGGCCCGAAACCGAAAGCCGCAGCCACGCCTCCGGCGCCGATGGCGCCTGCCGACAAGCCTAAGTCATATCTGTGGGTGTCGATTCTGGTCACGATACTCTGCTGCACTGTCCTCGGCATAGTCGCCATAGTATATTCCTCACAGGTCAGCAGCCGTCTGGCTGTCTCTGACTATGCCGGCGCCCGCAAGGCGTCTGACAGGGCTCAGGCATGGATCATAGCCTCGTTTGTGACAGGAGTGCTGTGGAGTACGATTATTTATCCGATATATATCTTCAGTTCCATGATCTTCTGACCATGACCGGACTCTGCTCTCCACAGGAAGAAAACGACAGGATAGAGCGTGCGTATCAGGAAATACTGCAGGCCTATCTGTCGAGCCAGCATCGCAAAAAGGTGGAGCTGATAGAGCGTGCCTACCGCTTCGCCTGCCAGGCCCACAAGGGGGTGCGCCGGCGCAACGGCGTGCCGTATATCATGCATCCGCTGGCTGTGGCGAAAATAGTGATATGCGAGCTGGGGCTCGGCTCCACATCCATCTGTGCCGCGTTGCTGCACGACGTAATGGATGACACTGACTATACCCCTGAGGATATAAGCGCCGCTTTCGGCCCCAAAATCGCATCCATAGTCGAGGGCCTGGCCAAAATATCCGGCGGTATATTCGGAGACAACGCCCGTCTGCAGGCTGAGAATTTCCGCAAACTGCTCCTGTCCATGAGTACAGATGTGCGTGTCGTCCTCATCAAGATGGCCGACCGTCTGGACAATATGCGCCATCTCTCGGCCCAGCGCCCCGAGAAACAGCTGAAGATAGCCGGCGAGACGCTATATGTCTACGCTCCGCTGGCCCACAGGCTGGGACTATACAAGATGAAAGAGGAGTTCGAGGATCTTTCATTCCGCTATGAGCATCCCGACAAATACGCCGAGATAATGAGTATGGTGGACAGCAGCGCCACGCATCGCAACGCCATAGTCGAGCAGTTTGTGGCTCCGGTACGCGCCAAGCTCGACGCCGCCGGATTCAGATATACCGTCAAGGCGAGGGTAAAGAGCGCCTACAGTATCTGGCGCAAGATGATGATGAAGAATGTCGGCTTCGACGACATATACGACGTATACGCGGTGCGCGTAGTGTTTGAGAATGACAATGACGCCGAAGAAGCCATACGTTGCTGGCAGATATATACTTTCTTTACCGAAGACCACCGCGTGCATCCCGACAGGCTCCGCGATTGGATTACCACGCCTAAGGCCAACGGGTACCGCGCTCTGCACATTACTGTGATGGGTCCCGACGGCAAATGGATAGAAGTCCAGATACGCTCCGCCAAGATGGATCGTATAGCCGAGCTCGGTTACGCGGCCCACTGGAAATACAAGCATGGCGACTATGAGGAAGATTCGGAGCTGACGGTGTGGATGAATACCATAAAGGACATCCTTGCCAATCCCGAACCGAACGCCATAGACTTCCTCGACACCATAAAACTCAATCTGTTCGCTTCGGACATATACGTCTTTACGCCAAAGGGCGATCTGATCACTCTGCCCAAGGGCGCGACCGTGCTTGACATGGCTTTCGCCGTCCATACCCAGCTCGGACTGCACTGCATAGCCGCCAAGATAGCCCACAAGCTCGTGCCTCTGAGCCATCTGCTTGAGAGCGGCGATCAGGTGGAGATTATCACTTCGGAGTCGCAGCAGCCTCAGGCCGACTGGCTCGCCTACTGCCATACGCCCAAGGCCAAGCAGGCTCTGAGGGGTGTACTGCGCCGTGAGCCGCGCACTGAGGCGCAGCATGTCGATGCGCCTCAGGAGCGTCGGCAGAGTTCAAGCTCCCTGCTGTCTAAGATATTGCGCAATCCCTTCTCCTCACGCCGCCGCCCCGGCGAGGCCGCTCCGGCAGAGAAGATAGACCGTACGCGCGTGTTTGTACTGCATCCAGAGGCATCTGAACCCAATTACCGCGTTGAAGATTGCTGCGCTCCCATTCCCGGCGACGATGTACTCGGCTTTATCGATGACGACGAGAAGGTGGTACTCCACAAGGTCGACTGCCCGCGCGCCTCGCGTCTGAAAAGCGGCTATGGCGATCGCCTGATAGCTACCCGCTGGGCTGACTCCGGCCATTGCGGCGAGATGACAATAGAGATTGATGCCGCCGCGTCGTCCGAACTGCCGGAAAAAATAATACATACAGTCTGCACCGAGCAGAAACTGAGCCTTGTCCGCATGGAGATGGATCAGACGGGCGATGTCGCCCACATACTGCTGCGCCTGCGGGGAGGGCGTGAGGCTTCTGCGGCGCTCGTATGCGGGCGGCTCCGCAAAATCTCAGGCGTAAGTTTCGCCGTACTCATAAACCAATGCTGATGAAAAAGATAGCTGCTACCAAGACATTGACCCGCGTTCTGCTGCTGTTAGTGGCGGTGGCCGTCATAGTCCTTGCGCTTCCGCGCAATGACCGCACGTCGTTTACATACGAAGAGGGTCAGCCCTGGCGATACTCGCTGCTGACGGCGCCTTTCGACATACCTGTCTATCTCGATTCCACGACATACAACAGGCTGACGGACTCCATTACCACCAACTTCGCCCCATACGTGGTCTACTCCGACACTGCCATCAGCCGCTCGCTCGACCGCCTGTCGAAATCCGGTATCAGTCCTCTCAAGCTCGGACAGATACGGCGTCTGGCTACAGAGGCATACGCCAAGGGAGTGATGAGTACTCCTCTTAGCAAACGTGTGCGCGGCACTGCATCGCGTCAGGTACGTGTCTTTACGGATGATGACGACAATCTAGCAAACGCCATTGACGCCTCTGCGGTCATGTCGGCAGACGAGGCATGCAAGTTTATTCTTGACAATTATGCCGAGGCGTTTCCGACGGTCGGCGGCCTGGAGCAGAGCGATGTGGATGCCATACGCCGTGCGCTGGCTCCCAACGTGTTGCTCGACAGCGCCAATGACACACGCTTCCTGACACGCGAACTCCAGGGCATAAACGCCGGCCAGGGCAAGATACGGCAGGGACAGCGCATAGTGGACCGGGGCGAGATCGTGACTCCGCAGATTTATACCAATCTGCAGACATACGAAGAGATGATGTCTAAGAATCAGGAATCCGATATGGCCCACAGTCTGCTGATGATAGCCGGCCAGCTCTGCTATGTGCTGGTCACGTTCGGCCTGTTCTATCTGTATCTGGCTCTATACCGCCCCCGCATTTTCGCCGACATGCGCGTCCTGTGCTTCATGATGTCGCTCATTACCATCTTTACCGTAATCGCGGCGCTGCTGTTTGAAAACTTCACGCTCGGCATATATCTCGCTCCGTTTGCCGCAGTGCCGGTAATGGTGCTGATTTTCATCGATTCGCGCACCGCCGTCATATCGCTGCTCGTCACAGTGATGATAAGCGCCCTGATGGCTACATACCAGTTTCAGTTTGTCGTTACCGAGATTGTGGTCGGCCTTATGGCCACATTCAGCCTCAATCAGCTCTCCAGCCGCTCGCAGCTGCTGCGCACGGCTGTGATAGTCTTCCTCACATACAGCGTCATAGGAGTGATAGTGATAGCTGTCAGCGGCGGCGAACTGACGGACATGGACTGGCATATATTTCTCGCATACGGCGTCAACTCACTGCTGTTCTGCATGACTTATGTGCTGATTTTTGTCATAGAGAAAATCTTCGGTTTTACCTCGGCTGTCACTCTGGTAGAACTGTCGGATATCAACAATCCTCTGCTCCGCCGTCTGGCCGAGGAGGCCCCGGGTACTTTCCAGCACTCCATGCAGGTCAGCACTCTGGCCGCCGAGGCCGCCCGCGCCATAGGAGCCAACACGCAGCTCGTACGCACCGGCGCGCTCTACCATGACATAGGCAAGATGAAAAGCCCGGTATTCTTTACCGAAAACCAGCATGGCGTCAATCCCCACGATGGCCTTGATCCCGCCACGTCTGCCCGGAAAATAATAAGCCATGTGACAGACGGAGTGGCGATGGCCGAGAAAGCCAAGCTGCCTAAGATGATAGAAGACTTCATACGCGAGCATCACGGCAAAGGCATAACGAAGTATTTCTATAACGTAGCCTGCAACAATGCGGGCCACGATGTAGATAAAACGCCCTTTACCTATCCGGGCCCCAATCCTCATACACGCGAGACAGCCATAATGATGATGGCCGATGCCGTAGAGGCCGCCTCGCGCAGCCTGAAGGAGTACACTCCCGAGTCCATATCTTCGCTTGTAGACAGAATCATAGACTCACAGATCGCCGACGGACTGCTGCGCGAGAGTCCCATATCGTTTGCCGACATAGAGAAGATAAAGGATACTTTCAAGAAGCGCCTGGGCACCATCTACCATACGCGTGTTGCCTATCCCGACCGTAAGTCCGCGGTCTCCGCGCCCGCCTCTTAACCTTTATTAAGGAATAAAACGGGCCGATTGTGCGTTCTATCTATATATAACCCTTGTAAAAACAGAGACCATGTCCGTAGTGTCAGTCATATTGGCCATATTGCTGTTTGCCGTCTCGCTCGTACTTCTGTTCGTACGCGAGACGCTGGCTCCCGTGGCCGCATTGCTCGGATTGGTCTGCTTCTGGATATCCGCCACACTGCCGCTGAACCTGAACATTGTCATCACATGGCTCTGCCTTACAGTAATAGTCACGGGTGTCTCGCTGATGCAGCCGCCGGCCGTCATGGCGCAGCGACGCGGCATGGGCTACATAACCGTAGGCGCCCTTACCGGTATGGCTGTCGGACTGCTCGGCTTTTCCGTCGTTCCGCGTATAGGCGCCATTTATGCCATCATGGTGCTGTCGGTGGCCGTAGGCATCTTTCTCGGGTACTATCTGTTTACCCGCACACCGGAAGGCAAGGCGGTAGGAATGAATACCGGACGCTTCTTCTCCTATCTGCTCGCCAAGGGATTTCCGGCGGCTATCGTCGTCATGCAGCTCGGCATAGCGCTGTTGCTGTGGATGCTTCCATTGCTCATTACTGACTAACTGACCTGAATTATGAAAAAGATTTTTCTGATATTTTCACTTCTGATTACGGCTCTGGCCGTCGCACCCGTCGCGCTGGCTCAAAAGAAACTGACGGTCGAGAAGCCTGACCTCGAACACATACGCCGCGCTACGCTCGACCCAGCAAGCAAATTCTACTATCCGCGGCTGCAGGCGCTCTATGACGCCAACGACACTACCATGACTCCGGAGCAATACCGCTATTATTACTTCGGGACCATGTATCAGGAAGATTATAATCCTTACCGCAAGAGTGATTATACCGACCGTACCGACTCGCTGCTGAGTCTTAATCAGGTTTCTCGCCTGCGCCGCGACTCCACCATCGCCGCCGACAAGGCCAAGAAAGTAGGCCAGTTTGAACTGACACGACGGTATCAGGAGGCCAAGACGCGTAACCTGCGCGAACAGAAGGAGATAGTGAAGATAGCTGAAAAGGCGTTGGCCGACAATCCGTTTGACCTGCAGAGTATGTACATGCTCTCCCGTCTGCTCAAGGATATGGGCAAGAATATGAGCGCCCGTATCTGGGATTACCGCCTTGAGAATATCCTGGGCGCCATAGTGAGCTCCGGCACAGGCAAGGACGAGCAGAACGCTTTCTTTGTCATCAGTCCGGATCACGAGTATTTCCTGCTTGAAGTACTCGGCTATGACGTAGATGATTATGAATATCGTGAACCCGGTTTCGACTATCTGAAGGTTACGCCCTCCGACCCGGCCCGCGCCAACCGCAGCAAGACGCCTCCGGCTTTCTTCTTCGACGTGCGGCCGCTTATCCAGCAGTATAACATCAAATATCCCGAAAACTCTGCCGAAAGCTCCGCTGCCGGCGAGGAGATTAATCTTGAGAACTGAAATTTATAACATAAATCATATTTATACTATATGTCGACAGAAAAAATCAGCGCCGGAAAATTTGTGGCGTATTCCTATAGCCTATACAATGATAAAGACGGGTCACTGCTGTTTCAGACACCCGCCGATGCTCCCGACACCATGATATATGGTGTGAGCCAGAATGTCGTGCCCGGATTGACAGTCGCCATGAAGGGGCTTGCGGCAGACGACAAATTCTCCGTGACACTACCCCCGGAAGCCGCTTTCGGCGAACGCTATGAGGAGAATGTGATTGAGCTGGAGAAAACGCTGTTCATGCGCGACGGCAAGCTCGTGGCAGAAGTCACGGTCGGCGCCGAGCTGCCTATGATGACTCAGGAGGGTTTCATGGTCAAGGGACGCGTTCTCTCTATTACCGACGAGCTTGTCAAGATGGATTTCAATCATCCTTTCGCCGGTCTTACGGTGCGCTACGACGGTGTCATCGACCTTGTGCGCGACGCTACCCCCGAGGAGCTGCAGCCCGCCCACAGCTGCGGATGCGGCTGCCATCACGACCACGGCGATGACCACGAGTGCTGCGGCGGCCACGGCGACTGCCACCATGACCACGATCATGAAGGCGGCTGCTGCGGCGGCCACCACGACCACGGTCACGAGGACGGCTGCTGCTGCGGTAAACACTGATTTGACCCCGTGGGAAGGCGGTTTTCTGCCTACAAAACGCGTATTCCGACAGGTAGCAGGCCGGAGGCCTGCTATCTTGTTAGCCCCCAGTGCTTGCACTGGGGGTAACTGTATGGGGAGAACCAGCGGCCCCGGGGGGCGTACATCGAAATTGTACGACCCTGCCGGGGTCGTTTCATTGATTGCCGACGATACCCCCAGTGACTTGCGCGGATACTCCGCGCAAGTCACTGGGGGCTAACAAAATAGTAGGCCTCCGGCCTGCGCCTGCCCCCCCTATTTGGATTCCAGCCGCCGGCCTGCGATTCCAGCCCCGTGGAAAGGCGAGGTTCGGGGGACAGGATCGGGCCGGCTGGCTTGCTGGCTGCTGCTGTTTTTTTATCTGAAAAATTTGCTGCTTTCGCCCCCTTTTTCTAACTTTGCAGCCGAATCTCTCCGAGACCTGAACTAATACCTGTATATGAAAAATGTAGTGCTCGCCGCGGCTGTCGCAGTATGTGCGCCCGTGGCTTTCGGCCAGGTTGCCGACCCGGTTCAGCAGACCGAAACAGAACTTCTGAACATAGACGTGCGCGCCCGCGCCGAATGGCAAGGCCTCTGGCATGATTCTGACATGGATGACGCCAATTCGGGCTTCGAAGGCAAATACCTGATGATGCGTCTTGACGGACAGATTATCCCCGGACTTACTTACTCATGGCGCCAGCGATTCAATAAAAGCGTGGTCGACGGCAATTTCTTCGACGCCACTGACTGGATTACAATAGACTACGCCACCCGTGGCTGGAGTTTCTCGGCCGGCAAGCAGGTAGTGGCCATAGGCGGCTGGGAGTATGACCGCAATCCAGTGGACCTGTACGGTACCTCGGTGTTCTGGCAGAATGTACCCTGTTATCAGTTCGGTGTCTCCGCGGCCTACAATTTCACTCCTTCCGACAGATTGCTTTTTCAGGTGTCGCAGAGCATGTGGCATTCTTCCGGCAACCGCAACATGTACGGTTATAATCTGATGTATTCCGGCTCACATGGACCCTGGTCCGCTCTCTACAGCGTCAATCTCACGGAGTATGCCAAGGGCCGCTATATATCCTATATCTCGCTGGGCAACCGCGTGGCATCCGGCCCATTCTGTTTTGAGCTTGACTTTATGAACCGTGCCGCATCGCATCAGACATTCCTTTTCCGCGACGTTTCGGTAATAGGCGACCTCAGCTGGGCGCCCGACGACAGATGGAAGATTCACGCCAAGATGACGTATGACGTCAATCGCACCCATACCGATGCCGACCGCTGCGTGGCCGCCGGAACAGAGCTGACCATGGCTGGCGCAGGCATAGAGTTCATGCCTCTGAAGAAGCGGCGCACCTCGCTGCGCCTGCATGCGGCATGCTACTACGCCTGGGGGCGCAACGCCAATCCCGATGACCTGATGCAGACCAAGTCCACGCTGCTCTCCGTAGGCGTGAGCTGGGATATGAATCTGCTCCGACTCAAACGCAAAAACTGATTGATCTATGGCTTCCGCTACATCTGAAAAGAAAAAAAGAAAAATGCCGTCGGCGCCTTCGGGTTGCATTTGCCTGATAACGGTATTTCTCCTGTTTTATCTCATTGGCCAGAAAATGGGAGTGGCGCAGATGCTCAACACCATCATGCACACGGGCCACGACCTGCTGCTCAACACCGTCTTCTATCTTATGGCCATCTGTGTCATAACCGGAGCCATCGGGCGCCTGTTCGTAGAGTTCGGCGTCGTCTCGCTGCTTGAGAAGATGCTCAAACCCCTGATGAAGCCCCTGTTCAACCTGCCCGGCGTAGCTTCGCTCGGAGCCGTGATGACCTTCCTTTCTGACAATCCCGCCATCATCTCTCTTTCGCAGGACAAGCGTTTTACCTCATACTTCAAGAAATTCCAGTACATCTCGCTGACCAACTTCGGCACCGCCTTCGGCATGGGCCTGCTCGTGATGGTCTTCATGGTAGGGCAGGGCTTCTTCCTCGCTCCGCTCATAGGCTTCGTCGGCGCCTTCTGCGGCTGCATCATCTCCACGCGCCTGATGCAGCGCTTCGTCATCAAGGCATACCCCGCCTATCTGCATGAGCTTGCAGTCAATCCCGGCGAAGTGGAACACAAAGAGGAGAAGAAAGAGGAGAAATCAACCTTCATACGCATCCTCAACTCTCTGCTCGACGGCGGCAAGACCGGCGTGGATGTAGGCATAGCCATCATCCCGGGCGTGGTCATCATCTCCACGCTGGTAATGATACTTACCTTCGGGCCCTCGTCGTCGGGCGAATACACCGGCGCCGCCTACGAAGGCATCGAGCTGCTGCCGAAGCTCGCCGGCAAGATAGGCGTGGTCTTCGAGTGGCTCTTCGGCTTCCACGACCCCCATCTGATAGCCTTCCCCATCACGGCTCTCGGCGCCGTAGGCGCCGCTCTCGGCCTGGTGCCTACCTTCATCGACTCCGGCTGGATCGACGGCAACGCCATAGCCGTCTTTACCGCCATCGGCATGTGCTGGAGCGGCTATCTTTCCACCCACACCGCCATGCTCGACTCCATGGGCTACCGCGAACTGACCCCCAAGGCCATCCTCGCCCACACCATAGGCGGCCTCTTCGCAGCCATCATAGCCCACTGGCTCTTCATGCTCTGCGAACTCTTCCTCTGATTCTTTAAGAACACTTTAAGAACACGAGCGCCGGGACGCCTGCGGCCTGCGATAAGGCCTTACGGACGTCCCGGCGCTTGCGGTTTATCGGGTAACGGATGTGATTGCAGCTCGTTATCTCACTTGCTCCTTGCGGACATCGCCCCGGGAGGAGCGGACTATGTAGACACCGGGCGGCAGCCCCTCGCGCCACTCACGGCCTGAGCAGGCCGTGCGCACCTGTACGCCCGACATATTGTAGACCTCATACTCCACCTCGGCATCGGCCTCCACCGTCTCCACCCCTGAGATATATTCCTGTATATCGTGGATATTCAGGAACCTGCCCCATGTAGGATGCTGCTTGGTAGCCTCAATCTGGTCAGCCGAAATATAAAGAGTGGTCTTCTCGTAAACCTCCTGATCAAACGGACTCGGGTCTTTGAGTTTTTTTGGCAATTTTGAGGCCAACACGACCCGGCGGATATTCGGGCAGTTCTTGAAAGCATTTTCATCTACGTATGGAGAGCTCTCGAAATAAACTGTTTCAAGCTTTGTACAGTTTTCAAAAGCTAATGTCCTGACACAGCCTGCAGCGCCTATGCGGGCAGTGCGCAGTCCGGTACAATTCTGAAACCACTGCTTCACCACAGCGTAGCGCGGCGTACGGATGAAAGTCAGTTTCTCATCAAATTTTGGACCTTCCTCATCTTCCCATTCCGTAAAGACATTATACACGGGATGATACTTCGTGTTGCGTGGATATGGCAAGGCCTTAAGCTTTACTGTATCCTGGAGCCAGACTTCGCCGGTATAATATCCTACATACGGCACATGTACGTTGGCCGCATACTCAAACATCGGAAGTTTGCTGCCATCGAAAAACACAAAATCATTTCCGACTCTGTCAGCATAAACCATCCATGACATATTATCCAGATTATACTGTCTCATGTATTTAAGCGTATATGTTTCTTCGTATGGGATGTGGTACGGGTCATGATTAATCGAAATACCGTGATGATAGAAGTCGGTTCGATACTGTATTCCATCGATTGTCACAGTGTCTTCCGGCAGGATAGCCCGGACAGCAGCCGTGCAAGCCACGACCATAGCCAGCGCAGCGACCGCCCTTTTCATTCCGTTGAATATATCTGAAAATTTCATATTGTTCATTTTATTATGATTATCATAATGACAGCTAAAATATTTCGCTCATTTTACCGGCTGTACTACTAACTTCATTGCTGTATTTTCCACAGTCCAGACCATTTGATATAATCCGGGAGTAGACACAGTCAGCATAATTTTTCATCTGAAGGCTCGATAGTTAAAATTATAATTGTGGTTTCATTAATTCTACAGGGCTGTCTTTCAAGCTCTTTATGTAGGCGAACTTGCTCCATACGGGGTCGTTTACGCAGTCATCCATAAGGGCGTCCGGAACATATAGCGTAGCCGTGCTATATACATTCTCGGCGAAGGAGGAAGCAGATTCCAGCATCGGCAACCGCTTGTCATCAAGCAACACTATAGTCTTTAAGTTCGAGCAGTTAGAAAAGGCAGTGTTATATATATATGGATCCCTTTCAAAAATCACTGTCTCAAGCTTGGTGCAATATTTCAAAGCATCCGGTTCTATTACAAAGAAAGTGCCGAACTGCGCTTTCTGAAGATCTACAGCTGTCATCAAGAATAGGGTCATGACAGGCATATATATTGGAGTTCTGATTGCAGTCAGTTCTTCTGCAAAAGCTACGGGATCACAGCCCAAAAGATAGAATTCGAGGTCGGACCATTCATAGATACGTGACTTATCCGGCAAATACAGTTCGCCTAAATAAGAAGATGGCGTATTCACTGGCGCGTATTTGTCTGCATTTGGCGGTAGAACCCACAAGCCTGAATGAAATGCCGGTATGATTGTTCCGTCAGGTGTCAAATATGTATCTTCATCATCGGGATTTATAGTAAATCCGAAGAATTCCATTTCCGTTAACGTTGGTTTTGTGTCAACGTTATCTATCAGACGTGACTGCTGTACTAAGCAAATCCCATTAACAGTTTTGATAATGGGGTAACTCAACACTCGATATAACGGCGCCGAGAAGTTATTCGGTATTGCTTCAGGTGTATCGGCTATGCTCAGTTCAGGTAACAGCAATGTTGCCAGACATACTGCGCATAGCGCAAAGAGTCTAACTATTTTAGTCATTTTCTTGGATTTTTAATCGATTATACCTTTGCTATCCTTAAAGTCCAGTCGCTGAGCCTCTGGATGGAATATTCTCCGGAAGAGGTAACGGTCATTACTTTAGCGCCGCCTTCCAGCGCGCCCTTGAACTGTAATTTCCCCCCGGAATTGATATTAGCGTTCACAGTGTACAGGCATGGAGGCAGGCTGTTAAGACCGGTAAGGTCGAGAATTATACCCTGATCCGTCAGCGTTTAGATAATTAAGTTTATAATAAATTTATCGAAAGCAAAGTTGCGTTTTATTATGGATAAATACAAATAGCTTAACAAAATTTAACCTTCGGCGGATTTGCGTGGCAAAGCATCTCTGCAGCCTGGAAATAAAAATTCGCACCGGGAGGGTCGGTGTTTACCGTTTTATTTGTAACTTTGCAGAGATGACAGACCGCAAAGCCATATCGCTTTTCGCCCTCCAGCGGCGCCTGAACGAGCTTATATCCAGCTATTGTCCGCTTAAAAACCAGTGGATAGTGGCCGAACTCTCCGACGTGCGCCGCTCCGGCGGCCACTACTATGCCGAGCTGATAGAGAAAGACAGGGACGGCAGAACCATAGCCAAGCTCCGCGCCAACCTCTGGAATGGCCAGGCCCATAAGCTGTACAATGCCTACGGCGCATGTATGGCCGACATAATCAAGTCCGGCTCCGAGGCCATGCTTTGCGGCTCTGTGACCTATCATCCACTGTTCGGACTGTCGTTCAATATCGTGGATGTCGACCCCGAATATAGCCGCGACACCACGCGCCTGCAGGCCGAGATTCTCGCAGCTCTGCAGCGCGACGGCGTGCGTGACGACAACAAGGAGCTGCCTATGCCCGAGGTCGCGCAGCGCATCGCTGTCATCTCTGCGCCCGGAGCCGCCGGTTACGGAGACTTCATCAACCAGCTGCTGCGCAACCCCTACAATCTGCGTTTCCGCCCCGAACTCTTTTCGGCCGTCATGCAGGGGGCCGCAGTCTCCCAGACCGTACGCGAGGCGCTGGCCGCCATAGCGAAGCGCAGGGATGAGTTTGACTGCGTGGTCATAATACGCGGCGGCGGAGCCACCTCCGACCTGGCCGGATTTGACGACTACGCGCTTGCCTTCGCGGTAGCTACATTCCCTCTCCCCGTAATAGCGGGCATAGGCCACGAGCGCGACAACACCGTCCTCGACTTCATAGCCCACACGCGCGTCAAGACTCCGACGGCCGCCGCCGAGTGGCTCATAGCCCGCGCCGCCGCCGTCTGGACACGCATCCATGACCTTGCCGCCCAGGCGGCGCAGTACACACGCAGCCGGCTTGCGGGAGACAGCCGCCAGCTCCAGTATCTTGAAGAACAGATACCCATGCTGTCACGCAACGCCGTAGCCCGTTCGCGCTCGCGCCTGGCCGAAATCACAGCCGCCCTGCCGCTTACGGTGCAGAACCGGCTGCTCGCCGCCTCCCGCCGCCTTGAGGCCGCCTCGCGCGGCATCGACACCGCCGTGTCGGCGCGGCTGGCACGCGAGGCAGCGCGCCTCGATGCCTTCGCCGCCGCTTTGCCCCGCGACATCAGCGTGCGTATAAGCAGGGAGAGCAGCCGCCTCGAGCATCTCGCGCAGACCGTGAGGCTGCTTTCTCCCGACAATGTCCTGGCACGCGGTTACTCCATTACCCGCGCCGACGGCCGCGCCCTGCGCGATGCGGCCGCTGTCGCATCCGGGACCACCATCATCACGACCCTGTCAAAAGGCTCAATAACATCAGTCACCAAGTCATGAATCCCAACGAAAACCTTCCCAAAACATACGCCGAGGCCATAGCCGAACTGGAAGCCATAGTGCGTAAAATGCAGTCTGACAACTGCGATATCGACACCCTGGCCGCCTCCACAGCCCGCTCGCTCGCTTTGCTCAACTATTGCAAGGAGCGTCTGCAGGCCACCGATGAAGAACTGAAAAAACTTCTTTCGGCTCTCTGACGCCTACTTATTCAGTCCCTTGGCGGCAGCGCCGTTGGGCGATCGCAGTCCCATGACGCCGGTCACGGTCGGAGCTATGCGCGTGGCGTCCACCTCGTCGTCCACCTTGCGCTGACGCACCCCTTTGCCCCATATTATCGCCGGAGCGCCATACTTCCCGCGTCGTACCGGAGTGCGTGTTTCCGGATAGGCGGTATCATCCACTGCTATCCATCCCGGAGTGATTTCCACTGTCAGGTCGGCTCCGTCGCGCGGATCGGTGCTGAGGCGCCATGCCTCCTCCTCCTCTGTAGTCGACGACAGCAGCTCGCTCAACGTGTAGACCCGCTCCACGCCGCTCATCTTGCTCAAAAACTCCTTCGCCTTTACGGCTACAGCCTCGCGGGTCGCGCCCTTGCTTTCTATCTGCTTCTGGTTCAGGTAGAAACGCCCGTCGCAGAACGCGCTCACATATTCTCCCTGCCCATATTGCCCCGACAGATAAGTGTTCATCAGCGACATGGCTCTTTTGGCTGAGAACTCGCCTCCCGGTATCCGGTACTTCTCGCTGTCAGTGGTGGCATCGTCGTAATATCCGGTAGAGCAGATGAATACAAGCAGATTACCTGCCCCCACGCATCGCTCCGCCGCGCTTATCAGCCTGGCTATGTCCTGGTCCAGGCGCAGATAGGTGTCGGACAGCTCCAGACGGTAGTCTCCGTCTTTCACGTATTTGAACGGAGCCGCCGTCAGACCCACGCACACCATATCTATGGCGTCGCCGCGTGCCCCGGCCTTCAGACCCGTGATATAGTCGATGGCCAGATCCGTGACCTCGCGGTTGCCCTTCGGCGAATCGGCGAACCGGGTATAGACATCGCGCGCCGAGGTCGGGAACGTATATCGGAATTCATAAATGCGTTTCTGCGCCGGCACCCCCGGATAGCGGTCCAGCGGCAGCAGAGGTTTCCACTGCATGGTGTCCAGACGCGACGACAGCGCATGGCGGTAATTGCGGTTGCTCGCCGGCTGAGGCATGTCGCCGTAATAGGTGCTGGCGCTCCATTTTCCCGTATTGTGGTCCAGCCACAGAGCGCCGGAGCCGGCGTGGCCGGCCATGATGAGAGCCTGCTGCGCGTCCGTAGAGATGGCATGCACCAGACCCAGGCCCGCGCCGTCGATCATTACCTCGTCGCTGATGGTCGACAGCCGCAGGTTGCGGGGCGAATACGTATCGTTGGTAAAATTGCCCATGGCCTGCGGGTCGCGCAGCACAGGCTCGCGCTTCAGCGTGGCAGGGGAGTACTTCTGCGCCGATGCCACCCCAGTCTTGTCCGGTGTGGCGCCCGTAAACAGCATCGCCGTAGCCGAGGCGCGATCCAGTTTCGCCGGAGCGAAACGCACATCGCGCAGATACAGGCCCTGTTCCGTCAGCCGTTTCAGCCCGCGCTCGCCCATCAGCGGCATTAGCTGCTCCAGCCGGTCCGTACGGAGCTGGTCCACTACTATGCCCAGCACCAGCCTGGGGCGTCCCGCCGCGCCGCCGTCAGCAGTCGTGGCGCGAGCCGGGACGAGGCAGGCCGCCGCGGCGGCGCACGCCATGATTATTCTTGCAGTCTTCTTCATTTTTTTCCGATTAGTCGAACACGGCGTCCCAATCCTTGTAGACAGGCTCATAGCCCGCCTTGCGGATAGCTGTCTCCACCGTCCTGGGGCTGCGCTCGTCGCTTACCTCAAACTGCTCCAGAGCCTCCGGCGTCGAGGCATAGCCCCCCGGTTCCGTCTGGCTGCCCGCGCTCATCGACGTGACGCCAAGCGGTATCATCCCGTCGCGGAACGACGGATTTTCGCGCGTGGAGTAGGAGATATCCACCTCGTGGTCAAACAGCCTGAACGCCATCGTCAGCCGCGCCAGCTCCCGGTCGCTCATTACCACATGCGGCTGATAGCCGCTCTCGCTCGGACGCATGCGAGGGAAATTGACCGAATAGCGAGTGCGCCAGTACAGCTTCTGCAGATACCTCAGGTGCCGGGCCAGCATCGTGATATCGGCCTGCCAGTCCTCCAGTCCGATCAGCACTCCCATGCCTATCTTGTGGACTCCGGCGCGACCCATGCGGTCAAACCCGTTCAGACGCCAGTCGTAGTGGCTTTTCATGCCGCGCGGATGATACGTCTTGTACGTGGCGCGACGGTAGGTCTCCTGAAAGCAGACCACTCCGTTGAGGCCGGCGCCCACCAGACGTTCATAGAACTCCTGCTTCATGGGCTGCACCTCGATGGTCATATTGTTGAAGTAGGGGCGGCATACGCCCAGCACCTTCTCCAGATAGTCCACACCGCACAGCGACGGATACTCGCCGCTGACTATCAGTATGTTGTCAAACGGAGCCAGCTTCTTTATAGCCTCACACTCGGCCTTTACCTGCTCCAGCGTCAGCGTAGTGCGGGTAAAGGGGTTGTCGTGGTTGAAGCCGCAGTACACACACTTGTTGGTGCATGCGTTGCTCACATACATAGGTATGTACATCGACATCGTGCGGCCGAACCGCTCCAGCGTTACCTTGTGAGCCAGAGCGGCCATCGTGTCCAGATACCTGTCAGCCGCCGGCGAGATCAGAGCCATGAACTCCTCTACGCTCAGCTGCGTGGCGCCCGACGCCGCATGGCTCAGTGCCTTGCGGACATCGGTGTCGCTCATATTATTGATTGCGGCTACAGTCTCGTCCCAGTCATAATTGTCTATGACATCGGCGAAACCGTGGCCAAACGGATTTTCCTTCAGTTCTTCTCGCATTCTTCCGATATATTTTGACTTATGCGCATAGCGCAGAAATTCGGGCCGCACATGGTGCAGAACTTGTCGTCGGCGTCCGGCGCGTCGCGGCGGCTCTCCAGATAATACTGTTTGGCCCGGGCCGGATCGAGCGACAGATTGAACTGATCCTTCCACCGGAACTCAAATCTCGCTTTCGACAGAGCGTTGTCTCTTACCTGTGCCCCCGGATGCCCTTTGGCCAGATCGGCGGCATGGGCAGCGATTTTGTAGGCTATCACTCCGTCGCGTACATCGCCAAGCGTAGGCAGCGACAGATGCTCCTTCGGCGTGACGTAGCATATCATCGCCGTCCCCAGGTTGCCTATGATTGCAGCGCCTATGGCCGAGGTTATGTGGTCGTATGCCGGAGCTATATCGGTAGTCAGAGGGCCCAGTGTATAGAACGGAGCCTCGTGGCAGCTGCGCTTCTGTTTGTCCATGTTTTCCTGGATTTTATTCATCGGCACATGTCCGGGTCCCTCGATTATTACCTGCACGTCGTGCTTCCACGCCTTCTCCGTCAGCTCGCCCAGCACCTCCAGCTCCAGGAACTGCGCCCGGTCATTGGCGTCATGTATCGAGCCGGGACGCATGCCGTCGCCCAGCGACACAGCCACGTCATACTTGTTCAGTATCTCGCATATTTCGTCGAAATGGGTGTACAGGAAGCTCTCCTGCTGATGCAGCACGCACCACTGCGTCATGATCGAGCCGCCGCGGCTCACGCAGCCCGTAAGGCGCTGACCCACAAGCTCGGCATGCTCGCGCAGCACTCCGGCATGGATAGTGAAATAATCCACGCCCTGCTCCGCCTGCTCTATCAGCGTGTCGCGGTATATCTCCCACGTCAGCTTCTTCACGTCGCCGTTTACCTTCTCCAGAGCCTGATAGATGGGTACTGTGCCGACCGGCACCGGGCAGTTGCGTATTATCCACTCGCGTGTCTCGTGGATATTGTCGCCCGTTGACAGGTCCATCAGCGTGTCGCCGCCCCAATAGCAGCTCCATACGGCTTTGGATATTTCCTCCTCTATGCCCGACGACAGCGCCGAGTTGCCGATATTCGTGTTCAGCTTGACCGAGAACGCGGAGCCTATGACCATCGGCTCCGCCTCCGGATGATTGATGTTGGCGGCTATGATGGCGCGCCCGGCGGCCACCTCGTCGCGCACGAACTCAGGCGTGATATGGCTCTTGATGCCGCGCGCCTCGTTATCCATATTCTCTCGTATGGCGGCATACTCCATCTCCGGAGTTACCACACCCTGGCGCGCGTAGTGCATCTGCGTCACATTGCGGCCCGCCGCGGCGCGACGCGGCTTGTGGCGTACCGGAAAGCGTATCTCGTCCAGACTGCTGTCCGCCAGACGCTGCCGGCCGTACTCGCTCGTGATGCTGTCCAGTATTTCGGTATCCCCACGCTTCTCTATCCAGCTCTCGCGGTGGCGCGGCAGACCTTTGTACAGGTCTATGCTGACGTTAGGGTCCGTATAGGGCCCGGAAGTATCATATATATATATATCCTCATTCGGATACTCCACACGTTTTCCCTCCTCTATTTTTACGGTAGGGTACTGGCGCACCTTTCTCATTCCCACTTTTATTTCAGGGTACAGTTCGCCCTGCATGTACACTTTCTCGGAGTGGGGATAACTCGAGACGTCGATATTATTTATCTTCATGGTCTTAAGAGTGTTAACGGTTAAGTAAGACTGTTGAGGAAAGATGTCATTGGCGAGGATGCCTCGGCGAAATTGCCTACGGTGCCCAGTCCGGCCAGATAAGCCTTGCGGCCAGCCTTCACGGCCTCGTCAAAGGCCTCGGCCATACGCACCGGGTCGCCGGCCACGGCTATCGCCGTGTTGACCAGCACCGCGTCGGCGCCTATCTCCATGGCGTGCGCCGCCTGAGAGGGCGCCCCTATGCCGGCGTCCACCACCACAGGCACATTGCTCTGCTCTATGATGATTTCCAGGAAGTCGAGCGTCCGCAGACCCTTGTTGGTGCCTATCGGAGCGCCCAGCGGCATCACGGCTGCCGCCCCGGCCTCCTCCAGCCGCTTGCACAATACCGGGTCGGCCTGCACGTATGGCAGCACCGTGAACCCGTCGGCGGCCAGCTCCTCCGTGGCTTTCAGCGTCTCCACCGGATCCGGAAGCAGATATTTGGGGTCGGGATGAATTTCAAGCTTGATGAAAGGAGTGCCGAAAATCTCGCGGCTCATCTGCGCCGCGAGTACCGCCTCCTTGGCATCGCGCACCCCGCTCGTGTTGGGCAGCAACTGCACATGCTCGCGGTTGATATGCGTCAGCATGTCGTCCGTAGCCTCGTTCAGCATGTTCACACGCTTCATGGCTACGGTTATCATTTCGCTCCGCGAGGCGATGACCGCCGCCTGCATCACGTCTGGCGACGCGAACTTGCCGGTCCCGACAAACAGTCGTGAGCCGAACTCGCGTCCGCCGATTTTCAATACGTCTGTACTCATTTTTTTATATGTCGTTTAATTTTCTTAGCAATTCCCTCGTCGCGGCCACCCGGTCCGGGGCGTGCGCGATGGCGCCGCTTACGGCTACGCCCTGCACACCGCTCTCCCGCAGCTCCGCGATGTCCTCCGCCGTGATACCGCCGATGGCCGTAACGGGCAGATATATCCCGTTGGCGCGCATCCACGCCGTCACTCTCCGGTAACCATCGGAGCCAAGCACCGGGGCGAGTCGCTTTTTAGTGGTGGTAAACCGGTAAGGCCCCATGCCGATATAGTCGGCGCCTCCGCCGTCAGCTATGCGCCTCACGTCCTCCTCGCTGTTGGCCGTGCAGCCTACGATGGCCAGCTCGCCGAGCAGCGCACGCGCCTCGCCGGCAGGCATATCCTCCTTGCCCAGATGCACGCCGTCGCTCAGGCACTCGGCAGCCAGGCCTACTCGGTCGTCTACAAGCAGCGTCGTGCCTGTCGCCGAGCAAACCTGCCTCACGCGTCGCAATGCCTCCGCGACCTCCGCGTCATCGGCCTCCTTCATCCGCACCTGCACCCAGCGGCAACCGCCGGCCACGGCGTCATACACCTGGCTTACAGTCTCCTCCGCCGTCCTTCCGTCGGTCACGAACTGCAGTCCGAAGCGCCGCAGCAGCCGCCCGGCCTTGCCCGCCGCGGCCTCGCGCTCAGGTCCACCCTCCCGTATATATCCCAAGAGAGCGGCGCCGGCGAAACCCATGTCGCGCAGCTCGGCGAAGCGGCCGGGCGTCACGCCGCCCAAGGCTATCACGCGCCCGCGCCCGATTGCTGCCCGCAGCCTCTCCGTATCGAAGGCGCTGCGGTACCCCGGTTTGCTGATGGAATCATAGATAGGGGAGAGCGTCACGTAGTCGTACCCCTCCGCTCCTTTCAGCTCCTCTAAGGTGTGGCAGCTGCGCGACACGCAGCGGGCCTGCGCCGGAGCTTCCGGGTTGCGGCTGTTCAGATGCACGCCTCCGACCCCCGGAAACTCATCCAGCAGGTCGAAGTGGTCATGCAGACGCAGCTGAGGGTGCAGCTCCACCGGAATTTCCAGCAGCAGATCGCGCATCTGACGACGGCTGTAGCCGGGCTTGCGCAGATGTACGATGTCGGCATGGCCGCACACCAGCATCATGGTGATGCGCCGCGCCTCCCCCTCGGTCGCCTCCGGAGCCGTGAATACTATCGTCTTCCACTCAGCCCCCATACGCCGCATTGATGATGATGATGTCGTCGCCCTCCTCTATCATGCGCGTGCTCCACTGCGGCTTGCGCACTATGCGGCCGTTGATGGCTACCGCCACGCCCCCCTTGTCTCCCAAGCCCTCGCCGTCCATAAACTCTGACAGCAGACAGCTCGATTCCAGACGCCTGTCAGCGCTGTTTACCTTTATAGTTATCATATTGTTCTGAATTTTTCCATTGCGAAATGATTGATGGAGCCATGGCCGTGGCCCGCATCATAGTCCCGTCCTGCCGCTATGCCCGACCCGACAGCCTCCACGCCGGCGCGTATGGCATCCGCCATATCGAGGCCCAAAGCTAAAAAGCACGCTATGGCCGATGACAGCGAGCAGCCAGTGCCGTGGGTATTGCGAGAATCGACAAACGGATGCCTCAGTTCCACGCTTCCATCCATATTGCGCAGAGCATAACGGTCGCTCACTCCCGCCTCGCCCGCTGCGTGTCCCCCTTTCAGCAGGACTCCGCCGGCTCCGGTGGCGGCAAGCAGCTCTAAGACAGCGGCCTCGTCGGCTTCGTCCGCCTCCCTGCCGAGGATAGCCGAAGCCTCCGGCAGATTGGGCGTGATAAGGTCAGAGAGAGCGAACAGACGCCGGCGCATCGTCTCAAGCACGCTACCCGTAGACAGCGCGTCGCCCGACGTGGCGACCATGACCGGGTCGAGTACCACATTCGCCGGAGCATACCGCTCCAGGCAGTCGGCTATCGCCTCGGCGCAGCCCGCGTCAGGAATCATGCCTATCTTGACAGCGTCAGGGCGTATGTCATCCATTACGGCCTCTATCTGCACCCTCACGCCCTCAGGGTCCACAGGCCATACGCCACGCACACCCATCGTATTCTGAGCCGTCACAGCCGTCACAGCCGTCATGCCATATACCCCTAAGGCCGAACACGTCTTCATGTCAGCCTGAATTCCGGCGCCGCCGACACTGTCCGACCCCGCGATACTCAGTACGCACCTATAAGTCCTTCTTCTCATCCTTATTTTTCATCCTTCAGTTCTCGCCATTGTCGAAGACGATGAATATAGTTAGCCCCACGATGACGCGAAGCGGCTTCGTGGGGTCGCACCCCGCCACCGCCAGGCTACCTCGAAGAGGTTGCGCCCATCAGCCAAATCAGCCTCAAAGCAGACCATAACATCAGGAATCCTCCCCCGAATCCGATTATACACTCCCTCCGGCGGCATTACCCGCATCAGGTCTAAGGGTATGATCTCAGCTCCAGGCGGAGCACCCCTGCGTTACGCCACAAAATTAGCAATAATTTCCCGCCCGGCCAAATTTTTCCACCCCTCATCCTCAAAAATCCATATAGCTTCTCCCCCTCCTGCATAAATCGTATCAATCTTATCCGACTCATAAAACTCATAAAACTCATAAAACTTATAAAACTTATAAAACTTATCAATCTTACCCCGCATTACCCTTATTAACACTCTCTTTATTCCATCTTTCAGAAAAATTATGTACCTTTGCAATGTTATAACCAAAACTGCACACAGATTATGACACAACTTATTGTTTCATTAGAAGATTCTTCGATGCTGTCTGACATCAAAAAAGCGATACGTAAGCTCAAGGGAGTCGCTTCGGTCAGTGTGTCGGAATCCGCCGATTTGCCTAATGTGACCACAGCTAAGGCCATACAGGAGCTTGAAAAAGGAGATACTGTCGTCTGCGAAGATTTCAACGCCGATCTTAAGCTTGTCAGCCGTGAATTGCCGGATTGAAGTAACATATTGCTCCTGATTGGCTGCTGATATATCGCCGCGACGACATGTTGCAGATTCTATCACTTGTCCGTACCGGCTCCCACTCTGACCTCCTGCATAAATCCTATAAATCTTATCCGACTCATAAAACTTATCAATCTCCACCCCCGCATTACCCTTATTAACACTCACGTTATTCCGAATTTCAAAAAAAATTTGTATCTTTGCAGTCTAATACTCCGCAGCCCCCGCCGCAATTTTATCCGGTGGTGGCTCAATTTACGTAATATCAGTTACTTATAACCAAATGGGATTTAGCAACGTTCTTAAAAAACTATTCGGTGACCAGAGCGAGCGGGCTGTAAAGCCCCTCTGGGACCGGCTCCGTAAGGAGATAAACCCGATTTCGGCCGAGATTGAGTCGATTTCCAACGATGAGCTACGCCACCGCATCGACGTCATACGCGACGACATACGCGGCGCGGCGCGCGAATACAAAGACAAGATTGCCGACACGCGCAAGGAGATCGAGACCCTCGACTACGACAAGCGCGAGCCCCTCTGGCGAAAGATTGACGACCTCAAGGAAGAATACTTCCAGCTCTACGCCCGCAAGCTCGACGCTGCTCTGCCCGAAGTCTTCGCCGTAGTCAAGGAGACTGCACGCCGCTTCAAGGAGAACGACACCATTGAAGTGACAGCTACCGACGCAGACCGCGAGCTGGCAGCTCAGGGAAAGGACTTCATCACTATCGAGGGCGACAAAGCCATTTATAAGAATGAATGGATGGCCGGCGGCAATCTCGTCAAGTGGGATATGGTGCATTACGATGTGCAGCTCATAGGCGGCCAGGTGCTCCACGGCATCCTCCAGGACGGCAAGAAAGCCTCCAACAACATAGCCGAGATGGCCACCGGAGAGGGCAAGACCCTTGTGGCCACACTCCCCGTCTTCCTCAACGCTCTTACCGGCGAAGGAGTGCATGTCGTTACCGTCAACGACTACCTGGCAAAGCGTGACTCCGAATGGATGGGCCCCCTCTACCAGTTCCACGGCCTGACCGTAGACTGCATCGACAAGACTGAGCCCAACAGCGCCGAGCGCCGCAACGCATACCGGTGTGACATCACTTTCGGTACCAACAATGAGTTCGGCTTCGACTATCTGCGAGACAACATGGCCTCCCAGCCCTCCGAGCTCGTACAGCGCGAAGACCACTACTATGCCATCGTCGACGAGGTCGACTCAGTGCTTATCGACGATGCCCGTACCCCTCGTATCATCTCCGGTCCAGTACCCAAAGGCGACGACCAGATGTTCATGCAGTTCAAGCCCAATGTCCAGAAAGTGGTCGAGGCCCAGCGCAAACTCGCCAACAATCTGCTCATAGAGGCCAAAGGCAAGATTGCGGCAGCATGGAGCGACGATCCCAAGGAAGTCGCCAAATATGACAAAGGACAGAACGGCGACGGCAAGCCCCTCACGGCCAAGCAGCTGGAGGAAGAAGGCGGCCTCGCTCTTTTCCGCGTTTACAAGGCTCTGCCGAAGTACACCCCGCTCATCAAGTTTCTCAGCCAGGACGGCGTAAAGCAGCTCATGCTCAAGGTTGAAGCCAAATACATGGCCGACAACAACCGCGAGATGCCCAAAGCCGTAGAGCCACTCTTCTTCGTCATTGACGAGAAAAACCACTCCATTGAGCTTACAGACAAAGGTATAGAGGTACTGACAAGCACTACCGACGACGCCCGGTTCTTCGTCCTCCCCGACATCGCAGCCCAGCTCTCAGCTGTGGAGAACGAGCCCCTCTCCGCCGAGGAAAAAGTACAGAAAAAAGACGACTTGCTTCAGGCCTATTCCGTGAAGGCCGAGCGCGTGCATACGGTCAATCAGCTCCTGAAGGCATACACCCTCTTTGAGCTGAATGTCGAATACGTCATCGACGACAACAAGATTAAGATTGTCGACGAGCAGACAGGACGTATCATGGAAGGCCGCCGCTACTCCGACGGACTGCACCAGGCCATCGAGGCCAAAGAGGGCGTGAAGGTCGAGGCTGCTACCCAGACTTTCGCCACAATCACACTGCAGAACTACTTCCGCATGTACCGCAAGCTCGCCGGCATGACCGGTACGGCCATGACTGAGGCAGGCGAGTTCTACGATATATATAAGCTCGAAGTGGTTGAGATTCCCACCAACCGCCCCGTCATCCGCGACGATATGAACGACCGCGTATACCGCACAAAGAAGGAAAAATACGCCGCCGTAATCGAGGAAGTCGTGAAGATGGTCGAGGCCGGACGCCCCGTACTCGTCGGTACGACCAGCGTCGAGATTTCCGAGCTCCTTTCCAAGATGCTCCACCTGCGCAAGATACCCCATCAGGTCCTCAACGCCAAGCTCCATCAGAAGGAGGCCGACATTGTGGCTCAGGCAGGCAAGACGGGCACCGTGACCATCGCCACCAACATGGCAGGCCGCGGTACCGACATCAAGCTTACACCCGAAGTCAAGGCCGCCGGCGGTCTGGCCATCATCGGCACAGAGCGCCACGAGTCTCGCCGCGTCGACCGTCAGCTCCGTGGCCGTGCCGGACGTCAGGGTGACCCCGGCTCCTCCGTATTCTTCGTATCCTTCGAAGATACAGTCATGCGCCTCTTCGCCTCCGAGCGTGTGGTCAAGACGCTCGACAGACTCGGCTTCAAAGAGGGCGACATGATTGAGAGCAAGATGGTAAGCCGATCCATCGAGAACGCCCAGAAACGCGTCGAAGAAAACAACTTCGGCATACGTAAGCGCCTCGTCGAGTACGACGACGTGATGAACGCGCAGCGCAAAGGTGTCTACGGACGCCGCCAGAACGCCCTCAAGGGCGAGCGCATAGGCACCGACATCGTCAACATGGTCTACGAGGTGGCCGGAGACATCGCCGAAAACTGGCAGGGTGACTTCGACATGACCAACGAGGAGATTCTCAAGACATTCGCAATGGAGTCCCCTTTCACACGCGAAGAGTTCGCCAAGCTCGACCGTGCCGCCATAGCCGAGGCTATCGCCGAAGCCGCCATGCAGACCATGAACCGCAACAAAGAGAAGATGCGCGAGAAAGCGCTTCCCTGGATTCATCATTTTGTAGACGAACAGGGCGCCAAAGGTCTCGTCGGCATACCGATGACCGACGGACGCCGCAGCATATATCTCCGCACAGACCTCGAGCAAGCCTACGAAAGCGAGTGCCGCACCATGACCAAAGACTGGGAAAAGACAGTCCTGCTGACAGCCATCGACAAGGCATGGCAGGAACAGCTCCGCGAGATGGACGAGCTCCGCAAGTCTGTGCAGAACGCCTCTTACGAGCAGAAAGACCCCCTGGTCATTTACAAACTCGAGGCCTACGAACTCTGGAAGAAGATGCTCTCCGACATGAACAGCAAGTCCATCGCCACCCTTATGCGAGGCAAGCTCGCCGTTCCTGACTTCGCTGAGGCTCAGGCTGCCGCCGAAGCCAAGCGAGCTGAAGCCGAAGCACGCCAGAGCCAGCAGAATCAGCAGGCTGCCCAGCAGCAGGGCCAGATGCGCCGCGAATACTCCGGCTACAGCTCGACCAGCGCATACGCCAACTACTCCACCACTCGCGACAGCTACGACGCGCAGTCAGCCGCGCGCCAGCAGGCCGCACGCAACGCAGGCCGCTCCAGCCAGCCGGCCCAGCCCCGGAAAGCCGAGCCAAAGATAGGCCGCAATGACCCCTGCCCCTGCGGATCCGGCAAAAAATACAAAAACTGCCACGGCAAAAACCAGTAATTCCTGCCCTCGCAGGCATTAGTATAAGTGTCAGTATCGGCGGAGACGCTTTGAAAAGCGTCCCCGCCGATACATTTTTTATAAATCGTATAAGTCGTATAAATCTTATAAATCTTATACCCCCCTCTTACTTCAGCAATCCATACACCGCCTCCGAAATCCTCGCCACCGCCTTCGACGCCTCAGCCTCGTTGCCCTTGAAATCCTTGACCAGCACCGCCAACGTATAAGCCCGGCCCCCGGGCAACTGCACGTACGCCACGTCATTATGAGCCGCCAGCACACCATTCTCCACATACCCTGACCCCGTCTTATGCGCCACTCTCACACCCTCCTTGCCGATTAGCGGAGCAACAATCCGGTCCTTGCCAGTCGCGCACTCCGCCAGCGTACGCTTCACAAACTCCTGCTTCTTACCGCTCATCAGCCTCTCCGTAAACAGACGCCGCATCAGCATCGCCACCCCCAACGGCGACGTACGGTTAGCATACGCTCTGCCGTGGTCAGCCGACATCTCCTCCTCCGTATAAGCGATCCGGAAATCCTCCCGAGGAATCAGAGTAGCCACAAAGCTGTCCGTACGCGCGACATCCACCAACCGCCGGAACATCAGATTACTCGCATTATTATCACTCTGACTCAGCGTATAGCGCAGCAAATCTCCGACAGACAGCTCAATCACAGGCTCGCTATGCTCCCTCAGCATCGGGCTCCACGTTTTCGGGTCAAGCCCCTCACGCCGTATCGTCATTACCGTATCCAGCGACACGCCCATCCTGTCCAGCTCCCTGCACACGGCCAGTGCCTGATGCAGCTTGAACACACTCATCATCGGATACACCGCCGCATTATTGACCGCCACCGTATCCATCTTTCCCCCCTCCGGAATCTCATAAATGACAGCCACGCCGATTTCACCGGGATACTCCCCGGCGATTCGGGCAATAGAATCCGTCATAGCCCGTTTCAGCCATCCCGCCTTACCCGTCTCAATCACATTATTAACCTGATTTCCGCTTACATTCTTGCAGCACCCGCACCCGGCTGCGGCAGCCGCCAGAGCGCCCGCCAGCGTCAATCCGAAAACCTTAGTCAAACCACCCATAATCAAATATCATTAATAATTTATACTCCGCGAAGTTACGAAAAAATCCCCGAACTCCCC
>JAGBIJ010000031.1 GCA_017935045.1 Muribaculaceae bacterium
AACCTTTTTTATTTGGTTGAAACCGTAGGTGGAAGTTCTGCCTCGACTATTTCCGAAATCGGCAATCCGGGCTGCATTCGGCAAACCCGAAGCAAGCTTCGTTTTTGCGCTCATTGGCACCGGATTTGATATGTTGCTGTTCGTTTTCATCGTGCGACATTTTTTTATGCGTATATCGACTATCGAAGTTTTGCTTGCTCGTTGACATGGCGCCGTGCGGAGGCACAGAAGGGCTGTTCGCCCTTTGGTGGAAAAATACAAGCCGTAGGTCTGGAGATTTTTCAGCCAAAAGGCAAAAGAATAGCCCTGCTCCGCACGTTCTTGAATCCGAGCAAGCAAGGCTTCCTTAGTTGATAGTATCGCATAATCTGGAGCTAAGACTCCGTGACGGTGAAAACAAATGACAGCATATTGGCACTGAAATCCCGTGAAAAATAGCTAACTTTGCAGAATGAAACCGAAAGATATAATCGAGTATTGTAAGATAAATTTACCGGATATCTGCGTGGTGGAGAGCTGGGGAGAAACTGGCATTTTCTATAACCCTAATAATAAATTCAAGAGATGAGTATACGTTCTGACTCTCAAAGAAAAAGATGGGGACAATGACAAGGCGTCCAATCTTGACAGGCCTGACATTTACCGTCTGAACATTGGCGTGAGCAAGAATACTTTCCTTAGACATTTTGCCGAGATTCCGGTTAGACCTCCAAAAGGAGGGGTAATAGATATGGATTGTGATTTTACACAGACGGGGATTCTCATGCCTCATCCTGTATATGGATGGATGAATTGGATATGCATATTGAATCCAACAGTTGAATATTTTAATTCATCTTTGAAAACATTTATTACCGAGGCTTATGAATTAGCCAAACAAAAAGCCCAAAAGCGTAAATAACTCATTACCAGTCCCGGCAGAGAGAGTCTGTGATAAGCAGACAACGCGAGAAGATGATTATCACTGTCTCGCCTCGTGGACAATTGAAAAAACGAATGGCAGCATATTGGCACTGAAATCCCGTAAAAAATAGCTAATTTTGCAATCCAAATGACAACATACATAGATAAGTATCAGGAAATAAAAGAGGCTTTTGAACTGTTGCGCGATGAGGATAACGCTAAGAAGATGTCTTCATATATGCGTGATAAGTTCAAGTATTACGGTCTTCCGACGCCTAAAAGAAAGGCTGTCTATAAATCCATTCTCAATAAAGAAAAGAAGGCTGGTGCCGTTGACTGGGGCTTCCTTGAAAAATGCTGGAATGATGAATTCCGCGAGTTCCAATATGTAGTCATGGACTATCTGGTGGCGATGCAGAAATTCCTGAAATATGATGATGTTGCCGCCATCGAAAGATTTATCCGTTCAAAACAATGGTGGGATACGATAGACGGTCTTGACAGGATCGTCGGCAATATCGCTTTCATTGATAGCCGGATAAATGATCTTATGTTGAAATGGTCTGAAGATGATGACTTCTGGGTACGTCGTATCGCCATAGATCATCAGTTGTGCCGTAAACTCGACACGAATGTGGAGCTGCTTGAAAAGATTCTTGTCAATAACTTCGGCAGTTCAGAGTTTTTTATCAACAAGGCGATTGGATGGAGTCTTAGGGATTATTCCAAGTCCAATCCCGAATGGGTACGCGGTTTCATAGAAAGATACCGTGATAAGATGAATCCTGTTAGCCTTAAAGAGGCAAGCAAGTATCTCTGACCAGTCCCGGCAGGGCGAGTCTGTGATAACCCGACAACGAAGGAAGGCGGATTATCATTGTCTCGACCCGTGGACTGCTGAAACAAGCGGCAAGTGGCTGGACAGTCGTAAAAGGTCTTGTCAGGCAACAGCGAAAAAGAACACGGAGGAACGGCAAGAAGTCTCCGATGTGGCATCAGCGAAGCCGTTGCAAATCTTCGGAGGCGTTGACGGTTCTCGGTGTTGCGGTAAGTCCGAATGCTTCGCACCGCGCACCGGCTTCGCCGACTTGCGCTTTCGGCTTACTCGCGAATGTTATTTCCGCAGTTGCCCATAGGCGCGATGCGGTCGAAAGGTGTCAGTGCCAGCACCGTCACCTTTTGACGGCATAACCGCCGCCAACAATGCAGACCGCCCAGCCTCTTGTCGCTTTAGCATGAATATCCCCTATGGGGTATAATCTTCATTGTTGTATAATACTTTATACCCTTAATGGTGTAATCTGAATAATTTCCTGTTTTGTGCACCCTATAGGGTATATCGCAAGGATAAATTAGCTAAATCCAATTGTTCTGGAGGCGTTTGACAGCTATTGATTCGGTAAGAATACGGATGAATTCCTGCATGGAATGCTTACGATAGGTGTCCTTCAGGATGTGGACGCACCCCGTCATTTCATTGTCGGGGACATCGATATGTACTGCTTTCACATCCTGGATATCATATATGGAGTCTTCTGCCAGTACTGTGACAAGACCGGTTTGTCGAATAAGTTTAAGCAGTGTGTTTACCTCATTGAGTTCAATTCGGATATTTAAGCTATTGTAATCCGGTGCGATGCTGTCGAAAGCATTACGGGCTTGCAATCCCTTTGATGGAAGCGCAAGTTCGTATTTTTCAAGCTCCGCAATGGAAATCTTCTCCTTGGAGGCAAGAGGATGATGCTTGCCGACTATCGCCGACAATGCGTTCTGAAACAGGATATGCGACTCTACATCCGGCATCGGCTGGAGAGGTCTGAATGCGAGGACAAAATCTATCTCTCGCTTTGCGAGCAATTCCATAAGCTCGTTCATCTGTTTATATACGATGTTCAGTTTTATTTTCGGATACATCTTCATGAACGAAATGACAGATTCCGTCAGGATGGGGCTGAAAGAATGAGTGACCCCGATATTAAGAGTTCCAGTAAGCAGTTTCTGCAAATCATGAATACGATCGACACAAGATTCGGCTTCATGAAGCGTCCTCAGCGCGAAAGGAAGCATCATCTCGCCGGCTTCAGTCAGACGAACGGAGTGGCTGCTGCGGATGAAAAGCTGTGTCCCGAGTTCATCTTCCAGTTGTTTAACTTGCTGCGAGAGCGAACTTTGTGCTATGTTGAGGCACTTTGCCGCATCGGAGAAGTTCAAGGTCTCAGCGGCTTTGGCGAAATATCTTAACTGTCTTAATTCCATCGGATTGCAAATTTACAAATAATATGGCTATCGTGTAGCAGTAAATGAAAGTTTTTTGAACAGGAATACCGGAACCGTGGCCCCGACAACCAGACTTAGAATAATAAACGAACAAGTCAGCCCATTATATGCAAGCAAGTAGAAATAATATTCGAATGCGTCCTCCTGAGTATGATAAAGGCATGACAAAAGAGCTTCGATAGTACGATAGGCGTACATACCCGGTATCATAGGTAGCAAAGCCGGAAAGAAGCAGACTTCGGCAGGACATTTTATGCGAGCGGCAAACAGCACGGCGAGCACACCGATGGCAAATGACGCCAGAGTACTTGCAGGGATGATGTGCATTATTCCGAACGCGGGCGTGGTCAGCACATAACGTATAGTATGACCGGCGGCGGCAATCAGCCCACAGGTCAGATACGCACGTCTGGGCGTGTTGCTGATGCTTGAAAAACCGATGGCAGCTATCGCCGCAAACAAGCCGTCCTCTAAAATATTAATCAGAATATCATTCCACATAATTACGCTAAAACCATTTTAATCCAAGTAAGAGCATACCGGCACAAAGTCCTGCTGAAAGACAGACTGTCAGAACGAAGGAATCAAGGAAACGGCTGATACAGCAAAGATAATGACGGTATATCAGATCGCTGACGGAATTAATATATGGCACTCCGGGAATCAGATACAGAACGCTCGTGCCAAGTGCTATTTCCGGTGTGGAGCCGATGTTGAATATGTGGCCTCCGGCACTCATTGCTGCTGAAAAAAATGATGCACACAGAAATGTGAGCCGAATGTCGCGTTTGTCTTCGAGCATTATCTGCTTCAGCCTGTATCCTGCAAGCGTGGATATGAAAACAATGAGCATTGCAACCTCGTCGCCGCCGAAAAGACGGCAGAAAGATGCGTTGGCAAGACTTGTGAGAAATAGTGTCTCCCACTTTCCTGTCGGTTTCGTCTTTCGTATCCGCTTAAACCGTTGGATCGCAGCGGCCAGTCCTAAGTTGTTGTCTGATACTTCCCAGCTGAGGCGGCTTAACTTGGCATTGAGATTGAAACTGATACCGCAGGCAATTGTTTTACGGACAGTCATCACGGCTTCGGCGGGATTGTCATCCCATACAGATACATACACGTGTGTCGGCATTATGGAAATGTCGAAACCCACGCGAAATGTATCAGCCAGCCTCCGGGTGTTTTTCTCAATACGGATACAGGTGGCACCACACCCTGACAACAGAGAGGCATATTCAGCAAGAAAAGCGGCAGTTTCGCGTAGAACTGATTCGTCAAGAGACTTATTACTATTCATCGAAGTCATCGTTCTCATCAATATCTCCAGGCAAATAGAAGATATCTTTGTCCTTGCCTATTTCGAAAATATGTCGGGGTTTGTGGTCACGGTGACTACATTCCGACTTATACCGCTCGAGAGCCCTGAAGAGTAATGCGCATAACAGCACACCCACTATCACACACCAAACAATAATCGGATGGTTCATAACTTTTGCTTTTTTAATTTCGCTGCAAAAGTAGCGCCTACAGAAAAAACGAAAAACTATCAAGCAAGGATTTTTCCTATTGCTGTCATAGGCAATAGTAAATTCTGAATAGGTACGTTCTTGTGTAGAAAGATACCGTGATAAGATGAATCCTCTTAGCCTTAAAGAGGCAAGCAAGTATCTCTGACCAGTCCCGGCAGGGCGAGTCTGTGATAAACCGACAACGCAGGAAGGCGGATTATCACTGTCTCGACCCGTAGACTGCTGAAACAAGCGGCAAGTGGCCGGGCGGTCGTAAAAGTCCTTGTCAGGCAACAGCGAAAAATAACACGGAGGAACGGCAAGAAGTCTCCGATGTGGCATCAGCGAAGCCGTTGCCAATCCCCGGAGGCGTTGCCGATTTTCGGTGTTGCAGTAAGTCCGAATGCTTCGCACCGCGCACCGGCTTCGCCGACTTGCGCTTTCGGCTTACTCGCGAATGTTATTTCCGCAGTTGCCCATAGGCGCGATGCGGTCGAAAGGTGTCAGTGCCTGCACCGTCACCTGTTGACGGCATAACCACCGCCAACAATGCAGACCGCCATGCCTTTTGACGCTTTAGCATGAATATCCCCTAAAGGGTATAATCCACGCTATTGCGAATTATTTTATACCCTTAATGGTGTAATATGAATAAAATTTGCTATCTTTGCACCTTAAAGGGTATATTATATGACGCAGTTAGCTAAATACGTTAAGGAGATGCGCAAGCAGTTCGGGCTTACGCAGGTTGATCTGTCCCAGAAATCCGGGGTCGGTCTGCGCTTTGTGCGCGAACTTGAACAAGGGAAGACAACCCTTCGCCTTGACAAGGTAAATCAAGTTCTTGCAATGTTCGGAGCAGAAATGACCCCGGCTAAAATCACTGAGGTATGAAACAGGCAAATGTATTTCTAAATAAAACGCTCGCCGGAATTCTGACCGAAGATGATTTGGGTTATGAATTTCGCTACGATTCCGATTATCTGAAATCGGATGGTGCCGTTGCTGTGAGCCTGACTTTGCCGCTGACAGATAAGCCGTACCGCGACAATGTGCTTTTTCCGTTCTTTGACGGACTCATTCCAGAGGGTTGGCTCCTCGATATAGCGGAACAGAGCTGGAAAATTTCAGCCCGCGACAGATTCTCATTGCTACTCGCCTGCTGTAAGGACTGCATCGGTAACATAAGCGTCATACCGACGCAAATGGAGAATTGAGAATTGAGAGTTGAAAATTTAAAATTAGGCTACGCGATTCTCCAATCAAAACTCTCCATTTTAAACAGTAAATTCTAAATTCGAAAGATTATGGGCGAGAATATAATTGTCAACAAAAGCGAAGACTTCGCCGTAAGAATAGTAAATCTCAATAAAATACTGAGGGGTCAAAGGGACGAATATATTATGTCCAAGCAACTTATTAGATGCGGCACAAGCATTGGAGCAAATATAGCCGAAGCACAGGAAGCTCAGAGTGATACTGATTTCATCGCAAAACTCTATATATCTCTAAAAGAATGTAGTGAGACACGATATTGGTTGAAATTGCTTTATCGAACAGAATATCTTTCCGAAAATGAGTATCATTCTATTTGCAATGATGCTTCAGAATTAAAGGCACTGCTGACAGCGATAATCAAATCGAAAAAGCAAAATATGAAATCGGTATAATTCTCCATTCTAAACTTTAAATTCTAAATTCTTCATGAAGTGTCTTTACTGTTATAAGCCGTTGGCGGAAGGCGAAGTCGATTACCATAAGGCTTGTGCCCGCAAAATATTTGAATCGACGACGGTACCAGTGTTGCCCTATACACGTGCCAATATCAAGGAACTGGCAAGGGAGATAGTGACGGCAAGCACGACCGTAACCGGTGTTCAGGCGAAGCTGTCGCTCGATATCTCACGCGGTCATGTCGGGAAGCCTCAGCGGTTCACTATCGTAGGACAGTGGGGAAGGTTTATACTGAAACCGCAGACAGACCGCTTCGCCAATCTACCGGAGAATGAAGATCTGACCATGCACATGGCGGAGGCAGCCGGAATCAAGACCGTGCCACATTCGCTGATACGGTTTGCCGACGGCGAACTATGCTACATCACCCGTCGCGTTGACCGAACGAAGAAAGGCGCCAAGATTGCTATGGAAGATATGTGCCAGCTCTCAGAACGACTTACCGAGGACAAGTACAAAGGTTCATACGAGCGTATTGCCAAATTAATACGCCAACATTCCTCTGCCCCATTGTTAGATGTCGTCAACTTTTGGGAAGTGGTGCTGTTTTCATGGCTGACAGGCAATGCCGACATGCATCTGAAGAATTTCTCCCTCTTCAGTCCTGCCGACAACTATATGCTGACCCCGGCATACGACCTCCTGTCAACCGCTCTCGCCATGCCTGAGGATGACGAAGAACTGGCTTTGACTTTGAACGGCAAAAAGAAACGGATAAAGCGGGAAGATTTCGAGAAAGCGATGCGCGACAGCGGCATGGATGAAAAAGCCATAGCTAACCTTTTCGCCCGATTCTCCAAAGCCATCCCCAAATGGCATGAGCTGATAAATGCCTCGTTCCTTCCGACGGATTTACAGGAAGCCTATCATGACAAGATAGATACAATGGCAAAGAGAATTTCAATCACAGAGTAAAAGATATTTATTTAAGATGCGTCAGCAGTGCCCGACAGATGCTAATCATGATTATAGCCGGTATCACGCATGTAATGCCGATTTCCTCAAACAATCTTCTGTGGTTGCTATGCTCTCGCCCAATGGGTCGGTATTAGTTACTGTTTCAAAGGTAACTAAATTCTGCCGAAACGGCATCTCTTTTCATTCACTTTGATGAAAGCCGTTCCTGTCAGTTTCATTTATCTGTAATAATTGTAATTCAACATGTCTGTAAAACGAGGCTTCAATTAACTCTGACAGCATTTCAATATTAATCTTTCGCATCTTTTTATTCAATCCATCCTCCAGATATCCTCTAAGCTCGTAGATATCAAAACAATCGCAATAAAATGTATTGCATGCAACAACGGCATTGTAACTACTGCCATCAGTAGCATTTGCGACCTCTGGCGTAAAATCTCCACTAATCCAAACATCTGGGTTAGTCTTTTTTTTAATCTGACGGTCAATTTCTTCAATATTTCCAGTCAGAACAGCATGACAAAGTAGACATTCATCTGCATCATATCCTTTCTTTATCAAGTAATCAAGGTCGCCATCCAGTATTTCATCCATATCACAATCTACAAAATGCCCCCTCTCTTCAGGGAATAGAGAATAGTCAACATCGCCTGCAAAATCAAGTCCATTGCTTTCAAAATATTTCAGGAGACATCTGCAATTATTTAAAGAAGGAACCACGACATTATTGTAATAATCATTGACCCAATTGGTGTCCTCAAGTAAAATCTCATTGCATTTCACAAGCCAATATAATGGGAACGGCTTATTCAATAAACCTATGTTCTCCAGTAAAGACTTGGAATATCTCTTAGTTTCTAAAATATCAATGGCTTCATCTGCCATGTTTTGAAAAACACAGCAAATTAAGCGGGAATCAATGTCATTGACAAACATAAGAAGATTATCATCAGAATTCAGTTTCAAAATTAATACAATTTCATGAGTCTTGCAACCTAATCCTGTCAAATCTTTAAGAAATGCAAAATCATTCCATACATTAAAATGATAACATAGAAATTCTTTTATCTTATCGGCCTCGTTTTTCAATAAGCACTAATTTTACTTTGCGCTTTAGACGTTTAACTGAAATTCTGACACAAAGTAAATAGAAATACTCGCCACCGCTTTTTTTCAGTTGACATGCTGTTCACAAGTTTGTAGTGGGCAATATTAAAGATGCGGCTGCCGCTTATGCATAACTGTCGAAACGTTAAAAAGAGTGGGAAGGCTTGTCGTCTTGAAGGAAAATTGTAATTTTGCATCCCGAAAACCAACGAATCATCTTACATGACTTTAACAAGTCTTATCAACACTGTCTTACACCATCGCTCCATCCGGCTGGCCGCACAACCGGCCGTCTGTACTGCGGCGAAGGGCTCAAGGATAGAATTCATCGATCTGGCAAAGGGAGTGTGCATACTGCTCGTAGTATTGCTTCATTCTGAAGTTCTTCCTTTCGATCTTCCTAACTTCAAGGCTGTCAGGATGCCGTTGTACTTCATTCTGTCCGGACTTTTCTTCCGCGATTACGGCAACATCGCCGTCTTTCTTGAGAAAAAGATAAACCGTATGGTGGTGCCTTTTCTGTTCTTCATTTTTCTAAATCTCGCCATCTACTTCGCCATACAACTGCTGGTAACCGGGCAGCCTGTGCATTGGGAGTGGATATACATGCCATTCACAGACCGCATATATGTCAACTATCCCCTGTGGTTTCTGATTTGTCTGTTCAATGTAAATGTAATTTTCTCGCTCATCTACCGCCTGACACGAATCTCTTCAATACAGATGGGAATGTGCCTGGCATGCGCGGCCACCGGCTATTATCTCTTTCGACAGGGCATCCAGCTGCCGCTGCATCTCGACACTGCCCTTACGGCCATGCCGTTCTTTTGCGCGGGCCGTCTGCTTGCGGGTACAACACTCTTTTTCCCAAACAGATACGACAACCTGAGCATGCCTATGGGCATCGGCCTATGCGCTCTGTCATTCCTTATATATTCTGTCGGCGGTACCCAGTGCATTGACTTCCTGTCCAACCAGTATTTCGGGTCGCTTCCGCTGATATATCTTAATTCGCTGCTCTTTACAATAGGTATAATGATGATTTGCAAATCCATAGGTCATCTGCCCGTAATATCATACATGGGGCGGTATTCCATCATTATACTCTGCACACATTATCTGTATCTGCTTAACATAGGCACTGTACTCAATCACTTTGTCGACCCGGTCACTGCCAAATGGGGCACTATATTCGGGATGACAATTCTGTTGAGCTTTACCATACCTCTTTGCCGTCGATATCTTCCTCGATTCACGGCACAGAAGGATCTGATACACATTGTAAAATAATACAGTTTGTAAAAACAGCACGGCGGGCGGCCCCAGAAGCCGCCCGCCGTGCATATTTCATATAGAGCTAACTCCTCAATTATTCTGACGGAGCTGCTCAAGCCGGGAAGCGATTCTGCGGCTTTCTTCCTCCAGTGCCTGAATCTGAGCCTCGCGCCGCTTTTCCAGCGTCGCGCCTACGGTCTGACGCAGCGCTTCAAGCTCGTGGCTGACAGCCGAGGCATCGTCTTCGGCAAATTCCGGAGCGTTTACTATCATCTGCCCTACCTTTTTCAGCATGTCGGTAATCTCACGCGTACTGCGGGGCGTGCTTTCCTGTATCCGCACCTTGCGGCGCCATTGCATGATCGAACTGTACTGCTTATTCAAGTCTTTCGATCGGAAGCGTTCACATGCCTCTGGGCCGCGGCCTTGTAAAAATTCGTCGATATATTTGTTTACAGTATCCTGTCTGCTCATAATTATTCGTTTTTTCGTTCTGACTGCAAATTTACGAAAATTATCTGACATTACATCCCGGCTGCGTCATTAACTTTTTTTTAATCTCGGCTGTTAAACCTTTTTTATACGTGCGTGTCTAACCTTCGGAATAATTATTAAAGACCTTTATTATTAATGAAACGAGTGATGTTCGCCGCCGCAGCGCTTTCCGTGGCTCTTACTTGCCTGGCCGAAGGCAAGATTACGGGCAACGTGACTAATAAAGCTACCGGAGAGGCAATTGACTACGCCAATGTACAGCTCATCGATGCCAAAACAGGCAAAGCGCTGACTATCGGCACCAATACAGATGAAAATGGAAACTTTACCATATCGGGCGTGCCCGACGGCTCTTACTTGGTAAGGATTACCAACTTAGGCAGCATCAGCCAGGAGAGACCAGCCACGGTCAAGGGCGCTGACGTAAACATAGGCAAGGTACGGCTTGCCGAAGACGCAAAGCTTCTTAACGAAGTGGTGGTTACCGGACAGGCCTCGACCATGAAGTTTGAGCTGGACCGAAAGGTCTTTACCGTAGGCAACGACATTACCACAGCCGGCTCCTCGGCCAGCGAACTGCTGGAATCCATACCTTCGGTCGAGGTTGACCAGGACGGCGAAGTCAGTCTGCGAGGGAACTCGTCGGTCACAGTGTGGATCAACGGTAAGGAGAGCGGTCTTACTGCCGACAACCGGGCTCAGATTCTGGAACAGATTCCGGGCGAGACTATTGAGAAAATCGAAGTCATTACCAACCCTTCGGCCAAATATAGTCCTGAAGGCACGGCTGGTATAATCAACATTGTACTCAAGAAAGACCGGCGTGGCGGTTACTTCGGCAGCGCGGAAATCGGAGCCAATTCACGCGGAGGAGGCAATGTAAATTTCTCCATCAACTATAATACTGCCAAATGGGATACGTACGCCTCTATAGGCTTCCGTATGCGTCATAATTCGGGCGGTTCGTCATCGCGCCGCAGCTATGACAACGGCAATTTCCTCAACTCCGACGGCGACAGCAAGAACCACGGCAACAACCTGTTCCTGCGCCTGGGCGCCACATATCATCTTACCGACAACGATGACATCAGCGCAAGCGCTTTCGGCATGCTGGGCCACCGCTGGGGCCACACCCTGACCGAATACGCTTCCAATCTTCCTTCCCACTGGCTTACCAACTCCAATCTGGCACGTACCACCAACGATATGCGCGGCGCCCATGCCGAACTCGGCTACACTCACCGATGGAGCGACACTCACTCGCTGGATATGACCGTAGGCTACAATCACTGGGGAGGTCCCGGATGGAACAGTTATCTGCAGCACCAGGACTGGGGCGACGACTACGACATCGCCGACGTTTATCAGGAGCAGACCCAGAACATTGGCACCAATGCCGTGGAAGCCAAGCTCGATTATACCAATCAGCTGCTTCCGTGGTTGAAACTGGAAGCGGGCTACAACGGCAATTATTCGCACGAGAATACACCCGTCAGCACCCTGCAGGGTACCAGCGACGAAGACATGACAATTAATCCGGCTCTGTGGAACCGATTCATGTATACCAACAACATCACGGCTTTCTACGCCACTCTCGGAGGCAAGTACCGCGCTTTAAGTTTCTCGGCCGGATTGCGTGCGGAGGCATGGCAGATACGTGCCAAGAGCCTGGCCTACGGACAGACCCGCGACGAAGTGGAGCCTTACAAGCGCAACGATTTCGCCCTGTTCCCCTCGGCTTTCGTATCATGGGCGCTCCCTCACGACAACGAACTTCAGGTCAACTACACGCGGCGCATACGCCGTCCGTGGGGCGGTCAGCTCAATTCATTCCGCAATATCTCGGACCCCACCAATATCTCTTACGGCAACGAGGAACTGCAGCCGCAGTACAGCAACGCCTTTGAGCTGAATTATATCAAGAGTTTCCCCAACCACGTATTGAGCGTATCGGCCTATCTGCGCACTACAAGCAACACGATGAACCGTATCAGTTATATCGTGGACGGTATCATGTACACCACCTCGGCCAATGCCGGTAACCAGACAGACGCCGGATGCGAGCTGGTAATGAAAAACTCGCTGTTCCACAACGTACTCAATCTGACCACGACGGCCAACCTATACAACAACCACGTAAGCGCATGGTCACTGGATTTCCCCTTTGAAGGCCAGCTCATCCCCGTAAGCGGCGAAAAACGCAACTCATTTGCATGGGACATACGCTGCATGGCGAGCGTGCGTCTGCCGTGGGACATCAGCTTCCAGGTCACAGGCCGCTATAACTCCAAGCAGCTCACGGCTCAGGGCAACCGTGCCGCAGGCTGGAATGTCGATGCGGGCTTGCGCAAGACTGTAGGCAACTGGAGCTTTTCGCTCAACTGCCGCGACATCTTCGACTCACGCCGCATGCACTCCTATACTTACGGCATAGCCGACGGCATAGCTTATACTCAGGAAAACAAACGCTGGCGCGGCGGACGCAATCTGCGGCTCACTGTCAAGTATTCATTCGGCAATATGAAAGCCAAACGCAGCAAGACACAGATGGACGAGCCTATGGATGGATCCGGCTATGGCTCAGACATGGAGTAATAAATGCTCTACTTCCCACGTTATCACTTTATGAAGACAATATCACGCATCATCTGCATGCTCGCGCTGGCTCTGGCCGCCGTAATGCAGTCCTCAGCCCAGGAGCCGGCTCCCAAACGCGAGTTTCGCGGAGCCTGGCTGCAGGTCATCGGCCAAAGCCAGTATATGAACAAGACTCCCGAGCAATGCCGCGCTTATATAGCCGGGCTGCTCGACAAACTTCAGGAAGCGGGATGCAACGCCGTAATTTTTCAGGTGCGCCCTACCGCCGACGCCCTGTACATATCTTCTATCGAACCGTGGAGCAAATGGCTTACCGGCAAACGCGGCAAAGCCCCTGACCCTGTATGGGATCCACTGGCTTTCATCATAGACGAGGCTCACAAGCGGGGAATGGAGCTGCACGCCTGGCTCAACCCCTACCGTGTGACATCCGATTCACGTGAGACTCTCCCTGCCGACCATATAAGCCGCAAGCACCCGGAGAGATTCTTCCGTTTCGACAACAAAATCTTCTTTGACCCGGCCTATCAGGAAAACCGCGATTATATTTCAGACGTAATAGCCGACATAGTGACGCGCTACGATGTAGACGCCATACACCTCGACGACTATTTTTACCCCTATCCGGGCGCCAACGGACAGCGTTTCGACGGCGACGGCGCAAGCTATGCCAAGTTCGGCAACGGGATGAACAAGGGGGACTGGCGGCGCGACAACGTCAACAAGCTTGTCGAGCAGCTCCACGCGCGCATCAAGAGTGTGAAACCGTGGGTGCGTTTCGGTATCAGTCCTTTTGGTATCTGGCGCAACAAGCGCAACGACCCGCGCGGTTCCGAGAGCTCTGGTCTCCAGAATTACGACGACCTCTACGCCGATATTCTGCTTTGGGCCGAAAAAGGCTGGGTCGACTATCTTACCCCCCAGCTCTATTGGTCGCTCGACAAGAAAGTGGCACCCTCGCGCGGGCTGGCCAAATGGTGGAATGATAATGTGCCTGAGACATGTTATCTCTATGTCGGTCAGAACACACAGGGTACGATGGACACACCCTGCGCCGGCTACCGCAACGAACTTCAGGCAAAAATCGACCTCTCGCGCCGGCTGAAGAATATCGGCGGCAACGCCTGGTACCACGGTTACTGGGTTACCGGCAATTACAAAGGGGTGCTCGACGAACTTTCGTCCAACTTCCAGCGCACGCTCGCACTGCCCAGCGCCTACAAGGAGGAGAAAGGCGGCCCTCAGCCCATTACAGGCCTGCGTACTGGCAAGATGGACGGCAACAACGTAATTACCTGGGACATTCCCGCTAATTTCCACGGTTACGGCTCAAAGGATATCGGAGTGAAAGGCAAGGAGGACGACGTGGTAAAATACGTAGTCTACGAATTTTTCAAAGGAGAAACCGTAGATACATCCGATCCGGAGGCCATAATAGCCGTCACGCCCTACAACGCCGTGCGCCTCGACAACGCAGAGCCGGGCACGACCTTCATAGTGACCGCGCTTGACCGGCTCAATCGTGAGTCGGTGCCATCGCGCAAATTGATAATCAAGTGATTATCCCAAGACAATACAAACCGCTCCGGCCTGCTTTTTCAGACCGGAGCGGTTTGCTATATATATACTGTGACTTACAGATTAAAATAGTAAGTGCCTGTAGACAGCACCACATAAAAATTGAAATTCTGCCCTCGCAGATAATATGATGTATTGACCGCCGGCACATCTACATCCACATTCCACATATTAGTCCACGGATCCCAGGCGTTGAGAACTTCGACATCATACTGTATGCCATTGTAGTTATACGACACTCTCAGCGGCAACACGCGCCACACACCCTGGGCATCGTAGCCACAGGCCATCACGTTCATAATACCGTTGTTCTGCCATCCGGGATTGCTGACCGGCCCCATGCCCGGGCCCCAGCCACCGTAAGCCGGGCCCCACGGGCTGCCCCACGAGGGCCCCATCAGCGTATTGGACGGAGCCATGCCTCCGGGAGCCGGCAGGCTGTTTCCGCCGCCCATTCCGCCGCCCGGAGCCATTCCTCCCGGAACCGGAAGACTCGACTGCGCTAACGCGCAAGCGCAAACTACGGCTAAACTCGCTATTGTCAATACAATTTTCTTCATAATTTCCATTATTTATTTTTATAACATCCTGACTCCCGATTGGTTTAACGCCCCGAAGCGATTTTGCAGACACTAAAAACGGTCATTTCATTTTGAAAATCTGACGGATTTTATTAATTTTGCAAAATGATGAAATTACACTTCGATATGCATAAGTCAACTATGGGCGCTCTTGCCCTGACATTGGCAGTCGCTCTTGCCTCTTGCGGCAAGTCGGGCGAAGATGCCGCCGATTCCATAGCCGCCGGCGAAGCAGCGCAGGCCAATGTAGAGGCAGCGATCATGGAAGGGCGCACTGCAGCACGTAGCTTTCTGGCCGCGGATCCAGCCGACACCATGGCTATGCAGGGAAAACTCCTGGAAGCACGCTCGATTCAGAGCAAATACGTGACCGCAGGCCGCAAGGAGGTCGCTGAAGCCTTCGACACCGCTTTCATCCATACCCTGCGGGCCGTACGCCCCGGGCTTGCGGAGCGTATCGAAGCTGTTTACGGTAAATAACCCTCTAAATCTCAATACGACATGACACTTGTAGACCGCTTTTTGGATTACGTGAAGTTTGACACTCAGAGTGACGAGCTGACCAATCTTACCCCCTCTACGCCGGGACAGATGATTTTCGCACAGTACCTGCAGAAAGAACTGGAAAAGATGGGGCTTGAAGACATTTCCCTCGACGAGAATGGCTACCTTATGGCCACCCTTCCTGCCAATATAGACAAGGAGGTTCCCACCGTCGGCTTCATAGCGCATCTTGACACCAGCCCCGACATGAGCGGCCGCCACGTCAATCCGCGTATTGTGAGCGACTATGACGGCGAAAACATTACCCTAAACGAAAAGGAGGGCATCATACTCAGCCCCGATGAGTTTCCCGAACTGCGCAACTATATCGGCCAGAACCTGATAGTTACCGACGGCACTACCCTGCTCGGCGCCGACGACAAGGCCGGCATCGCCGAGATAGTCTCCGCCGTGGCTTATCTGCAGGAGCATCCCGAAATCAAGCACGGCAAGATACGCATCGCTTTCAACCCTGACGAGGAGATAGGCCTGGGCGCACATAAGTTTGACGTGGAGCGCTTCGGCTGCGATTTCGCCTACACCATGGACGGCGGAGAGGTCGGAGAACTTGAATACGAGAACTTCAACGCCGCTGTGGCCAAGATTACCGTCAAGGGCCGCAACGTGCATCCCGGCTACGCCAAGCACAAGATGATCAACTCTCTGCGTGTGGCCGGACAGCTGATGCTTATGCTGCCCCGCTGGGAAACGCCGGAACACACCGAAGGCTACGAGGGATTCTATCATCTCGTCGGTGTAGAAGGCACGGTGGAAAGCACCACGCTCACATATATCATACGCGACCATGACCGCGCACGCTTTGAGAGCCGCAAAAAAGAGATTGAGCATCTGGTGCGCAAAATCAATCAGGAGTTCCCCGGCTGCTGTACGGCTGAAATCAAAGACCAGTACTACAACATGCGCGAGAAAATCGAGCCTGTGATGCACATCATCGACATAGCCCTGCAGGCCATGCGTGATGCGGGCGTGACTCCTAAAGTACAGCCTATCCGTGGCGGCACCGACGGCGCGCAGCTCAGCTTCAAGGGCCTCCCCTGCCCCAATATCTTCGCCGGTGGGCTCAACTTCCACGGCCGCTACGAATTCGTACCCATCCCCTCGATGGAAAAGGCCCGCGACGTAATCGTGCAAATCGCCCGTCTCGTAGCTGAAAAGTGAACACACTGATTGTCATCACGGGGCCTACCGGCGTCGGCAAAAGCGAGATAGCTCTGCGCGTGGCAGAGACGCTCCACACCGAAATTATCTCAGCCGATTCACGGCAGATATACGCCGATATTCCCGTCACGACAGCAGCCCCCTCTGATGAAGACATGCGCAGAGCGCCGCACCATCTGGTGCGTGCTCTGCCGCTTGACGCATACTTCAGCGCCTCCGCCTTTGAGCGCGAGGCGCTGAATCTGCTTCCAGGCATATTCTCCCGATGCGGGGGCCGGGCCATAGTCTGCGGTGGCTCCATGATGTATGTCGACGCACTCTGCAACGGCATAGACGAAATTCCGACAATATCCGAAGCGGTGCGCCGGCGCGTGGCCGATTTCCACCGAGACCAAGGAGCGGAAGCCCTCTGCGCATGGCTGCGCAATCTCGACCCCGCGTACTGCGAGCAGGCCGACATGCGCAACACCAAGCGGGTAATGCACGCCGTCGAGATATGCCTGCAGGCAGGCGTGCCCTACTCCTCTCTGCGCAAGGGACAGAAAGCGGACAGAGACTTCCGCATACTGAAATTCCTCATTACCGCTCCGCGCGAGATACTCTTCGACCGCATCAACCGGCGCGTGGAGAGAATGGTGGAAGCCGGCATGGTAGACGAAGCGCGAGCCGTGCTGCCCATGCGCGGTCTGAACTCACTCAACACCGTAGGCTTCAAAGAGATGTTCCGCTATCTCGACGGCGAATGGGACCTTCCGACAGCCATATCGAGGCTCCAGAAAAACACTCGCGTCTACGCCAAGAAGCAACTAACCTGGTACGCCCGCGACCCCCTCATCATCCCCCTCGACATCACCCGCTGCAACCCCGCTGCCGAAATCCTCAAAGCTCTCGGAGAACTCTAAGTACTCTCTGGACTCTTGGCAGCCCCATAGCCCAGTGCCAGCATCGCTATAAAAAGGAGGCTGTGTGTTCGTTCACTTCACAGACGATTCAACCTGCTTTTGGTATAACTTGTTCGTTCTTGACCGATGCCCCCGCCCATTTTCACGTTATCGAGAAATTCAACGACTTCCCGAATACATCAACAGCATCGACGTTCACGAATCGGACCATTGAGCGACAACTCAACCTCACATCCGGCCTTACGTGCAATAAGTTAGGGCGAAGTTTTAAAGGGGCAATATTCTCCAATTTTCTTCGTTACAGAAAGAAAAAATATCTTCAATGAAACACCTTATCTGCATTGTGGTAACGCTGCTGATTTTTTCTTCTTGCAGCAACAATGATGAACCCGCGCCTGATGTTTTCTCCCAAGTGGCAGAGATTACAAATGGCGACAACGATATACAGACTATCGCCTACGATTCCTATGGTCGCGTAGCCAAATATACCATAAATGGAAATGAAGAAGAAGTGATTGCCACATATTCTTATCCGTCTGACGATATAATAAAGATACACACTGAACATATCACAACATGGAGTAAAAACGCCTCTATAACGCGGAGTTATGACGATGAAGTTTATCTGGAAAACGGTCGTGCGGCTTATTGTGAGGGGATTTTTTCTACTGATGAGTTTGGTACTATAGTTCAGAAAAAATATCGTCATGACTTTTCCTACACAGGAGGAAACCACCTTAACGTCGTGAAATGTACGCAATGGAGCAAGAATGGTAATGGATGGAATTATGAAAAGCCTTGGTCTTGGGAGAATTATTACATCTGGGAAGGCAATAACCTTGTTTCCATAGAAGATTGCGCCGGGCATGATAAGCCGACCTACATTTACAATTATTCTTATTCCTCAGTTTCGGGCATACAAAATCTTATCCCTCTACATTTCGGAAGATACCAATATTATCCTCTACAACTGAAAGGTTATTTTGGCTCGGCCTCCGAAAATCTTATTAACGGATTGGAATCCGTTGCGCCCAATATGCCTGTCAGAAAGGTACAATACGAATATGTAATTCAGAAAAATAGAATCACAGGATATTCAGAAACCAGGAACGGTAAATCAGAACATTTTTCAGTAAACTGGACTGAATAAACCTTGTCTTTTCCCCATTGAGCGCTTTACCGTACTTTCGCAGTACGGTAAAGTACTTTTTTTATGCAGACAATCTTGATTTACTTCAACGTGCAGGATGGCTGTCACAAGTCCTTCCGAGAACTCTGCATAGCTTGATACCGGCATTGGCATAAAAAGAGCGCGCCGGAATTTCCAGCGCGCTACTTTTTATGATAAAGACGGCTTTACTTCTTGGAAGCGCGTTTCTTGGGTGCGGGTTCGGGAACTACGGGCTCCTCGATGCCGGCTAACTGTCCGTCGATCATGATGCGGCCGCAGTACTCGCAGACGATGATTTTCTTGTGCATCTTGATCTCAAGCTGACGCTGAGGCGGGATACGGTTGAAGCATCCGCCGCAGGCGTTGCGCTGCACGGTCACGATGCCCAGTCCGTTGCGGGCGTTCTTGCGTATGCGCTTGAAGGCGGCGAGGGTATAGGAGTCAATCAGCGGCTCCAGAGCCTGGGCCTGGGCGCGGAGGTTCTCCTCCTCGGCCTTGGTCTCGCTCACGATGTCCTCAAGCTCGGCGCGCTTCTCGGCCAGTATGTGCTGTCCGTCGGCCAGCTCCACCTCGGCTGCTGCTATGTCGGCGTTGCGTGCCTCCTGAGCCTCGGTATACTTACGGATATTTTTCTCGGCGAGCTCGATTTCCAGACCCTCGAACTCTATCTCCTTGGTAAGGAAGTCGTACTCGCGGTTGTTGCGCACGTTATCCTGCTGTGAGCGATAACGCTCTATCTTTGCCTGACGGTCCTGAATCTCGCCGTTGCACTGGAGTACCTGCTTCTTCAGATTGGCTACCTCCTCCTTATATTTCTGTATGCGGGTCTGGTAACGGACGATATTGTCCTCCAGATCTTTCACTTCGTTGGGAAGCTCGCCGCGCAGGGTCTTGATGCGGTCTATTTCAGAAAAAATGGTCTGCAGCTCATAGAGCGATTTGAGGCGCTCTTCCACACTGCGTTCTTTTTCAGCTTTATTTTCAGTGGCCATATTTATATTATAGTAATTATATTTCTGTTTATAAGCAATTTACCGGGTTCGTATCCGATTCGGCAGTATAAAGCTGCAAATCGGGAAAACGGTCGGCCAACAGACGCATGAAAATCTGCTTTGTACATATTTCACTCTCGTAGTGGCCTATATCGGCGATAAGAATCCGCGAAGCCCAGGTGGTAAAGTCATGATATTTCACATCGCCGGTCACTATCACATCGGCGCCGGCAGCCGCGGCCTCTCGTATGAGCGAGGCGCCGGCTCCGCCGCAGACGGCGACACGCTTCACGGTCAGACGGGGAAAGTTGTCGGAATAACGCAGACACCTGACGTGGAACGTGTCCTTTACTTTGCGCAGGAACTCCAGAGCCGGCATCTGGTCAGTGTTACCGACTATGCCAAGCCCGACTTCCGGATCGGCATTGTCTTTCTCCAGCACTTCGAGCTGACGCAATCCGAGCATACGGGCTATCTCCCAGCTTACGCCCTCTCTGGCACGGTCCAGATTCGTATGTGCCGAATAGATTGATATACCGGCTTTTATCGCTTCGATGACTATGCGGCCGCGGCCGCTATCGGCCGTAACCTGCCGGATACCGCCGAAGAGCAGCGGATGATGGCTGATAATCAGTCCGCATCCGCGCTCCACAGCTTCCGCTACGATTTCTTCTGTGACATCCAGACACATCAGCACCGCCGAGACATCAACCTCGCGGTCGCCTACCTGAAGCCCGGCGTTGTCGTATGACTCCTGAAGCCGTACGGGCGCAAAACTCTCTATTATACTTATTATGTCGGCTATCTTTGCCATCAGTTACTTTTTGAGGGGAAGCACCTCCAGATTAAGCTCCTCAAGCTGGGCGGGGTCAAGGGGCGAGGGAGACTCGTTCATCACGTCACGGCCCGAATTGTTCTTGGGGAAAGCTATGGTGTCGCGTATGGAGTCAAGCTCGGCGAGCATTGAGACAAAGCGGTCGAAGCCGAGCGCCAGACCGCCGTGAGGAGGCGCGCCGTACTTGAAGGCATCCATCAGGAAGCCGAACTGCTCGTGAGCCTTTTCAGGTGTGAAACCCAGAAGCTCGAACATGGTGTCCTGAAGCTCACTGTCATGTATTCGTATCGAGCCGCCACCCAGCTCCGTGCCGTTGACCACGATGTCGTAGGCCGTAGCGCGCACCTTGCCGGTATCGGTATGCAGCAGAGGTACATCCTCGGGATTGGGCGAAGTAAAGGGATGATGCATGGCGTAATAACGCTGAGTCTCTTCGTCCCACTCAAACAGGGGGAAGTCTATTACCCACAGCGGGGCAAACACGTTTTTGGGACGCAGACCCAGACGGTTGCCCATCTCCAGACGCAACTCACACAGCTGCTTGCGCGTCTTCATGGCCGGACCGCTCAACAGCAGAAGCATGTCGCCGGGCTTGGCGTCCATACGCTCGGCCCATGCGCGCAGGTCGTCGTCGCTGAAGAATTTGCCTACGCTGCTCTTAATAGTGCCGTCTTCGGCTATCTTGACCCATACCAGGCCCTTGGCGCCTATCTGCGGGCGCTTTACGAATTCCGTCAGCTCGTCAGTCTGCTTGCGTGTATATCCTGCGCATCCCGGCACGGCGATACCGACGGTAAGCTCGGCATCGTCCATGACAGAGAAACCGTGACCCTTGACCAGATCGGTCAGCTCAACGAACTTCATGCCGAAACGGATATCCGGTTTGTCGGAGCCGTATAGACGCATAGCGTCGTTCCAGGTCATGCGGGGGAACGGATCGGTAAAGTCAATATTCTTGACATACTTGAATATATGCTTTACGAGTCCTTCGAACATCCGGATGACATCCTCCTGCTCCACAAAGCTCATCTCGCAGTCTATCTGAGTGAACTCGGGCTGGCGGTCAGCACGCAGGTCTTCGTCGCGGAAGCACTTGGCTATCTGAAAGTAACGGTCGAAACCGCTGACCATAAGCAACTGCTTGAACAGCTGAGGACTCTGGGGCAAAGCATAGAACTCGCCCGGATTCATGCGTGAAGGCACCACGAAGTCACGCGCGCCCTCAGGCGTTGATTTCACAAGAATCGGAGTCTCGATCTCCAGGAAATCGTGGGCGTCCAGATAGCGGCGTATCTCGAAAGCCATACGATGGCGCAGCTCCAGATTGGAGCGTACGCCGGGACGACGGAGATCCAGATAGCGGTACTTCATGCGGAGGTCGTCGCCGCCATCGGTGTTGTCCTCGATGGTAAAAGGAGGAACCTCGCTGCGATTCAGCACCTTGAACGATTCAGCTATAATCTCGATGTCGCCCGTAGGCAGGTGCGGATTCTTCGACGTACGTTCGGCCACGGTGCCTTTGACCTGGACTACGAACTCGCGTCCGAGTTTATTGGCCCTCTCGCAGAGAGCCGCATCCGTATCATTGTTGAACACCACCTGGGTTATACCATAACGGTCGCGGACATCGACAAAAGTCATACCGCCCATCTTGCGTGTACGCTGCACCCATCCGGCCAGCGTTACCGGTTTTCCGGCATCGGAGAGTCGCAACTCTCCGCACGTTTTGTCTCTATACATGAATTCTTAGTAAATATCTATTACGTATTCATAAACCGTCCGTACCAGCCAGTCCGGACAGCGGGAAATCATAAAACATGCAAAGATAATATCAAAAAAGCGCGAAAGCAAATTTTAATCCGATTTTTTTTCGCACATGCACTCCGTAGATATGCCCGGCATGAATGTATGACCTCGATGTAGCCCCGACTCTTCCAAGTGGCAAGCAATCCGGGAATAGTGTAAGTCAGGCCGTGTTTGAAATTCGGCAAAACGGTGCCACATATAGGGCCGGACATGCGCTGCATATTGCGCAGAACTGACGCGCGAGATACTGTCCATGCTAACGGCAATATTCGCGTCGATAAACCGGGCGACACGTCGGGACTTGTTAAAGAAAGCTCTTTTCTCTCATCTGTAATTTTTTGCTTTAATTTGCGTTTAATAAGAACAACCTCAAATACAATTCAACATGAGAGCGCCTTGGTATTTCATCCTCTTATATATAGTTGTCGGTTATATCCTGCTATTGATGTCTGACCGCTACAAGATTATAAAATCGAGAGGATTACGTTACTTTCTTGTCATATTCGTCTATTCATTCTTCGCCTGGTTGATTTACGACCTCGTCTTCGCTCCAAAATGACGTTTCAATTCAAGATTCACATTCCCGGACTCGGCGTCCTCAATATCGATGGTTTAGGCACGATACTTCTCAATCATTACCGCGATGTTGCCGCTATGTTTGGCATGGTATACCGATATATTCATTTTTACGGTATCCAATAGTAAATCGGTTTCTTCCGATGCTCTTCAATCCACTTGCTTAAGCCGGATAACGAGTCGACGCCATCGGCAATAACAGCTTCATAATACTCCACACCATGATAATCATATCCTGATGGAGTCTCAAACTTCAGACGGAGGATAGTGTCCCGCTGTTCGTCGCTCATAACCGCGACTATACGGTCAGCCATTCTCTCAAAATAGCCGTCGTATGCCGAACCTTCCTCTATATGAATGACATCAAACTGCCATATTTCATCTTCATGTCTATAAAAGAAATGCCATGCCATACAATGCTCATCTGTATGGAGGCCATTGATACATTTAATTTCTGTAACATTGGGATTTTCCGCGATTCTGGAGGCTATAGCGAAACTGCTTTTCGCTGTGATACCCGTAGAATAGACATGCAAATCTATGTCCCGCCGAGACGCCAGCAGCCCCATGCGCAGCGAGCCTACAAGATTGACCCGGCATCCCGCCTCAGACCAGACATCGGCAATGCCGGACTCTTTTAACACCGACATGGCTTTAATACGATTGGCGGAAGCCAATCCGTTGATTTCTTTTTGGTTCATCATTGATAAGATTAGATAAATTTGCAAAGTTAATACTTTTTTATGACTTATCAGCATCCGACGCAAACACCTGCAAGCCCGTTTAATTATTACGCGATTGACAATAATTTTCAGATTTTTTCGTAATTTTGCATATAGGCCATGTAATAATATATACTGATTTATGAAGATACGAATCCATACATTTGCCGTCGCAGCTGTAGTGTCGGGAGTAATTTTAGCCGGCTGCTCCGACATCAAAAGGAATAAGACGGCCATAGCGTCCGACACCGCGAAGGCCATGACGGCGACTGTCGATATACGTGGACAGTGGTATATCGAAAACATAGTGTTCAGCGACTCAGACTATGTGCGCCTGGACGAAGCAGCGGCCGGAAGGCGGCAATATATCACTTTTGAAGACAGCACATATTTCATTATGACCAGCTGCAACTCAATCTCCGGCTCCTACGTCATCAAAGGCGACTCCATCAATATTGGTAACGGAGCCATGACCGAGATGGCATGCGACAATATGGAGACTGAAGACGCCCTGCGCCGCATATTGCCCAGAATATCGACAATAGATGTACAAAGTGATTCAGTAGTAAGACTGAACGGCGCGACACCGGTCGAGTGCATCTTGCTTCGCAAATCTAAACATGAGATAAAATGAAAAGATATCTGCTATTAGCTGCCATACTGATAGCCGCTGTCAGTCTCGGCCGTGCCGAAAGTGATAAAGCACCCATGATTGAGGTAAAAGGATCAGCCACAATCAACATAGTGCCTGACCTAATTACCATAGAAATAGGTATGGAAGAATATTACCGGCAGCAGGCAGCCGAAGACAGCGTAATCGTCCGTATGCCCGAAATCGAGAGAGGTGTCCGGCAAGTGCTTCGTGAAGCCGGCATACCGGACTCGCTGACCGTAGTCTCGGACTTAGGCAATTACCGCAACCGTAATGTATCGCAGACATTCCTGTTAGCTAAACGGCTGTCCGCCACAGTTTCCGATTTCGATCAGATAGACCGCATATCTGACCGGCTCGACCGCAACGGCATTGTCAGCTTCAACATAATAAAAACGGACAATACCGACATGGCCCGGTTCAACCGGATGGGACTGAAAGCCGCTCTCGACGCCGCGAGACAGAAAGCAGAATTCATAGCCGATAACGAAGGGCTGAAGTTGATTATGCCTTACGAAGTAACCGAGACAACAAACGACGGAGCGGCATACTCCGGAGTTAGCAACGTAGCCTATGACAGCGGCGCTGGAATGGAAAATATGCGCCGTATAGTCCGACGCTACAGCGTGACGGTACGCTACCTGTCTAAGCTCAAATAACCGCATCATAATTAAGCGACAGTTTAAACGCCGGCATATCGCCATATCCGCGTTACCACCGCCTGCGCTAAGATTTCCAACCTTAATTATAACTCTGTCAAGACGTTTCTCTGCTTCAAGACCTGCGCAGCGTTTACCGTCAAATCCGCAACGGTCTTCCGTGAGTACGTTGACAAGGTGCCGACCATCATAGTCAATAGTCATTAATCATTCCTACACCCATAGGAGCTACATAAAGAAGCATCGGCTACAACCTGATTGAGTTTAGCCGATGCCGTTTTATCTTGGATGTGTCATCATCATTCTTCAACGATGTATGAATCAATCGTATGCGTATGCTCCGCAAATCCTATTCCGAGTTTTATGACCTTTCTCGCGTCTCTGGCAAATGGGGCTGCATAATCGCGTTCATGTATCTGATCCATTGCTTCTGTGGCAGTTCCATTTATCTTAAGCTCGATAACATAGACGTAATCCTTCGTCTTTATAACGATGTCGATCGAGCCTTCCGATGTGTGGTATTCTGCTTCAACATCCATACCCAAAAGTCGCAGCAACACATAGAAAACTGTATGGTAATAATTTTCATATTTCTCTACATTGCGACGCAAATCATAAGGGATATTGGCAAAAAACGTTTTCAGAGTTTCCACAAATTCGACCGGTTTTCCATCTTCAAGGAATGTTTTTAAGTCCGAGACCAGTACCCGAGAGTCAGAAGTATGGCCGTAGGCATTAAGCACATTATCCATCAATCCCGCCTCAACCTCTTTGTTAGGATAACCGAGCACATATAGGCGTGAGGACTTATCATAGTCTTTGATGGTCAGATAACCGGTTTGATAAAACAGGGCAACAGGATTGATGTTAAGCGCAGATATATTGCCAAGCATATCTGCTGATGCCTTAAGGCCGTTTAGTTTTTCTATGCTGATAGAATTATTCTGTAATGTCTTTATAAGGATCGTCGGCGTGCCGGTCTGAAACCAATAATCGGCGACTTCGCGACGTGCAAGAGCATTCATGACGCTGAAGGGATTGTAAACATCGATCAGCGATTTGGAGAAATGGTAACCGTCATACCATTCCTTCATCAAACCAAAGGCCTGATCAACGCTTATGCCATCTTCATTAGCCAACGAACGCACGCCGGGAGCCAAAGCATGCAGTTCATCTTCTGTAATACCGCAAATCCCGGCAAATTCGTTCTGCAGACTGATGTCAAGAAGATTGTTAAGGCCGCTGAATACAGAGAGATGACCATATTTTGTCACGCCCGTGAGCATACAGAAATGCAAATGCTCGTCCAAAGACTTGAGGGACGCATAAAAGCCATACAGAATAGATCGGAACCGCTCCTGCAATTCTGAATTTCCTATTGCCGACGTAATCGGATTATCGTACTCGTCAATCAGCACTACGACGCGGCTACCTGTGGATTGGTGGAGAGTTCGTACGATTGAACGAAACCTTTCCGAGAGCGTTCTGTTGGCGGATTGCAATTCAAACGAGGATTCGAATCTATCAAGGAAAGAGCTCAATTTCATTTCAAGCACTTCAGAATCCTTATAATCCTCGCCCGATAGATCGAGATGAATTACAGGATGACATTCCCATGGCTCAGGCATCAGATTCGCAATCGCAAGCCCGTCAAACAGCTTCCGTTCACCCTTGAAAAATGATTCAAGCATCGAGACAAGAAGACTCTTTCCGAATCGCCGGGGACGACTCAGAAACACATACTGACTGCTCTTCAGCAGCAAAGGAATATATTTCGTCTTGTCAATATACAAATAACCGGATTCCCTTATCTTGCTGAACGACTGAATGCCTATGGGATAGTTCATACTAATTAAAATTGTAAAATGAGAAAGGATGCGCACAAGCGCTATGCATTGTGCGCATCCTTTAATATTTAATTTTCGAAGAGGGATTAGTCCTCGATGGCAGCCTGCGCCGCGGCTACGCGGGCGATGGGCACGCGGTAGGGGGAGCAGCTGACGTAGTTCATGCCGAGGTTGGCACAGAATTTAACGGAGCTGGGCTCGCCACCGTGCTCGCCACAGATGCCTACTTTCAGTTCGGGCTTGGTGGCACGGCCTTTCTTTACACCCATCTCTACAAGCTGGCCTACTCCTTCCTGATCCAGTACCTCGAAAGGATCGACTTTCAGGATGCCCATTTCCTTGTAGTACTTGAGGAATTTCGGAGCGTCGTCGCGAGAGTAGCCGAATGTCATCTGCGTGAGGTCGTTCGTACCGAAGGAGAAGAAGTCGGCTACCTCGGCTATCTTGTTGGCTGTGAGAGCCGCGCGGGGTACCTCAATCATTGTGCCGACCTTGTATGGCAGGCTCTCGCCGCGCTCGTCGAATACCTGGGCTGCGGTGGTGTTGATGACGTTGGCCTGGTGCTGAAGCTCCTTGAGCGTGCCTACGAGGGGTACCATGATTTCAGGATGCACGTCGATGCCGCGTGCCTTGCAGTTGAGGGCAGCCTCTATGATGGCGCGTGTCTGCATTTCGGTAATTTCGGGGTATGTGATGCCGAGACGGCAGCCGCGGTGGCCGAGCATAGGATTGAACTCCTCCAGAGAGTCAACTTTGGCTTTAACTTCTTCAAGTGTCAGACCCATTTCCTCAGCGAGCTCTTTCTGCGTAGCTGTCTGATGGGGTACAAACTCATGCAAGGGGGGATCAAGCAGACGTACTGTAACGCCAAATCCATCCATAGCCTCAAAGATTCCTTCGAAGTCGGAGCGCTGCATGGGCAGCAGTTTGGCGAGAGCGACGCGGCGCCCTTCTTCGTCGGAAGCAAGTATCATCTCGCGTACGCTCTTGATGCGGTCGCCTTCGAAGAACATGTGTTCGGTGCGGCACAGGCCGATACCCTGAGCGCCGAAGTTACGTGCCTGTCGGGCATCGCGCGGAGAATCGGCGTTGGTACGCACCAGCGTATGAGTGTATTTCGCAGCAAGGTTCATGATTGCTCCGAAGTCGCCGCCAAGTTCGGGCTCGGTAGTGGGCACCTGGCCTTCGTAGACGTCGCCTGTTGAGCCGTTAAGTGAAATCCAGTCTCCTTCGTGGAATGTCTTGCCTCCCATTACGACTGTCTTTTCCTTGTAGTCGACTACTATCTCGCCGGCGCCGCTGACACAGCATTTGCCCATACCGCGGGCTACGACTGCAGCGTGCGAGGTCATGCCGCCGCGCATCGTAAGAATACCCTGGGCTACAGCCATACCGCGCAAGTCTTCGGGAGATGTCTCGATACGTACGAGAACAACTTTTTTCTTCTTCTCGGCCCAGACCTCCGCATCGTCTGCCTGGAATACGATCTGGCCGGCAGCGGCGCCCGGAGAAGCGGGCAGACCTTTGGCTACTACAGTAGCGCGCTTCAGACCGGCTTTGTCGAAGACGGGGTGCAGAAGCTCGTCGAGCTTATTGGGTTCCATGCGCAGGAGAGCTGTCTTTTCGTCTATTTCGCCGGCACGGAGCAAATCCATGGCTATCTTGACCATGGCTGCGCCTGTGCGCTTGCCGTTACGGGTCTGGAGCATCCAGAGTTTGCCGTCCTGGATGGTAAACTCCATATCCTGCATGTCCTTGTAGTAGTCTTCAAGACGGCCGGCGATGGCTATAAGGTCTGCGGCGCACTTGGGCATGGATTCTTCAAGTGAGGGATATTTCGCAGCACGCTCTTCCTCGCTTATACCCTGCAGGGCAGCCCAGCGGCGCGAGCCCTCTACGGTGACCTGCTGCGGTGTGCGTATACCGGCCACCACGTCCTCGCCCTGGGCGTTGATCAGGTATTCGCCGTTGAATATGTTTTCGCCGGTTGCGGCGTCACGGCTGAAAGCTACGCCGGTAGCGGAGTTGTCGCCCATGTTGCCATATACCATAGCCTGCACGTTGACGGCTGTACCCCACTCTTCGGGAATCTGGTTCATGCGGCGATACAGGATGGCGCGCTCGTTCATCCAGCTGTCAAACACAGCGCAGATGCCACCCCACAGCTGCTCCCAGGCGCTGTCGGGGAAGTCTTTGCCGGTAAAGTCGAGTACTGCGGCTTTGAAAAGCTTCACAAGCTTCTTGAGGTCATCGACATCCAGCTCATTGTCAAATTTCACGCCCTTCTCTTCCTTGACCTTATCCATGATTTCCTCGAAGGGATCAATGTCGGTTTTGGACTTGGGCTTCATACCGAGTACTACGTCGCCGTACATCTGTACAAAGCGGCGATAGCTATCCCAGGCGAAGCGGGGATTGCCGCTTTTCTGGGCGAGCGACTCTACGGTGGCATCGTTCATACCGAGGTTGAGGACGGTATCCATCATACCGGGCATGGACGCACGGGCGCCGGAGCGCACAGATACGAGCAGAGGATTGGCGGGATCATCGAATTTTTTGCCTGTCAGCTCTTCGACATGCTTGATGGCGGCCTCGACATCTGATTTTATGTCGGCTACCACGGCGTCACGGCCGTCCTGCGTATATTCTGTGCAGACTTCTGTAGTGATTGTGAAGCCCGGAGGTACGGGCATGCCCAGGAGATTCATCTCCGCGAGATTGGCGCCCTTGCCGCCGAGCAGGTTGCGCATTGATGCGTTACCTTCGGCTTTACCGTCGCCAAACGTATAAACTTTCTTTGCCATAAATTATATATAATAAATGTATGCGTTATTACAGGGCTGAGGTTCTACAGCCCGTTTGGAAATGCAAATTTAATGAAAATTACCGACATATCGACCATATTTAGCGTAAAATATACTAACCGGCCTGTCGAACATGATACACCATAACGTTTTCTTTCGCCCTGAACGATAAATAACATTTTTTTCGTATTTTTGCGGGGAATATCACAACACTGGCACACGCCTCCTTATTGAATGAATATGGACAATAATAGTAAGCCACGCAAGAAGGTATGCTTCAATTATGACAGGCAGGGAAATCTTATATCCGGAGCTTCCATGACGACTATTGAAAGAGAGGGTATCGTCTACGAACTGCACAAAAATATCTCGTCCGGCGAATCATCCTGCCGCTATGCTGTGGCCATTGTAAGGGACAGCAGTAAAATTGAGCCCGGCGTTATGATTCCGGTCTACGAGTATCAGACCTTCAAGGAAAAATTCGGGGGAAACAGACTCATCGGGCACGACGGAGAGGAATATCCTGTAATCAGATACGTAGTCGACGGCTGGTCTTTCCGTATAAAACTCGGAATCGGCGTCTACCATACGTCAGCGATGACGGATGAGATCGGAATTGAGATATTCGATTTCGAGTGGCTGTCCATGATGGCCGGGAAGCTGGAGATACCGGGCCTAATTAAAGTCGGCATACGCCGATTCAGGACCTTGCGTATATCCGGTTGCGGAGACTGGCCGGACAACGAGAAAAACAGTCCTTTTAACAATCTTGCCGCGATCACATCACTGCATATTCCATCATCGGTTACCACGCTCGACTATGCCGGATTCAATGGTCTGACCGGTATCAAGTCTCTCGCGCTTCCTGAAAATTTAGTCACTGTCCAAGGAAAGTCTTTCTGCGGCTGCACCTCTCTTGAGAAAGTCAAAATCAATGGCAAGCTTGAAGTGATAGAACTAAACTTTCTGAACGGATGTCCTAACTTAAAAGAGATTGAGGTCGAAGACCTGCAAGCGTTTACGCGGCTCAGCGTATTCATGCTTACAGAACGCCCGGAGGCTGACTCCTGGCTCCCCCTGTGGCAAGTCGCGCTAAACGGCTCATCTACCTTAAGCCTGATACGGCAGACTCTGAGACCATCGGAAAGCTCGGAGCTGACAATCGACGAGACATGCGGTTATTTCGACCTGGATTTGCGAAATGTAAAGAAACTGATTTATGATTCGCCCTACAGTCCTGAACTGATACATGCCGACAATCTGCTTGAGCTTGAAATAATGCCACAGGCAGCGCTATCCATAGATATGCAAGATATAAAAGCGCCTAAACTCAAACGCCTGACATTGCACGGCGTAATATCAGCCATTGACACACTATCCACCGAAACAGCCGAATCGATAGAAGAAATCATCTATGCACCAATGCCTCAGGATTTGAGGGATTTCGACATAGATCAGCTGATTATCCGGCGCTATGCCCTACGCCTCTGCCGCAGAATGTGTAAGCTGCAGGTTCCTGACGGTTACAAAGAAATAGAGGAATATGCCTGTCATGGCTGCATAAGCCTGGAAGAACTGTCTGTGCCTGGCTCAATGCTCAAAATTGGCGCATACGCCTTTGCCGACAGCCACAAACTGAAGAACGTGACTATACCGGCAGACTGCGATGTCGACCCGCTCGCCTTCGCTCCGGAGACCATCATAAAAAGAGTATAGAGGCTGCTTATTTTCAGCCGTCTTTCGCTTGCGGAAAAACAAAACCGGGTGGCGCCATTCAGGAGCCACCCGGTCCTATAGGGATTGAATCTGTCTTATCTTACGTATTCCTTGGTCACTTTGTTACCGCGACGTACGATGAAGATACCGTTGGCCGGATTAGTAACACGTACACCCTGCATGTTGAAGTATTCAACCTCAGCGTTGCCAGTTGTTATGCTGCTGATACCGTCAGTCTGATATACGCCCTGGTCACCGCTCAGCGTGTACCAGTGTCCGTGAACCGGAGTGAGGTCGCCAGACTGAGCCGAACCGTTGCTGTTGAAGACCATACCCTTAGTACCTGCAGGCAGCGTGATTGTATATACTTTGTCCTTGTAAAGCGTCATTTCCTTTCCAGGCCAGCTGGATGCTTCAGCGCCGCCCCAATAGTGGCACATAACCTTCGGCCAGTTGGTGGAGGTATTGTCGAAATATACCACGATTTCACCGGAGGGATCGGGATCTGGATCCGGGTCGGGATCGGGGTCAGGAGTAGGATCAATCTGCTGATTGCCTTCGGGGATTACTTTTTCGAGATTGCCGCCGGCGTTATACATGCCGCCGTTAGTGAACACCATATCCTTGGTCTGCGAACCAGAGGCATTGAAAATTATCAGGGCGCCTTCGGGAACTTCCTTGTCGCCGTTGCTCCATTTCCAGTAACCGTTACCCAGATTCTGGCAGGGAGTACCGGGCCATGTGCCGCCTGTGTAATTCTTGGAGTCAGTCCAGACCCATGCATACACAGTGCCGCCCCAGTTGGCGTCATTGTGGAAGAATGCGCAATACTCGCCTTTCAGACGCTCGGGATCAATCGGATCAACGGGATCCGGATCAGGTGTGGGGCCGTCACCCTCGTCGCGTACAGTCTCCGTATCGAGAGCCTCCTCGTTGCCGTCGTATGAGGGCTGGGCGACTGTTGCCGGGCTTGAGGCATACAGATACTTGCTGTCATCTCCAATCTTGCCGGGAGCGGGAGTCTTGGAAGTGGAAAGCACATACACGCGGATATTGCCCTGGCCGGAGCAGCTTACGCTCATCGAGCCGTTGGTCACAGTCTTGACATCGCCTGTGATTACGTCGGTATATGTACCATTGAGGATATTGCTGAAACTGGCGTCGCCGCTGATAGCGATAAGTGCGTAGGAGTCAGTAGTGGCGTCTACATAGCGGCGCTTGAAGGCGATTTTGCCGGAGCATCCATCCACACTGTACTGACCCTTGCGCAGAGCGGGCACAGCGGCGCGGATTTTATTCAGACGCTGCAGATGCAGAGCCAGAGGATGGTTGAGCGTAGCGGCCAGGTTGCCGGTGGCGTTGCTGTACTCGGCGAAGCCGGTAGTGTTGACAGAACCGGTCAGATAGCCGCCGAAATAAGCGCGTGCGGTATTCTTCAGAGGCTCAATCGCGCCTTTGTCAATGAGGTTGCCTTTGCGGAAATAGCACTCCGAACCTTGCCAGATGCAGGGGATGCCGCGGAATGTAAACATCAGCGAGTAGTTCTCAGCCCACTCGGCCTCGGAACCGCCGAAGCTCTTGGTATCCCATCCGTTCGGTCCGTAGTCATGTCCGTCTACATAAACCACGTTCCAGGTGGCGTCATTATACAGATTGTCCTGAGAGTTAACACCAAAAGCCTTTTTAGCAGATGCGAAGCGCCAGTGCATCGGGAAGTCAATCACATTGAAGCCCGAGCTTTTGGAGTAATCGGGAGTATGGTACTCGTTGCCATTGAGCCAGGCGTTGTTGCTCTTTGACAGGATATTGTCGGCGTGTCCCTCATACTCCGTTGCCTGTGAAAGCACGGCAGCAGTGTTCGGATGGTTGGCGTAAGCCGAAGGAGCCACTTCGGAGTAGACCAGACCCTTCCAAGACTCCTCACTTGAGTCCCATTTGTAGTCTTTGCTCTCAGCCCATGTATAGAAACAGGGGGAGCAGTTGTAGTTCTGGTCACGGTAGATTACCTCCTCGCCGCGGGCGCAGACCTCGCCGAACATATAGAACGGCGTGCCGCCACGCTTAGCCTTGGCAGCCTCACCGGCAGCCTTGAACTGGGGTATGAAAGCATTGTTGAAAGTCACGCGGGCAATATGGCCGGAGGTATCAACTCGGAAACCATCCACGCCCATCTCGATGAACTTCTTATAGCAATTAGCTACATAATTGTATACATGCGGATTCTCGGTATTGAGGTCAACGCAGTCACCGGCGATCTGACCCCATACACGGGAATAGTCGTCCCAGTCCCAAGCCTGACCCACATGGTGCCAGTAGTTGTTGGGGTCTTTGCCTGAGTTGTCGTTGTTCTTCATCAGAGTCAGACGGGCCTGATACTGTTGGCCGGGAATAAGGGCATCGTAATTCTCCGGAAGCATGGACTGCGGATGGCGCTTCATGCTTTTGTTGATGTTGGAAAGCGGCTGGGTATAGTCCTTGGTAAACATCGGGCACAGATACTCCTCGCCGAAGTTGCCGGTATGCTGGAGCACAACGTCGAGAATCAGCTTCATGCCGCGTGCATGCACTGCGTCAATAAGATCCTGGAACTTGCAGTCCTCACTCTCATAACGGGGGTCTACTTTCGAGAAGTTCATGGCGTGGTAGCCGTGGTAATCCAGTCCGGAACCGTTCTCCACTACCGGAGTAATCCAGACAGCCGTGAAGCCGAGAGCCTTGATGTAATCGAGCTTCTCGATCAGACCCTTGAAGTCTCCGCGCCATTCGGGGTCATTCACATTCTTGACTCCGTCCCAACAATAAGTGTTGTTGGATTTGTCACCGTCATAGAAGCGGGTTGTCATGGCGAAATAGATGGTTTCGTCTCGGAAATCCGTTCTGTTCGCAAATGTTGACGAAGTCGCCGCTTGAAGTCCGGACACGCCAAGGAGCGCACCGGCAGCAAGTGATAAAATTCGTTTCATAAAAAAGTTAACACAAGTAATAAATAAACATGTAAGAATCTGAGGGTTACACAGACTCATCAAGAGCCTGCAGACCCATATCGGCCACAAAGTTACAAAAAAAAATTCAAACAACTGCAAACTTTAGTTGACAATCATTTGCTATGAATAGTAAAAGGGTGTGCCAAAAGCTTATATTTTGACACACCCTTAGGGTAACGATGTAACAATTATCAGCGGCCTCCGCCTAACGCCTGATAGAGACTTACCATGGCGCTTACCTGGCTATGCCAGCTGTTGATTTCCGACAGCTGGGCCGAAAGCAGACCCTGCTGGGCGGTCAGCACCTCAAGATAGGTGGACTGGCCGAGCGTAAGGAGCTGCTGCGTATAGTCTACCGACTTCTCCAGCTCATCTATCTGCTTGCTGAGGAACTCGGCCTTGCGGGCATTGGTACTGTACGACACGAGAGCGTCGCTTACCTCGGCGCTGGCATTGAGTACGGTGTACTGGAAATCATTGAGAGCCTGCTGCTGCTGCGCTTTGGCGGCCTTAAGCGTGGCTATGTTCTGTCCGCGCGAGAAGATGGGCGCCGTCAGCGAACCTGCAAGCTGGATAAACCATTTACCGGGGTTGGTGATCATGCTGCCTATAGCGTTTGTAAAGCCGCCCTGAGCCGATATTACCAGCGAAGGATAGAAATTGGCACGCGCAGAGTTGGTGGCGTAGTAAGCTGACGCGAATTTATTCTCAGCGGCGCGGACATCAGGACGAGCCGCGAGGTAATTCATCGGCACACCGTTCTTCAGCTCAGACGGAGCATTGAATTTCATATCCGAGGTCACGAGCCACTTCTGCGGGAAAGTATTGAGCAACAGAGACATGGTATTCTGAGCCTCGTGTATGGCTGACTCCAGCTCGGGAATAGACGCTTTGATGGCATACAGGTTGGCGCGTGTCTGCACCACGGCGGCTTCGTTCACGCGTGCGGCCTGCTTCATCAGCTCCATACTCTTTACCTGTTCCTCCCACAGTACCGCGGTCTGATTGGTAACCTCAAGCTGCATGTTGAGGGCGGCTATGGCGTAGTAAGTGTTGGCCACGGCGCCGATAATCTGCGAGCGGACAGCACGGCGGTAGTTCTCGGCCATCTCCACCCCGACCTCAGCGGCACGTTTGCGGTTCAGTATCTTGCCGAAGGCGTCTATCTCCCAGCTGGCCGACAAAGGAAGCGTATAGCTCCAGTTCATGTGCGAGCCGCCATAGGAGGCAGAGCCTCCGTTGGGAGTGAAAGCCAGCGAAGGGAAGTAGCTGAGCTTGGCTCCCTGCAGCTGCGCCTGAGCTATCTCCACATTGAGACGGGCGTTCTCAAGATCCTTGTTGTTGGCCAGAGCCGTGCGAATCAATGTCTGGAGCTGCGGATCGGTAAAGGTCTGCTCCCAGCTCAGATTGCCAAGCGACGATGAGTCTACCGGTGCTTCAAGAGCCTTCTTATAATTATTGATTATGGCGTTGTCCTCAGGCAGCTCATACTTCTGGTAGAGCTGGCAGCCGCTCAGAGCGACCGCCAACGCTGCTGCCATCAGGATTCTTCCGGACTTTTTCATACTTCAGGAAGGTTTTCGGGATTTATACTATATTGTGTCAATTCGGAATTGATACTGTCGTTGTTCTTGTCGTGCCACTTCGGAGGCTTGATTTTCTCCTGCAGGTGCATGAAGGCGACAAACAGAGCCGGCACAATCAGCACCTGAAGAATCATACCTATCAACATGCCGCCTACAGCGCCCGTACCCAGCGCCTGGTTGCCGTTAGCTCCGGCGCCGTGGGCAAACATCATGGGAAGCAGACCGATGATCATGGCCAGCGATGTCATAAGGATAGGACGCAGACGGGCTACGGCTCCCTGTATGGCGGCCTTGGAAATACCCATGCCTGTCTGTCGGCGTTCAAGCGCGAACTCTACGATAAGGATGGCGTTCTTGGCCAGCAGACCGATAAGCATGATAAGCGCGATCTGCAGATAGATATTGTTGGCTATATCGCTGAAATGAGCGAACAGGAATGTACCCATCAGACCGAACGGAACCGAAAGTATCACGGCCCACGGCAGCACATAGCTCTCGTACTGAGCCGAGAGAAGCAGATATACGAACAGGAGTACCAGCGCGAATATGTAGGCCGTGGAGCCGCTGCCCTGTGTGGCCATCTCTCGCGTCATACCTGCGTACTCGAAGCCATATCCGGTAGGCAGCGTCTGCTGAGCCACCTCGTTGATTATCTTGATGGCGTCGCCGGACGATACTCCGGGCATCGGGTTACCTGTCACGGAGATAGAGGTGTACATGTTGAAGCGGTCAAGCATGTCGGGCCCGTAGACGCGCTCCAGCTTTACAAAATTGTCGATGGGAGCCATCTCGGCGCCATTGCGTATCTTAATCTGCTTCAGCGTCTCGGGACTTACGCGGGCCTCGGGAGAAGCCTGCATCATCACGCGGTACAATTTACCGAATTTATTGAAATTGGAGATATACATACCGCCGTAGTAGCCCTGCAGCGTCTGAAGCACCTGATTCTGGGTAAGTCCGGCCTGCTTTACCTTCGCCACATCGATTTCCACCATATATTGCGGGAAAGTCGGGTTGAAGGTCGAGTAAGCCATCTGAATCTCCGGACGGGCATTCAAAGCGCCTACGAAGCGCTGATAAATCTGGAAGAATTTGTTGATGTCGCCGCCGGTACGGTCCTGCAGTTTTATCTCGAAACCGTTGGTCACGGAGTAACCGGTAATCATAGGAGGCTTGAAGAACATGACGCGGGCGTCAGGTATCGTGCCGCACTTCTGCATAAGCATACCCAATACAGCGTCGGCGCTCTCGGTGTTGGCGTCACGCTGATCCCATGGCTTCAGCTTGATGATGAAGGAGCCGTAGGAGTTGCCCTGGCCGCCGATGAAGCTGTAGCCCGTGATAGCCTGACGTATCTGAATGGCCGGAATAGTGCCGCATATACTGTCCACGCGGTTCATTACTGCCGTAGTGCGCTCCTGGCTGGTGGCGGGAGGCATATTGACGACACCCATGATAGTACCGGTATCCTCATCGGGTACGAGCGCCGTAGGAGTAATGATCATAAAGTAGCTGAGTATGGCGATACACAGGGCTACTATGCCGAATGAAGTGACCTTATGGCGCAAAAAGAAATCAGCGACTTTGCGATAACTGCCAAGCAGACCGCTAAAACCGTTCTCAAAACCTTGTCTGAATCTGCTGCCGAACACAGACATCAGGGCGAGCAAAGCTACCACACAAGCTGTGGCAAGCTGCCACACCGGGACCTCGGTGGAGTACCACCCCATTACCATGAAGACGATGGCGGCTACAATCAGAGCCGTAGTGATAAGCGGATGCCAGTTGAGCGTGAAAGAGCGTTTGTATCTATTCTTCACTGTAGCGGCAGCCTCACTGTAAGCTTCGCCCATACGCTCCTTGAGTGTCGAGTCGCTGTTATGCGGCTTAAGCATGATGGCGCAGAGCGCAGGAGTAAGCGTAAGGGCGTTGATCGCCGAAAGGCCGATGGCCATAGCCATGGTCAGACCGAACTGACGGTAGAAGACGCCCGAGGTACCGCCCAGAAACGACACGGGAATGAACACCAGCATCATTACCAACGTAATGGAGATAAGCGCGGAGGCTATCTCTCCCATGGCGTCTATAGATGCCTTGCGGGCGCTCTTGTAGCCCTGGTCAAGCTTGGCATGCACCGCCTCGACCACCACAATCGCGTCGTCGACCACAATCGCAATGGCAAGCACGAGGGCGGACAGGGTCAGAAGGTTGATTGAGAAGCCGAACAGGTAAAGAAGCGCGAAAGTACCGATAAGCGCCACCGGAATCGCAATCATAGGAATCAGCGTGGACCGGAAGTCGCCGAGGAATATGAACACGACAAGGAACACAAGCACGAACGCCTCGATAAGAGTCTTGATAACCTCGTGGATTGAGGCAAAAAGGAAGTCGTTCACACTCATTACGGTCACAATCTTCAGTCCCTTCGGCAGCGTCTGCTCGGCCTTCTTGACGATTTTGTCTATCTCCTCGATTACCGCCGTTGCGTTGGAGCCGGCGGACTGGAAGATAATCGCGGCTGTGCCGAGATATCCGTTATTGGTGTTTGAGAATCCATAGGTCAGGCGGCCGAGCTCAACCTTGGCTACATCGCCCAGGCGAAGCACCTGTCCGCCGGCATCCGTACGGATGATGATGTCTTCAAATTCTTTGGCATCCTGCAGACGGCCCTTGTAGCGCATAACGTATTGGAACGTCTGGTTGCCCTGCTCGCCGAACTGACCGGGAGCGGCCTCGATGTTTTGCTCGGCAAGAGCGGCGGTCACATCGGTGGGCATCAGATTATACTGAGCCATGACATCAGGCTTCAGCCAGATACGCATGGAGTAATCGGCGCCGAAGGCCATGGCGTCGCCGACACCATACACACGCTTGATTTCGGGTATGATGTTTATGGCCATATAGTTGTCGATAAACTCCGAGGAGTAGCTGCCTGTCTCGTCATAAAGCGAGAGTACCATAAGCATGGACGACTGTCGCTTCTGCGTGATCACACCTACCTGATTGACCTCCGAAGGCAGGAAGCTCGCGGCTTTGGCCACGCGGTTCTGCACGTCTACGGCCGCCATATCCGGATCCGTGCCCTGCTTGAAGTAGACAGAAATCTCGGCAGAACCGTTGTTGGTGGCGGACGACGTCATGTAGTCCATGTTCTCGGCGCCATTGATCTGCTCCTCGATGGGCGCGATTACAGAGTTCAGCACCGTCTGGGCATTTGCGCCTGTATACGAAGTAGAGACCCTGATGGTCGGAGGGGCTATGTCCGGGTACTGCTCGATTGGCAGACCGAGCAGACCGAGCAGACCGAATATCACGATGAATACGGAGATTACAGTCGACAGTACCGGTCTGTTAATAAAATTATCAAGTTTCATATCTCTGTTTTTATATCATAAGAAAGCGGCAATCTCCCTCGGAGTCATCCGACCGAGGGGCGAATACGGCCTCTTGATGTTTGGTTATGTCTTATTGTGCCGGTTGGGCGCCGCCTGTTTTGGGCTTGATGGTCATGCCTTCCTGAGCGGAAATACCTACACCTTCGATAAGCACTGTCTGACCGGGCTCAAGACCGGTTTCCACGATATAGTTCTTGCCGTCGTCTTTGGGGGAAACTGTAATAGGCGTCTGGACAAGTTTGCCGGCGCCGTCTACAGTGAAACAATACTTCAGGCCCTGAATCTCGTATGTCGCGCTCTGCGGTATCATTATGACATTGTTCATACGCGAAGGTATCATGACCTTGCCGGTGCTTCCGCTACGCAGCAGTCCGTCGGGATTGGGGAAAGCGGCCTTGGCTGTGGCTGAGCCGGTGGAAGTGTCGAGGACTCCGCTGATGGAGATAACCTTGCCGTCCAGAGGATAAATGTTGCCATCGGCGAGCTGAAGCTTGACCGCGGGCATGTGCTTGAGCGCAGACTCCACGCTTCCGGCGCCGTCTGAACCTGCGAATGAAAGCAATTCACGCTCTGTGAACGAGAAATAGGCTTCGATCGCGTTTGAGCTGGACAATACCGTCAGAAGTGTCTGGGGAGAAACGAGTGCGCCCTCCTTGAAATCGATAGTGCCGATGATGCCTGATTCCGGAGCGCGGACCACGGAATACGACAGATTCTTCTGTGCGCTGACAAGCTGCGCGCGAGCTGCCGAGACAGCGGCACGGGCCTGATTGAGCTGGGCGCGCATGGCATTGAGCTGGTCTACCGAAGTCTGGTACGCGGACTTGGCTATGATGTTCTGGTCAAGCAGAAGCTTATTGTTGGTGGCATTGGTCTGAGCTGTGTTGACATTGGCTTCCGCTACTTTTACAGACGCTTCGGCCTGCATTATCTGGCTTTTGGCAGCATCTACGGCGGCCTGCAGCGATACCTGGTCTATGGTAAACAATACCTGTCCGGCAGCTACGTGCTGACCCTCCTGCACGTGGACATGCGTCAGGAAGCCGGTAATCTGCGGACGTATTTCCACGTCATTACGGCCATGCAGCGTGGCAGGGTACGATGTATAGAGCGTTGCGCTGTCCGGGCCGACCGTGATTACAGCCAATTCGGGCACCTGCTGTTGCTGCTGCTGTGCATCCTGTTTCTTTGAGCAGGAACTGAGTGCGGCAGCTCCTATACAGAGCATTGCGGCATACTTAAATAATTGTCTATTCTTCATAATTATATTGTGAATATGGTTTATACAAAAGACGGCGCAAAGTTACTAAAAATGTTGCATAACATAGTTTTCCAAAATCGAAAAATCGCGCCCAAGCCGCACTCAATCCGTATTTAATCGGAAAAAAACGGTGTTTTAGACCAATTACTTGGCTCGGAACCAATAGCCGGCGGTTATCATCAGCCCCATTGAGTTGGCTGAGGAAAAAGCTTCGGTACGCCCGCACTTCATAACGTTGCCCAAGCCATAGTAGAACCGCGCTTCCAGACACACCGAACTCTTCCCGTTCAAGAAAAACTCACCGCCAAGGCCACCCGATATTCCGTAGTCAATCCTGGTGTCACATGGCAATGTCAGCTGTGCTATCTGACGGTCTTTCAGTGGGAACCCCGGTATATCGGCTATTCTCTCGGGATCAAAATTGGCCGATGTGTTCTCCCCTGCTTGAAATCCTATTTCCGGACCGGCATTGACGAAGAAGTGTCCTCGCGGCGAACCGAAATATATATGGGCCAACACGGGCACCTGTATGTAGTTCAGCGTTCGGCGATAGCTGAATTTCGTATCCTCAAAGTTTTCTTTCCAGCCGCGCTGCTCAAAATTCAATTCGGCTATAATACCGAAATGATTCTCCTCTATGTATCGGAACATCAATCCGGCAGTGGCGCCTACAGGGAATCCCTGCTTCACGGATGGATTGAAAAAAACACGCGACATGCTCACTCCGGCTTTCGCACCGAAGAAAATGTTGCCTTCGTAGTGCGTCTGCGCTTCCGCGCCGCTGGCAATCAGCAACGCGCACAGCACGGCTATGGCTTTAAAATACCGTAATCGTTCTCTCATGTCAAGGCATTATTTTTTTGACGGCGCCATCCGGACTGTAATTCAGCAGATATACGCCCTTATTCAGCAGGCCGCCCCAGCTGTTGACACTGCCGGGCTTGAAATCAAGCTGCAGGAGATCCCTGGCAGGAATAACCTTGTTCCAGTCTCCGGCTGTGTTGGCATAACTGTCTATGAAATATCTGGCCGCATCATATCCCATAGCGGCGTATGCTGGCAGAGACTTGACAGTGTGGGCCTTATAATAACCTCCGTATCTCTTTTCAAAAGCCTTGACTGCCGGATCATCGGCATCAAGATAAAAACGCGAGGGGAAATATGTGTCGGCTTTGCTCAGCTTCTCAGCGTTCGCATCGGAAAAGACGAGCCAGGTAGGACGTCCGATGACCGACAGCGTCAAGCCGGGATGCGCTTCCTTAATGTCTATGACAGCATCTATCATGGGCATCACGTCGGTACGCCCCGACAATTCGGAAACCACGGCGTATTGCTTCGCCGGATCAAACTGATACGACTCAAGAGCAGATATATCCTCTATATACTCTATAGAAGCATTGCCTCCCAAAGCATCTTTCAGGCAGACACTGAAGCTCTCCTCATCGGCATTGGGACTGCCGATAAAAATAAAAGTGCGCCCCCCCATCAGTCCGGCAATATGGTCGGCTGTACGTCCAAAAAAGAAGTCAGTCGGAGCAAGCAGCTGGATATATCTGTCATTGTCGGTATATGCCTTGATTTTTGAGTCAAACACATTGACAACGGTTATGTTGTTGTTCTGACCGAAAGCTATCAGTTCCTCGGGAAACGCCTTGTCGTCGGTGGCAAATATTATATCGGATTTGATTATCTCCTCGTCACTGAGTACATCTTCAAGGGGGGCTGTCTCGCTATTTATCTCAGCTACCTTCAGATGCACCTTGTATGGTGTCTTGCGCAGCGTCTCCAGACCGAGCATGAAGCCTCTCATAAACTCTACACATCTCTTTCTTTCATTGGCGTTGGTGTTGACAAGCAGCGTGGCGTGGACATCTGATGGAGCTTGCCGGAGGAGTCCGTTGACCTCCCGGTATATCTGCTCCCTGCCCTCTTCCGTAAGTTCCCGGCCATCAAGTACCAGCACCTGTTTTGAGGCAGAGATATTCTCATATTGGGGAATATCGATGTTTTTCCCGTTTTTCAGTTCATCTGTCTTGGGATTGACGGCCTTGAGTTCCTCGGCAGAGACGCCCTTCTCAGCAGCAATGCTTTCCCAGGTATCTCCTTTTCTGACCTTATATCTGACCGGTTTCATAGGACGTCGCTCTGTTACCATACGTGCCTGTATATGGTTTGTCTCCGAGCCCGGGAGCAGCTTGATAAGCGACCCGACAACCATTCCGTCAGGACTAAGGCGGGGATTGAGTGCAAAGATGTCTGCCAAAGTCGTATGATACTCTCTTGCCAAAGACAACGGGGTGTCTCCCTGACGGGATATATAGACTATCGGTTCCTCGTATTCCTGAATCGAATCGGTCGGTACGGGCAATATAAGTTCGCTGCCCGATGCACCCGCCGGCATGCCGGCGGGGCTTACCCCTGCATCAGTCTTTTCTGTTGATGCTGCGATTTCTGTACGTATCGGCTGCTCTTCTGTCTGTTTTTCCGTTTCCGTCTTTACCGACACGGCGGCGGTCACGGTGTCGGGAGCTTCAGCCTTGGCTTCAGAGGCTACATTCAGCGGCTCCGCAGGATAATAAAGAACCACATCCTTGGTCAGCTCAGTCACTCCGGGATTGACTGCGCGAAACAGGTCTTCATCCCATCCGAACCGGGACAGGATACCAAATACACTTTCCCCTTTTACCGGGACATAGCGATAATAAGTCTTGCCCTCGCGCACCTCTGTAGGCAGTTCGGGACTGGAGGCCTGCACAGCCACAGCGCCGCCGATGACGGCGCACGCCAAACATACGGATATGAATTTCTTTCTCATAGCGGAAGTATGTTCGGGGCAGTGACCCAGCCTTGTGCCATGCGGCTTGTGGGCCAAGACACGCCCCTGATACGTCAGAATAATTGTATAGTACTATATTTTTCAGAGTTTGGCCATAGCCGGCATATCGGCTATGTCTGTATAAGCCAGCACACCGCGCTCGCTCAGTTCTACAGTCGTGAAGTCGCCCTCGGGCGTAATCATACGTACGTGGTTGTCATCGATGAACGACATGAAGACATGCTCCTCGCCGTCGATATTTACCGCCCAGGCGTTGTCTTCTTCTATGAAGTCGAGGCGTACGCTCTCGCCCGATGTCTCGTTGATGACGTCGTAGCCTTTTCCGTCACATTTTACCAGATAACGGCCGTTTTCCGTATCTATGGCCTTGGTACCGCACGCCACCGGATTTGAGCCGCTCCAGAACTCGATGCTGTTGAGCACCAGCAGGTCGGCAATCGACGTTACCTCATAGACCGGAAGAATCCAGAAAGCCACGAATACCAATTCGTTGACAAATTTATTGCCCACCGAATTATTCCAGCTGAGTACCTTGTTGGTCAGCGAGAAGCTGCCGATGCACGATGTCAGTGTGATGCTGCCGCATACAGTCAGTATGAGAGCTACAGTCAAAAATTTTTTCTTCATAATATGTTTACTTTTAAATAAGCGGTCTGATTAAAACGTTTTCTTACGATTTGCCTTTGCCACAGGGGGCGTTATTCTTTTGCAGCATATACCTTATAAGTTTCGAGTACCCGGTCTACATATTCCACTGTCTGCGTTCCTTTGAAATATCCGCATTTTACCGCCGGGTCGCGGTAATAATCAGGATTGGATTTCAGTAGCAGAGCCTTGCGCACATTGCCATCCCATATTCGGGGATTCATGCCGGTCTTATCGGCTATGGCTATAGCATCCAGAATATGTCCGATGCCGGAATTATAAGCCGCCAGTATGAATTTAAGCCGTTCCTGTCTGTCCGGAACCTTATCGGCCAAAGCCTCGTCAAGAGCTGCTATGACTTTGACTGCGGCCTTGACATTGAGCTCCGGATCGGTAATACGATCCTGTCCGAGTCCTTGAGCCGCGGCCGTACGGGGCATCAGCTGCATCAGCCCGCGCGCACCGGCCCAAGATACCTGATTGACGTCAAAACGAGATTCCACGTATGCCTGTGCGGCAAGCATTTTCCAATCCCAGCCAAGTTCTCCGGCGTATCGCCGGAAAATCTCGTCATACTGCGATATCCTGCCGCCAGACCCGCTGCCGGCGACTGCCGGCGACTCAGTATCTTCGAGCAGACGCTTGCTGTCTACGTAATATCGTCTGTATATCTCTTTGGCAGACTTGTCGTCCCTGGTACTCGCGGCCCACTCGTCTATAACGCGGGCAAGCTGCCGATTGTTGTTTCCGACTGCCCATGATCCGCGTTGCTCCATCCCTACGGCTAAAGTGACGTCTATACCTTTATAATATGTACTGGAAAATCTGGCGATATCGGAATCGATTACCGTGAACGGGATAGCGCCGTCTACCACCATCTCTATCAGATCCTCTGTAGCCATACTGTCGGCATCCACAGGATGGATATGTATGCCTCCGCCGAGTTCCTTGCTCAGATTCTCCAGCCTGTAGTGATATTTGGAGTCTTTTTCCACATATATATCCATGCCGGGAAGCTGGGTCACGTCGCTGATAACAGGCTTACCGTCTTCAGTCCGCTGCACGAGTACCTGGTGCGTCTCGTTTTCAGGCCCGCAGTGCAGCACCTGCGAATTATATTCTTTGGTTTCAGGCACATCGCATGCTATCACGTCTGCTTTACCCTCGTTGATCATCTTAATCATATCCTGCAGACTCGATGCGACAACCATCTTCAAAGCCACATCATTGTCTTTGGCAAAACGGGAAATCAATTCATATTGATATCCCATTTGCTCATCACGATACAAGAAATAGGAATCAGGACCGTAGAGAGTGACAGCCACAAGCGTGTCAGGCAAAGTATATTGACCGAATGTAGCCAATGTGCTGTCGCCATCTTTGGATGCAGTGGCGGCGCGCGAGCATGAGCATGACAGCAATACCGTCAAGGACAGACACAGCGATATGTAGACCGACGGACTCAATACGCGTTATGCTTCGTATTCGTAAGTGCCTCTGTCTGACATTATCGTGAGGGTCTTCTTCCCCTCGGTGCCGCGCTCCACACGGCCTACGATACGCGCCGGGATGCCGAATGATTCGGAAATACGTATGACTTCGGCAGCTTTCTCTTCGGGCAGATATATCTCGAAGCGATGACCCATATTGAATACCTTATACATCTCTTTCCAGTCGGTGCCGCTCTCCTTCTGTATCATCTCAAACAGGGGCGGAACGGGGAACAGATTGTCTTTCACGACATGCAGGCCTTCATGCAGGAAGTGCAGAATCTTGGTCTGCGCTCCTCCCGAGCAATGAATCATACCATGTATGGATGGACGCATCGCGTCCAGCAGCGCCTTCACTACAGGCGCGTATGTGCGCGTCGGGGACAATACCAGACGACCCGCATCGAGTCCTGTGCCCTCCACCGGGTCAGTCAGCCTGCGGGAGCCGGAGTATATCAGTTCCGATGGTACAGCGGAGTCACAGGTTTGCGGATACTTCTCGTACACCTCTTTGCAGAACACATCGTGACGGGCCGAAGTAAGGCCGTTGCTGCCCATGCCGCCGTTATATCGGTTCTCATACTTAGCCTGACCGAAGGAAGCGAGTCCCACGATTACGTCCCCTTCCCTGATATTGGCGTTGTCTATGACATCCGCACGCTTCATGCGGCACGTCACGGTCGAGTCTACTATGATCGTGCGTACCAGATCGCCGACATCGGCAGTCTCGCCCCCTGTGCTCACTATGTTCACGCCATGAGCGCGAAGCTCGGCCAGCAGCTCCTCCGTACCGTTGATTATGGCAGCTATAACCTCGCCGGGTATCAGCAGCTTGTTGCGGCCTATAGTTGACGACAGCAGAATGTCGTCCGTAGCGCCCACACACAGAAGGTCGTCTATATTCATTATCAGAGAATCCTGAGCAATGCCTTTCCAGACACTCAGGTCGCCCGTCTCACGCCAATAAGCGTACGCAAGGCTCGACTTCGTACCCGCGCCGTCGGCGTGCATTATGTTGCAATACTCCGGATCTCCTCCGAGTACGTCAGGTATAATCTTGCAGAACGCGCCGGGGAAAATACCCTTGTCCACATTCTTGATAGCCGAGTGGACATCCTCCTTGGTCGCGGAGACGCCACGCATGTCATATCTGTTGCTGTTCATAAATGTTAAAAAATGTCTAACCAAAACCTTTCCGCAAAGTTACAAAAATTTTCCCATATAAACCGAGAATCCTTGAAAACTATCCATAATTACACATCGCTCGCCCAATCGTGCAAAAAACTTCGCACAGTTCAGCCTTGAACGTGCAATTTTTTTGCACACAGAAAGCCCAAGATGTGCAAAAAAGACTATTTTTGCACGGTTAGGCCTAATGTGTGCAAAATCATAAATAGAGTTAAATGATTGATAATAAAGGCAAAGCCGTTTGTCCATATCAAATGAAGTTTGTAATTTTGCACACGAAATCAAATCAAGCGCATAGCTGAAAGACGCCGGACGGTGTTATCACAGCAACCAAAATAAAAGTTTTCCGTGCTTGAGCTAACCGCGAAAAATATCATTTATAGTAATGAAGAAACTGAATTTCAAAGCAATAACCCTCTCCCTCGCACTCGGCCTCCTCGCCCCTGTAGCAGCCTTCGCACAAAATCCCACCGCACATACCCGCGCCCACCAGCAGCACAAGCATCATATAGCAAAAGCAACGACCGCATCCGACCGCGCACGCCTCGCCGGAGCAATAGAAGAAGAGATATCTTCTCACGAACGCATCAGCGGCCTCTCGGCCGAATCCAGCATGATGCTCGACGATCTCCTCAAAGAAGCTCATACCCATCTTGGCAAAAGATATGTCTGGGGCTCCAAAGGTCCTAATACTTTCGACTGCTCCGGCTTCTCCAGCTATGTCTACAAGCAGTTCGGATACAAGATTTCTCCGGCCTCACGCGTACAATATACCGAAGGAGTCCCGGTAGGACTCAATGAACTCCGCAAAGGCGACCTCGTCTTCTTTACCAGCCGCAGCAGCGGCCGCAATGTAGGTCACGTCGGCATCGTAATCTCCGCCGACAATGCCACGGGCAAATTCAAATTCATCCACGCCAGCGTCAAAGGCGTCCGCATCAACGAAAACGAAGGCTACTATAAAGCCCGCTATGTAGGTGCCCGGCGAATCATAACAAAATAAACACACTACCCTTTCTCCGCATACCCGTTTATCTTTCAAAGAGATACCGTCCCCATAAAGGAGAGTGCCACGATGAAGCTCCGCTTCCTCCGGCACTCTCTTTCCCTTTTTACTATTCATACCGTGAAGCCGCGACGAATACCACCCGTATTTCTGATGAGCTACATCATTTTATTATATATGCAATGAATCGCACCAAGATAAAGAAAAGTACAAACTGCATAAGCTGCCATTACATTTGCCCTATCAATTATACATAATTATTACGTGACAAACGAATTGCAACTAATATCAGATAATCTATAAACTAAGACACGAAGATTTCAAGTGAAACCTTCGTGAATCCGGGGTTCAAACCCTTTCGGGATAGAACCAATGCAAAGTTACAATTAATTATTTAATCCGCAAAAACCAACAACATGATTTTTTAATTTTCACAACTCATCTGAGACATTCTGGGGACATTGAGGATAACACTCGAAAAATATTTTCAGCCTGAATCCCCCTAATAGGTAAGATCGAATCCCGCAAGCGTCGTGATTTGTTATACTATTATTACTTTTGCAGTATGAATCACACCCTAAATCTGTTCGCAGTATGCAAGAGGCTTGTTGTGATTTGCTTTATTATTATTACTTTTGCAGTATGAATCACGCCTCTTACTCTTTTTCCAATTGTACTCATCCTGTTGTGATTTGCTTTATTATTATTACTTTTGCAGTATGAATCACACCATCGCCATCTACACCTTCATCCTTGACGGGTTGTGATTTGCTTTATTATTATTACTTTTGCAGTATGAATCACACCTTAAAAAATACCTTTTGCACCTCCAATAAGTTGTGATTTGCTTTATTATTATTACTTTTGCAGTATGAATCACACCAACTTAAATACTAAATGTTCCTCCTGTCTGTTGTGATTTGCTTTATTATTATTACTTTTGCAGTATGAATCACACCTTCGAGGTCAATTTCAACAGCGCCACGCGCGTTGTGATTTGCTTTATTATTATTACTTTTGCAGTATGAATCACACCAGAAAAGCTGTAACTAATTGATTTATTCATTATTACAATGTGGTGCAGAATTTTAAAAAGTCAGTGACATTGATTCACTGACTTTTTGGTATCCTGATTTTTAGTCATCCAAGCGCCACAATTTCCGCTGAAATTTATTGTAGTATCAAGTCTGAATTACGCTTGAACATTGTGGTTTAATTGATCTTTTAGAATATTTCAAGTTGAATGGCTGCCGGCATAGGTTGCGTTTTCTTCGATCCGGTAAATAACTGAATCTCATTGAATTGGCGCTCGGTAATTGTAATTATGCAGACTTTACCTTCATCTGGCAGCATATTCTTTACTCTGTCTATATGCACCTTGGTATTCTCGCGCGAAGCGCAGTTGCGTACATATATTGAGAACTGAAACATCGTAAATCCATCTTGAAGCAGAAAATTACGAAACCCGGCCGCACGTTTTTTCTGAGCTTTAGTCTCGGTCGGCAAGTCGAACATTACTAATATCCACATAAGTTGATATGCGCTAACGCGATGATATGTGATAAAATCTGTTGGTATGTCGCAATCCTCAATCTTGTATTTCGATTGTCGGATAGACCAATTTCCGGCTCTCTCCGAGAAAGCATTTAGCCAATGAAGCCGTGGTCATTGAAGCGGCAATCATAAGCGGGCGAGTAAGACGTCCCATTCTTACATCCATGGAGGGTATGGTAAGTATCTGCTGCTTAGTCTCCTTCGACACCTTGGGAGCGAGCCTGTACTTTCTCAGAATATCCAATACCATCATATCTACGTATGGACGGTAAGGCTCCATTATATCGTCGGCGAGGCAGTAGGCATTGTATTTATTTGAATGATGTATACCAAGAGTAGGCATCAGTCCGCTCGCCACAAGACAGCGCGCTATGATAGCCCTTACGATGGCATAACCATAGTTCAGAAGGCTGTTAGGGTCATCTCCATCCTGTCGGCGTACAAAACCTGGATATTCGGTAAAAAGATTTCTCCAGTAGTAGGCTGCGGCACGTCCTTCAAGATTGTCGGGATCTCCGCTCCTTACCTTCGACGCCCATGCAAGCATATTGCCGGTCTCAGTCCCGTTGGCATGGGTCAGTACGGCAGCTTGATTTCGGATTTTCATGGCGACAGTCTGCTGCCACAGTTGCTTCTTCAGCGGAAGGGACGCTGATATCTGTGCGTCAAAACGCTCTGACTGCTCGCAGTTACCGTTCAAAGGCAGCATCAGTCCGGCAGGCATGTGTCTGTCGTCGCATATTATAAGGGCGACCTTATTTTCCAGTAATGAAGACATAAGATATGCGGAAAGCGTAACCTGATTGTTCTCGATTACGATGACACCAATATCTTCTATAGGACGTGTATGTTCACAGGGCTTGCCTGTAGCTGGATCGACAATCCTGATAATGAGCTGACGATTCCGGCAAGAAAGGCAGGCTCGATTGCTAAAGCATAAGACTTTCTTTATCATCTGAGAGAGGATTAAGTTTACCAAGTATTGATACTGTCACTTTTCTGGGATGTAAGGCTGCCAACGCAGCAATAGATCTGAGTATAAAGTGTTGCTTCAATTCCTTATCGCCATCCACGACAGCCGCTATTGTGTTCGTAAAGTGCTTGAAACAATAATCTTTGCTGCCTAACTTCCAGACACGATAAAGGTGCTTGTTAATAGCTTTGATATTCTCGGAGGCTACGGCGTCATTCCATTCGTCATCCGACATGCCGAGTACAACCATCTCGTTGCGCTGCAGCGACATGATATATTCACTCCCGAAAGGGGGAAGCGTAGCGACAATCTCTTTCGTATCATCCGATGTACCGCAGGCAGCTACCAAGTCCCACGCTTCCATAGTATTTTTGATTATAGCGGGCAAACCGATGTTTTTACGTTTGACGCAATCCCAGAAGCTGACGGCTGTCTCGATTACTTTGCCTTCGGGAGTCCGGTAAAACGCCACATGGTGGTTGTTACGCTTCTGAGCATAACCGACCGTCGTTCCCGCTTCATTTTTGCGGACTCCGGCAAGTGTAGGAATTTTAAGGCCGGGAAAAAGCCTAACAGTTCTTATGCGTTGCCGCCTTTCTGCATCAGAATAAAGAGGACGGTCCACAAGACTTTTCACAAATGCTAAATCGGCATTACCCACCTCGGCAAAACGAGTTTCAACGATGTTGCGGATATGCGAATCCACTATGTATCTTACATCTTTATTAGTAATCGATTCCAAAGGATATTTGACCACAGTCTCCACACGAAAGCAGGCCACATCTTCCACTGACCGGCCGCCGAGTGAATAATCACTGTTCTTCAGCACTTTCAGGACTTTTGTGACGTTGCTGTCATTCTCTATCAAAAGTTGCTGAAGTTTCTTACGTAGAGCATTGTCGACAATCAGCTCAAGATTCTGAAGAGCATACTTGAGTTTCTTTTTGCCGTCATATACTTTGATGCATCCATATATAGTCTCTTTATGCAGTGGAGCCCTTGGCACTGATATACGCTTCTGTACGCATACACGCTTACCATTTTTGCGAATATAGCGTTTGCCGGACGTGACCAATTTCTTGCCCGCCTTGAAGGATACCGCCATATTCTCCAGGGCGTTTATTACCTCCCGACGGTCGATATGCGGTCGTTCGGCAGCCCATTTGTCCAGCCCTCTCCGGGCATCGCCGCCAGCATTACCCGATGACAAAACATTCAACGTATTCAGACGCTGTATGTATCCTTGGCGGGTAAGGGCTATTACCAGCGCGTCGAGCGCATGATGCCTGTGATCCTTACGTTTAGACCAGTCGGCTATTCTGTGCGCTGTATGCTTCTGTCCATGAGTCTCGTATTCTACATCTTCTGTTAAGCCTGCAGATTTGTATCTCGGAAGATTGATGTCGTGCAATATGGTATCATATCCCCACGCATGCCGGAAGAAATCTGTGACACTACCGGAAGAAGCATAGACATGACTTATCGCCTCAGACATAATCTCCATAGATTTCTTGGTAATATATTGAGTCAGGCGCAGATCGCGCTCTATGAAATTGTCGGGAATAGCCGATGATGTCATGAGCAGTCTGTCGCGTTTACTTTTAGATATTTTGCCGCTCTTATATAGCTCCTCCACACGGTCAAGATAAGCATTAAATTCCTGCTCGCCTCTTGCCGCCATAAAATCGTATGCTGTCTGCGTCCCTTTCACGTGGTTACATTCGCGGCATGCACAGACTTTGTTGGTAAAGCTGTCGTCAAACAGACGCGAGCGGGGTACGATATGCTCTATTTCATATCCATGCCCCTCTATAAACTGAGTGGGAGTGATCGGCTTGCCGCAGTACATACATTTGCCATCAGTCTCATTGAGCATTTTCAATTTCTGTATGCGTCTGCGTGTAGGCAGAATATTCAGCTCTGCTATTTTCGCAGCCAATGCCTTGTTCTCCCGTTCGTTTTTCAAAATATTCTGAGACATTTTCGCTCGTCCCTCCTTGTCGCGCTTCAGCTCACGTGCAAGCTCCACACGCGCCTCGTCTATCGCGCCATATTCGTCAATTATGGCATTGACCACCCTGACTGCCTGGTTCAGTATTTTCTCCACCACAGGCTGTCGTAATTCTCCTCTCTGTATGGGAGCAAGATGACTCTGCAATTCTCTATTTTCGGTCTCCACCCGGCTCATGCTGTTGCTGTGGTTTACTCCAAGCATGGCGCATGCGTCGCTATACTTCAGCCCTTCCTGAAGCAATGGCAGAAGTCTGCGGATAAATTTTGCCGATTTGTTGGCATATCCAGCCTTGACGAAATCAAGTGCATAAAGGCGATTGAGTGTCTCGGCATCGTTAATGCCAAACTTCTTCGTCAACGCATTAAAGAGTTCTTTTTTATCATCAATGGAGTACAAGGTGTGCCAGAGCATATATAGCGGCTGACTGGTGTAATCTGCAGATATGCGGGGCAGTATCTCGCCGCTAACATTATCGATATCCGGATTTGAGTCCGGAATAACACCAGATATATCAAACCTGAGCAACTCTTCCTTATCGGCGCGATTGCCAAGAGCTTTCTCTATCTGACATCTCGTTATATTGCCCTGGATTCCCTTGCCGAGAGCTTTGTCTGACTTAAATCCGTCGGCAGACGACAACCCAAGCAACTTAAGCAGTTCCTTTTCAGATATCTTTTCGTGAGTATTCAGATATTCAAATATCCTTTGCCGCTCTTCATCTGTGAAGACATATTGCTGCATTGATTTACGCATATCCGATGACGCGGCTCCCGGAGTATCGCACAGAGAGGAATTCATAGTTACACCTCTCTTGCTGCGCGTCCTGGTCAGACTGATATTATTGATGACCTCGTAGATACGGCAAATCTGCGCTAAGGGAGAGGTGCGCGGCGCGACTTTCGGACCGCTGTCCACTGTCACGCCATCCTTATTTACGAATACACGCCGCTCAAATTCGCAAAACGAGACAAGATTCTTACACGACTTCAGTGGCCGCTGGTAAAAGATGGTCTGCTTGATAGCTTTTCTATTCTCCTCAGTCAGCAAATCAGGATAAAATTCGCTTTGAACAGCGAGAATCCGATCGACTTCAGCCTCGTATGCCTGACGCGGACATACCTTCTCTTTAATTCGATACGTATAATACAGTTTGCCATTGCGACTAACGCTCTCGGATTCCTTAAGTCTATCATAGAAATACTGCCCGACAGTTTTCCCGCTTTTAAGTATCTCGGCATAACGGCAACTAATTCTTGCAACATATTCTGTCTGCTTCGCGTCACAGAGATCCGACTTGGCATGCTTATAGCCACGCCTATGATTTATATGAAACAATACGGCGGCAAGCCTGTTCAAAGGCAATCTGACACCCGGAGTTGCAGCATCAGCCCTTGATTTCCATATTTCCACAGGACTGGCCGCACGGAGTTTGAAATCGACATCTATCATGCCTATGTGTGCAAGCAAGCTTTTCAACTGCTCACGATGCAACTGAAATCTATCGATACTGCGTCGCATCTGCCTTCGCAACGTTCTTTCCCCACAGGCACTGACACCACTGCCCCTGGAAAAATTTGCGGCAGTTTGATCATCGCTGTAAGGTATAACACGCGTCCCGAGTCCCAGAATTGACACGGGATTACCATTGTTATCTGTATCAATCAAAGCCCATCCGATAGAAGTAGTTCCGAGATCAAGTCCGAGTATTCGCATAGTGATAATGATTCCTGTTGAGACGTTATCTCACAAAATTACAAAAATAATTTGTGTAATCAAAAATAATTGTGTAAGTTTGCAACGCAAAAATAATAATAGCAAATCACAATAAGGATTATTCCGTTGTGAAAACATTTGGAGAGGGAAAGCCAACCGGTCTTTCTCTCTCGTCTTTTCAAGAATATAGATTTTACTTTGGCTGCGCGGATTCTATCGGCGCGGAGACAAAAAAGGAGGACAGCTGTCGGGCTGTCCTCCTCGGTAAGGTGGCGATGACCTACTCTCCCACTTTCGCAGTACCATCGGCGTGATGAGGTTTAACTTCTCTGTTCGGAATGGGAAGAGGTGGAACCCTC
>JAGBIJ010000032.1 GCA_017935045.1 Muribaculaceae bacterium
ACCAAATTTTTATACCACTTATTTTATTGAAAATCAGAGAAATGAATGCGAAAAATTACCTTTTCCCATTCAGACTTCCCCCGCTATAAAATAACAGGCTTTTCGGAAGCACAAGACTTTTTTAAATGAAAGAGCCGTGGCGAGGATATGTGATTTTTGCTGATTTGCTTGCATACATTGATGAAGTTTTGTATCTTTGCCGTTGAATTGCGGCGATATAACTTAGCCGCGGCTTTCATTATTTCTACCTGATACTAACCCAATAATCTAATAAAATGATTACCAAAAGACTTTTACTCGGCGATGAAGCTCTCGCCCTCGGTGCAGTCAACGCCGGCCTTTCAGGCGTTTATGCCTATCCCGGCACTCCCTCCACCGAGATTACCGAATTCATACAGGAGGATGCGCTTGCGCGTCAGCGCGGTGTCCATTCTCACTGGAGCACTAACGAGAAGACCGCCATGGAGGAGGCGTTAGGCATGAGTTTCTGCGGTAAGCGTGCCATGGTCTGCATGAAGCATGTAGGCATGAATGTGGCAGCCGACGGTTTCGTCAATTCGGCTATGACAGGAGCCAACGGCGGTCTGGTGGTAGTAGCAGCCGATGACCCCTCGATGCATTCATCGCAGAACGAGCAGGATTCGCGCTTTTACTCCAATTTTGCTTTTATCCCGACTCTTGAACCCTCGACTCAGCAGGAGGCTTACGACATGATGCCATACGCTTTCCGCTTTTCGGAAGAACACGGTATACCAGTGCTGATGCGTATGGTTACGCGTCTGGCACACTCCCGCGCTGTAGTGGAGACGAGCGACGCAATAGAGGAAAACAAGCTTTCGTATCCCAAGAATACCCGTCAGTGGGTGCTGATGCCCGGCAATTCGAAGGTAAGATACAAGCAGCTGCTCAAAGATTGGGATGACTGTGTGAAGGCTTCCGAGGTGTCGCCTTTCAATAAATATATAGATGCTGCCGATCATTCCCGCGGTATAATCGCCAATGGCATAGCCTACAATTACCTGATGGAATGTTTCCCTGACGGCTGTCCGTGGCCCGTTCTGAAAATCAGCCAGTATCCTCTGCCGCAGGCTCTTATAGACCGCATGGCCAAGGAGTGTGGCGAGATTTTTGTAATCGAGGAAGGCCAGCCGTTCATCGAGGAGCGTCTGCGCGGCATGCTCGGCACACCGCTGCCCATCTATGGCAAGCTGACCGGCCATCTGCCCCGTACCGGAGAACTCAATCCTGATTTCGTACGCGAGGCACTCGGCCTGCCTCAGCTGGAGCGCAAAGGCGCATCGCAGGTAGTGATGCCCCGTCCGCCCGCTCTCTGCCAGGGATGCAGCCACCGCGATGTCTATACGGCTCTCAACGCGACGTTGGCTGAGTTTGAGTCTCCCAAGGTATTCGGCGACATAGGCTGCTATACATTAGGATGGCTTACTCCGTTCAATGCCATAGACAGTGTGGTAGACATGGGTGCTTCCATCTCTATGGCGAAAGGCGCCGCTGACGCCGGCCAGTTCCCGTCGGTGGCCATAATCGGCGACTCTACGTTTACTCATTCGGGCATGACTCCGCTGCTCGACGCCATCAATGAGAACAGCAACATCATGGTCATCATTTCCGACAATCTTACCACAGGCATGACCGGAGGCCAGGACAGCCAGGGCACCGGTAAACTGGAGCAGATATGTATAGGCCTGGGCGCCGATCCGGCTCATGTGCGCACTATTGACGCTCTGCCCAAAACCCACGAGCAGATGATGCAGATATTCCGCGATGAGCTCGCTTACAACGGTGTCTCCGTAGTAGTGGCAAGGCGCGAATGTATCCAGACCGCCCGCCGCCACGCCGCGGCAGCTGCTAAAGCGGCAAAGAAATAACCTTTACTAATCCCACACCACAACCAGAAAAATAATGAAAACAGATATAGTATTAGCCGGTGTCGGCGGCCAGGGTATCCTCTCCATTGCCACCATTCTGGGCGCTGCCGCCCTTAAGGAAGACCTGTATATCAAGCAGGCCGAGGTTCACGGCATGAGCCAGCGTGGCGGCGACGTGCAGAGTAATCTGCGCATAAGTTCCTCGCCTATAGCATCAGACCTGATTCCCCGTGGCGGCGCGGATCTGATTGTATCGCTTGAACCGATGGAGGCTCTCAGATATGTAGAGTTTCTTAAACCTCAGGGATGGATAGTGACCAGCACAGTCCCCTTCATAAATATCGACAATTATCCGGAGCAGGACCGCGTAGCCGCCGAGCTTGCCGCCTGGCATAATACCGTGGCTTTCGATATGGACGAGGTCGCCAAGCAGGTGGCCACCGCCCGCAGTTCCAATATGGTGCTTCTGGGCGCCGCCGCTCCTTTCATCGAGATAGAGGTGGAGAAGATTGAAGACGGTATCCGCACTGTCTTCGGCGCCAAAGGAGAAAAGATTGTAGAAAGCAATATCGCTGCTTTCCGCGCCGGTCTCGACTTCACGCGCAAACTAATCGCCGATCGCGGCTGACACCTTATATATATTACCATGTTCCCTATAACACAACAGGAGCTCAACGACGCCATGAAGCGCGTCGGCATCACTGATATCACCGAGGCTACCATTCGCCAGATAAGCTCCCTGGCATCCGAGCTTGAAGATATCGCCGGAGATAGAATGGTGCATCTTGAAATCGGCAATCCCGGTATTCCCGCTAATGCTCTCGGTGTCGAAGCCGAGCGCGAGGTGCTGCGCAAAGGCATAGCCAACCAGTACCCCAATATAGCCGGCATACCTCAGCTGAAGCGCAACGGTTCGCGTTTCCTGAAAGCTTTCCTGGACATCGACATGCCCGGTGACTGCATCATCCCGACCGTAGGCTCCATGCAGGGAGGCTACGCGTCAATGCTTCTTCTGGCCCACCGCGACCCGAAGAAAGACACCATGCTCTTCATCAATCCCGGCTTTCCCGCTCAGCGCTATCAGGCCCGGATTCTCGGTCTGAAGGAAGCTTCGTTTGACATTTATTCATGTCGCGGCAAGGCTCTTGAAGCCAAATTGGAGGAGATGTTCTCCAAAGGCAACGTGACTGCCATGATATACGGCACGCCCAACAATCCTGCCTGGATTAATCTTACCGAAGAAGAACTGGAGATTATCGGACGCATGGCCACCAAGTACGATGTCATCGTACTTGAAGATCTGGCTTACGTCGGCATGGATTTCCGCACTAACTTCGGCAAGCCCGGCGAGCCTCCGTTCATCCCGACCGTGGCGCGATATACCGACAACTATATGCTCCTTGTCTCGGCATCCAAGATATTCAGTTACGCCGGTCAGCGCATAGCCATGGTATGCTTCTCTCCCTCTGTCGCCGCCCGCGAGTCTGAGGCTCTTAATGACTACTTCGGCATGTCGGCTTATCTGCGTACATTCGTATTCGGAGTCCTCTACGCGTTATCATCAGGTACCGCTCACTCTGCCCAGCACGCGTTCGCCACGATGCTCGGCGCCGCTGCAGACGGGCGTCTGAATTTCGTCGAAGACTGCCGCGAATATGAGCGTCGCGGTGCGCGTGCCAAAGACCTGTTTACGTCCAACGGCTTCCATGTAGTCTATGACCGCGACGGCCAGGAACCGATATCCGACGGATTCTTCTTCACTGCCGGATACAAGGATATGCCCAGTGACGATCTTCAGGCCGAGATGATGCGCTACGGTATCGCCGCCATCTCGCTGCCCTCTACAGGCAGCGAGCAGAACGGCCTGCGTGTCTGCGTCTCCATGCTGACTGACGACTGTCACTACGATAGCCTTGAAGATCGATTAAACCGTTTTAACCGCGACCACTAATCCCTCTTTATATCTGATGAACCAGCCCAGATACACAACCGCTGCCGAAGCAGTGAAACTCATAAAGTCAGGCCATCATGTCTACGTCCAAGGCTCGACATCAATTCCGGAAGTTTTGATGCAGGCTTTGGCCGACCGTGGCCATGAGTTGCGCGATGTGACTCTCTACACCGGCTTTGCCGTCGCTAAGGGCCCATCACCTGTATGCCGCCCCGAATTCAAGGATTCATTTCTGGTCGACAGCTTCTTTGTCAGCAATTCTTTCCGCAAATGGATAGCCGAAGGCTACGGCTCGGTCACACCCCGCTTCCTTGGCGAAGTGCCGGCTCTGTTCCGCGACGGCACCTGGAAAATTGACGTTGCCCTCATCAACTGCTCTATGCCGGATCCTGACGGATACGTAAGTTTCGGCGTCAGTGCCGACGTAGCGACATCGGCCGTTGAGTGCGCCGACATCGTTATAGCCCAGATCAATCCTCAGATGCCATTCTCTTATGGAGACCCGGTAATCCACATATCCCGTCTCGCTGCTGCTGTGCAGGTCGACGACCCGCTGGTAGAAGTACCGACGGCCACACCTACCGAGAAGGAACTCAAAATCGGAGGATATATAGCCGAATTGATTCCAGACGGCGCCACTCTCCAGATTGGCGTCGGCGGTATCCCTAACGCAGTCATAGCCGCCCTTGGCAATCACAAGCATCTCGGGCTTCATACCGAGGCTATGACTGACGGTGTACTTCCGTTGCTTGAAAGCGGCGTCATCGACAACTCTCTCAAGCGCGTCGAGCCAGGCAAGAGCATAGCCTCGCTCGCTCTCGGTTCGCGCCGGCTCTACGACTTTATGGACTACAATAAGGACATAATATTCCGCGATGTGGCCTGGACCAACGACCCCTTCATCATAGCTCAGAATCCCAAAGTGATGAGTATCAACTCATGCCTTGAGATTGACCTGACCGGTCAGATATGCGCCGACTCCATAGGCACCCGTATCTTCTCCGGTGTAGGCGGACAGCATGACTTCGTCTACGGTTCATCGCGCAGCGAGGGCGGACTGTCTTTCCTCGCTATGCTTGCTACGACCAACAAGGGCCTAAATAAGATTAAGCCTGTGCTTACCGAGGGTGCCGGAGTGGTTACCACACGCTTCCAGACTAACTACATCGTCACTGAGTACGGTGCTGTAGACCTGCGTGGCAAAAAACTCGCCGAGCGAGCCAAGCTTATGATAAGCGTCGCAGCGCCCCAGTTCCGCGAAGAGCTTGACCGCGCCGCTGCCGAACGCTTCGGTTATTCCTACCTGCGCCTGAAGTAAGTTTTACGCATAGACTCCTAACGGCAGCCCCGTCAGCCATTGCTGAACGGGGCTGCTTGCCTATCCCCCGAAATTTGCTTAAATTTGCACCATGACTTCACTCAGACCCAATACCGTACCATACGCTATACCTATGCCCAACAATATGGGTATAGTCCGTTATATACTCGCTCTTGCCGTCATCATCGCCCATTTCGGCACATTTACCGGCACAACAGTCTGGTTCCCCGTTTCCAGCTACAACGCTGTAGGCGGTTTCTTTGCCCTCAGTGGCTTCCTGATCTACGGCAGTTATCTTCGCCGCCCCGGCGACATTTGTGGCTATCTTCGCCGTCGCGCGCGGCGTTTGTTGCCGTCATACTGGGCTACCGTGTTGCTTGCCGCGTTGCTTCTCGTATTCGTCAGCACACTCTCTGCGCCCGCATATTTCTCCTCCTCTGGTTTCTGGAAATATCTTGCCGCCAATCTCTCCTTCCTTAATTTCCTCGCTCCTGACCTCCCCGGCGTCTTTGCATCGCAGCCCGTCCATGCTGTCAATGGCTCACTCTGGACTATGAAGGTCGAGTGGCTGCTCTATCTTTCCGTACCGCTTGTCGCTCTCCTTGCCGGCCGTAGTCTGCGCCGCTCAGTAGCCGTATTCTGCACCGTTTATCTACTTTCCTCCGCCTGGCGTATATGTTTTCTGTCTCTTTACGAATCCACCGGCCGTCACATCTTTGAGATACTTTCCCGTCAATTTATGGGTCAGCTTATGTACTTCTATGCCGGCGTGCTTATCTATTACTTTTTCGACGTTCTTATGTCCCGCCGATGGCTCGTCATCTCTGTCTGCGCCCTTCTGTCTGCTCTTTCATCTTTCATTCCTTTCTATAGCGAAACCCTCGGGCCACTCGTGCTTGCAATGATCGTCATCTGGTTTTCTATGACTGGGCGCTGGGGGATCTGGGAAGGCCGGCACGACAATGTCAGTTACGGTATGTATCTCCTTCACGCACCCATTATCCAGACACTTGTTTCACTTGAGATTATCCCGTTATTGGGCATTTGGCCCTCTCTTATTCTCTCGATTATCTTATCCTTTACGGTAGCGTATATTGTCGAAACTACTCCATCACACCTTTTTAAACCCCGACATTCCAATAAGATAATCAAATAATAAAGTAATACAATTATTAAAATTTACTTTTATTGTTTATGATTAGTAATTTATTTATAAAGTAATAATATAATAAAATAACATCCGCCTTGTGCTTGACTTGTTTAGACAAGGCACGTTAAGAAAGCTGTACAATCGTACCCTCAATACATCTTTTACCCACTCTCTTAATCTTTGTATGGGCTGTGTCATCTCACATACTCCCATCTGTATTTTGCGTGACCCCTATATTATTACATACGCCTGATTAGCTGTAATTGCTCTCCTTCGCCAACCTGATTCGCTTCATTCCGCCGGTTCCGTTCATCCTCCATTTTCTCCTGAAATCATTTTTCACTGGCCTACTAAGTCTGTCTTATAAATCCACTTTCTCTTTACTATCTTGGTCATTCGTTTGTCGCCGTCACTCACATTCTCTACTACATTTTCCGCCTGCCAATGCTGCGCTCTATCCGCCTTATTTCTGCTTTCCTCTTTCCGCATGTCCCTACAATCAATACTGATGCGGCCAGTGGTAATGCATTATTCCTGTTGTCTCCCTCCAATATTCCCATTGGACGTTCTCATTGTACCGTTTTTTACCTCAAACGCACGTTATATGTTTCGCTCAAATACGCTGACCATGCAAAGCTGCCTTACGCATCATACTTATGGCGCTCTATTTTCATTCTCGGTTTATATACTGATTGGTCTTTGGGTTTTGTTATCTACATGATCTACTATATTCTTTCTCTCCCGGCAAAGCTATCCATTCTTCATTGTGACCCGTTATATATCATAGTTGTTTCCATCTTTCCCCAAATTTTAGTCGCATTATCTCAGTTACCATTTCTTTGCTTATTTGTCGGTCACAGCAACGTCTTTCCTTATACACGAAAACAGCTCTTTTGAGAGATAGAACTGCTATCACACCAATCTTCATTCTATTCTTTAGGGACAAATGCAAATGTGAATTATGTGGCGTCAGGTTTTCAGTCAGTATGCGGTTAAGTCGCAGGAGCATAGCGGGCTATGCGCCTGAGGCGCGGCCCGGTTATGCCGAAAATATGGCGGACAGTGCAAATTATCATTGTTTGTCATCCTTGTGTGCGATTTTTTTTACTCGACTATTATTCTGCAGTCTCAAAACCGCAAATGTATTTTGCCTTCCGTCTTAGAGGTATGACCTGTCATGCTTCATCGCTGCATGACAAAATCCAAGTTGCGCTTTCACTCCATAATTCACATTGGTATTTGATCCGCCTCTTAATGTGGATAAGATTATACTTGAGGTCTATACATATAGGTCAACCTTTTTATCAAGGATTTTCTACTTTTAAAATATAATAGGTTATCCTTATGAATCTCTAATCTGCGGTCTAACCGCTATAATGATTCTAAGACCATGTTATTTGTTGCATGTCTCGTTGGGGCAGCAGTTGCCTTACTCACTACGCTTTTTTGTCATTAATGCAATGATCTTAGATTCTTCTGTTATAGCAGCGCTCTTTGTCGACCATTTCTTATGTTATTGTTTTGTTACAGCAACATACCGTGAGAGGATTAATTATTTCTACATTGCCTATACCGCTCCTTATCGAACAACAAATTTATTCCCGCTGAAACGTATCCCATCCGAATCAGGCAAAATGCATATTTAGACAAAATAGCGCACATAAAAACATATATTCTGATACATATAATAATATCTACATACAAGCATATAATAATACAATAATACTAAGCGCGTAAGCATGTAGTAATAAGATAATATACACACATAGTAATAAATAAAGACAGTAATATATGTGAATTACAGCAATAATATTACTAGATTGTAAATAATATGCTTACAAAGCCCTAATACATCAAGTAATAAAATAATAAATAAAGACAATAATACACACGCAAATTGCAACAATGCTATTACTATATTATAAATAATACACAGAGGCAGTTGTTGGCATCGAGTAATAAAATAATAAATACTACGATGTTGCTTTATTATCATAATCTACTGCAACTTCTCTTTGGAAAAATATTCTTTCCCGTGCAATATCATTCTATCTCAGTTTGTTATAATATTATAAGCAACGTTCTTCTCAGTCATCTATTGGCGGTAAGCCTCCTCTATTTTGGGGTTAAGTCATTGATTGACAAACTATAATAAGCATGAATAAGCTCAAAACAGAACTCATAAATATTTGGAAAGAAGTATTCCAGGATGACGACGAGTATATTCGTCTTATCTATGACAATTATTTCTTTCCGGAATGTATTGAATATATACGCAACAATAATAAAATAGCCGCAGCGCTGACTGGAATACCATATAGGTTTAACTGTTCTGTCGTTGATAATTCATGCCATTATGATGCGGTCTCGCATACTAAATCTTCTTTAAATGGAATTTATTTATGCGGATTATCCACATTACCCGCTTTTAGAAAACGTGGATTAATGTCGAAATTAATTTCAAATTCTATAGTTAATTCACATAATAAAGGCTTTGATTTTTCATTCTTAATTCCTGCTGATGATAAGTTAAGGGAGTATTATCGTAAGCATGATTATATTGATGTTTCCTTTAGAGGAAAGTATTTGCTATATTCGGAGTCTCAGATTTCTCCATCTGTTGTCGAGAATGATTCTGTCGATACCCCTAATTATTATCCATTGAATATAAATCATAGATTCAATAATTATGCCTTATGTGAAATGTGTGTAGACAGTGATTTATATAAATTACTGAAGTATATATCCAGACATTGCGTTGATAATAAGGGCAACCTATTTGATAATTGTTCTATTGATTATTGCATAAATCAATATTTCAAAGAGCGCGAGATATTGCAGCAATGCAATGATGATAATTTAATTGATGTATATAATATATTAGATTTAATTGATAAGAATATATTATTATTTAATCTAAATTTTATTATTAGCAACATTATTTGTCTGTATAAATTATTTAAATCTAATAATGACAATAAGTATGGTAATCCTATTTTGAGAATTAACCACACATTTAGCGATTATGTTAACGTGCTATATGAAAACCATATTAGCGGTAATAGTATTATATTATTATATAATGTAAAAAATAGTTCTATTGTAAGTGATAACAATGCAATAAAATGCGTACATTCATTTGAGAAATTTAATTATAAATTTAGATTTGACAAGTATCTTAAGCCGCTTGTTACGCCTATAGAATGTTTATCCAATGACGATCTATTTGTTAAAAAACTGAAGTATTGTGAACCTCTCGCTATGTTGTTCTGTTCTAATATTAGATGCAACGATGTGACCATTTGGACACTGCTTTCTGAATCAGAGGATTCTGAGATGGTTGCTCTTGAATTATTGAAATCAGTTCTTTACAATTCACCCTCGCTGACTTATTATCGGAATGAGATCTCAAAAGAAAGTTCCGTTAGATTTAGGAGTCGGGCAGTACTTTCTTCAGCTTGGACCGGGGTAGAGGAAAAGCTCGTTCCGTACATTATGATGCGGCCTTTGAATCTCTCCCACATTCTAAAAATCCTGGCTGACCGTACGTCTCTTGGCAAATTTTCAATTCTCGTCAAAGACGATTTGATTGCTGAAAACGACGGATTATATATGTCAGAAAATGGTACATTTTCATTTACTCCATCTGTAAATCTAAGTGAATCAGAGATTTATCAACTACGCGAAAGTATGGTAAAAACCTGTTCTAAGCCATTTTTTACGCCTTCCGAGCTGATAGCTTGTTTATGCTATAATCCCTTGAATTTCAGCTTAAAAACGGCTTCTAACGCGGTATTTGAGATAAGGCGGCTTACTGCTTCAGATAATCTCTTTTCGGCATTTTCTTTTGATGCTTTCCTATTATTGGATTAATTATCTAATTGTTTCAGAAGTTAATTCAATATTCGTAGCAAAAATATGATAAATTATTCTTATTATTATGTTTAATAATAATTATAACTATTATCATATTATATGCTTATAGAAAGATGATATATTATATTTATAAATTCATTATTATATTAATATCATGCTTGCGTGATTCTGAGAATTATTACAATAATTTAAATTTTAACCCTGAGACATTATTAGTTATAGTGAACCAGCGAGTGGATTGGGGAATACTATGAAAAACGACCGTTTTAGCTCTGTTTTTACTTATTTGAACGAAAATTCAATATTTTAAATTTTGTGCGTAAATCACTTATTAGCAATGATTTGTTTAGTAAATTCAAGGCTGTTAACTCTCTGAGATTTGTTTGTAATTTACTATTCGGTAATTTACCCGTGAATTTCATCAGTAAATCAGGTTAACTCAGGCCGTCCATATCTTCTTTAGGTACCTGCAAGCTATAAATTCTCAAATCCCAGTTATAAGGGTACCTGGACTGCGAGAGAGTAGGGTAGTAGTTGGTCTATTTGGGAACAAATACTATATACGTAAGCAGAGTCATCGTTTCGTACATTAGAGTTTGTTTTACCAGCTTGAGATGCAAGACCTAAACGATTGGTCTTTTCTTCCAATCTATTATCCGTAGTACAACGGTTTCGGCCTGAATTTACAGATTGAGTTTGAGTTCATAAATTTTTCTTTTGCATACACTGAAAATTTAAAATTACATGTTGCATATCTGAATTTTAAGCTTACAAATACATATACATAGCGTATCATTCAATACCGTAAAGTTCTTGTTACACCGGGTTTAAAAAAGCAAAACACAGACATTAACATTTATTTAGTATTAGTATAACATGCTTATTGCTAATGTAATAGCCTCTGTTGTTAAAGTGTTAAAACAATAAATTATCTCAAAGCGGACACCTCAGTTATATGGTGTCTGCTTTGAGGTATTATGTATCTAATATTCAACTTATTCCCATATATTCTCTTTATTACTATTTAAGTATTGCAATTTTAAAAGCCAAACAATTTACAAATTCATTACATTCGCAAATTTGCTATTTCGTTTAAAAATTCTCCGAAATAAATTTGCAGTTTGCAAAATTATGATTACATTTGCATATCCTTTCAGTAACACTATTTTAGCCCTATGGAAGATCAAAATGTAGCTGTTCGTCTAAAACTCTTTATGGAACACCTCGGACTGTCAAATTCTCAGTTCGCCGACACATGTTCCATTCCCCGTCCATCGCTCTCTCAGCTCCTCAGTGGTCGAAATAAGAAATTGAGTGATGTGGTTGTGCGTCAGATTCACGAGGCCTTTCCGCAGCTCTCTGTCCTGTGGCTTATGTTCGGTGAGGGCCAGATGTTGGTTGATAGCCCTGCCGATCCCTCTTTAGCTTCTGACGCGGCTAAATTCATGGGTAATGGGCAGGTTTCTGCTTCCGGCGCAAACCTCAACGGCTCAACAGACACTGATTTTACCTCTAATCACTCTGATAATATTAGAGTTAGCCATGATTTTCCTGCTATGCTCTCGGCGTCTCAAATAGAAAAAAAGGAGCCTCCTGCGCGTAAAGTCATATCTATTACAATTTTTTATGATGATAATAGCTATGAAATATTCAAACCATCTAAACAGTAAATTCAATTTTATTCAATCATTAAGACTGAGTGCATTTTCAACTATTTTCATAGCTTTCTTCGTCCTTATCCATTTTGTCCATTTTTCTTATTCGGTCGTTGGTTGTGAGGCAATTTAGAGGCTGTTTAAAAACAAATGTAAATTAACCATCCTTCCGGTTCTTCCATAGTAGTAACTTTATTGAGCTTATACAGGCCATTCATATTATTTTCGCCTTGCGTCCGTAGCGCACACACTCTCTGTATCTTTTTTCGTATTCCTATCCTCTTAATCCGGTTTGCCCTCTCCCACTCGTTTGTTCACTCCTGGTGCATGTCCCTTGCATTGTAATCGTCCGATTTTGCCGCGTTGATTTTTTTTTGTAATTTTGTGCTTTAAAGGTACGCGCGCGTGCGTATACCTATTCTTCTAATTCAACCTCTTAATTTTAGAGGAATCATATTTGAATATTCATTTTATGATTCCGTGGTCCAAAAATGAAAACTAATGTAGCAGTATTCTTTGGTGGCAGAAGTGTTGAGCATGAAATTTCTGTGATTTCAGCTCTACAGGCCATCAATGCGATGAATAAAGAAAAGTATAACGTCATCCCGGTATATATTTCAAAACAAGGCCGCTGGTTTACCGGCGCTCCCCTGCTTGAGATTCGCAACTATAGAGACATGGACGCTCTTACGGCGCAATGCACCGAGGTCTTCATGCGTCCTGAGTATGGAGATTATAATCTTTATAAAGCCGAGGTTGCGCGTTTTGCTAAAAAGAATACTATAATTTCTGAACTTCACGTTGTACTTCCTGTCCTCCACGGCACTAATGGAGAAGACGGCGTTTTCGAAGGATTGCTTGAGACTATAGGTATTCCTTTTGCCGGCTGCAATACCCTCTCGTCAGCCAACGGCATGGACAAGATTACCATGAAGATGATACTTCGTGAGAGCGGTATTCTCGTGGTGGATTATGTCTGGTTTACCGACCGCCAGTGGTTCACTCAGAAAGACGAGCTGATTAAAAAAATTGAAGACACTCTCGGCTATCCTGTGATAGTCAAGCCAGCCAATCTCGGCTCAAGTGTCGGTATCGGCAAGGCAGCCGACCGGCAGCAGCTGATTGAAAAAATTGACAATGCCGAGCGCTTCTCCCAGCGTATAATAGTTGAACATCTCGTCGAGCAGCTCAAGGAGATAAATTGCTCCGTGCTTGGCGATGCCGACGACCATCAGAGCAGTGTCTGCGAAGAACCCATCAAGACCGGAGACTTCCTTTCTTACGAAGACAAATACATGGGAGGCACAAAGAGTACACAAGGCATGCAGGCGAGTGAAAAACGAATTCCCGCTCTGCTCCCCGATGAAGTTAGCGAGCGCATCCGTCACATAGCAGGCGAGACATTCCGTGTACTTTCATGTCATGGCGTCAGCCGAGTCGATGTGATGATTGATGAAAAAGACGGTCAAGTATATGTAAACGAAATCAACACCATTCCAGGCTCGCTTTCCTTCTATCTTTGGGAAGCGTCAGGCATAACTTTTGAATCTCTCATGGATCGTCTTGTCGCTCTCGCTCTCAAACGCAAGCGTGATATTGATCGTAAGACATTCTCATACGACTCCAATATTTTCGCCCTCGGCGGTGGAGTCAAAGGAGCGAAAGGCGCCAAAGGAAGCAAATTCTGAGTCCGGCTCCGCGACACAGTCTTCTCGCACAATAGTCCCTCTTACGACGGGTGCAGTGCGACACATAATTTGAAAAGAAAGTATTATATATGAAATTCAAAGAATACAGCGGACAGCTCTCCCTGTCCGACATCAACCGTCAGATGCTGCAGATCTGGGATGCCAGAAATCTTTTCCACGCCAGCATGACAGAACGCGAGGGCTGCCCCTCGTTCGTCTTCTACGAGGGGCCGCCCTCAGCCAACGGTATGCCCGGCATACACCACGTCATGGCTCGTACCATCAAGGATGTCTTCTGTCGCTACAAGACCATGAAAGGCTTCCATGTAAAGCGCAAGGCAGGATGGGATACCCATGGCCTTCCCGTCGAGCTGGGAGTCGAGAAGAATCTCGGCATTACCAAAGAAGATATAGGCACCAGGATTTCCGTAGATGACTACAACGCTGCCTGCCGCCGCGAGGTTATGAAGTATACCAAAGAATGGACCGACCTTACCCACCAGATGGGTTATTGGGTCGACCTTGAAAATCCCTACATAACCTACGACAACCGCTACATAGAAAGTGTGTGGTGGCTGCTGCGTCAGCTCTACGACAAGGGCTATCTCTACAAAGGCTACACAATCCAGCCATACTCACCGGCTGCCGGCACAGGCCTCAGCTCCCACGAGCTCAACCAGCCCGGCTGCTATCGTGATGTCAAGGACACCACCGTTACCGCCCTATTTACAATACTCGACCCCAGACCTGAGATGACGGGATGGGGCACACCCTCTTTTGTCGCCTGGACCACTACACCCTGGACCCTCCCGTCCAATACGGCCCTCTGCGTCGGCCCGGCCATCCGTTACTGCGCCGTCCGTACATACAATCCCTACAACGGCGACAAGATTACTATCGTCATAGCGAAAGACCGTATCGGAGCTTATCTCAAGCCTGAAGGCGCGGAGCTGCCCCTTGAGTCCTACGCTCAGGGCGACAAGATTGTGCCTTGGCGCATCGTGGCCGAATACTCCGCCGCCGATATCATCGGCATGCGTTACGCGCAGCTTATGCCCTGGGTAAAGCCCGTCGAAAAACTGACAGACCTCTCGGCTCCCTATGTCAAGGAAGCCGCCCAGGCCGAGCCTGAACGCGTATTTGAGGTGGGCGCTGACCGTTTCGTGCGTCTCGATGACCACGCTTTCCGAGTTATCCCCGGCGACTACGTGACGACTGAAGACGGCACCGGCATCGTCCACATCGCACCTACCTTCGGCGCCGACGACGCCAAAGTGGCCAAAGCTGCAGACATACCCTCCCTCTTTATGATCGACAGTCAGGGCGATACGCGTCCCATGGTCGATCTGCAAGGCAAATATTATGATATCGACGACCTCGCCCCGGCATTTGTCAGCGCATGTGTCGACGTGCCTCTCTATTCCCGCCATGCCGGCGAATATGTAAAGAATGCCTACGATCCCCGATTCAATCCCGACGGGAAATACGATGCAAAGGCCGCTGAAAAAGCCGAAGACCTCAATATATATATATGTATGGAGATGAAGCAGGCCGGCTCCGCCTTCCGCATCGAGAAGCATGTCCACAACTATCCTCACTGCTGGCGAACCGACAAGCCCGTGCTATACTATCCCCTCGATTCCTGGTTTGTACGCACTACCGCCTCGCGTGAGCGACTCATGGAACTCAACGACACCATCAAGTGGAAACCGGCCTCCACAGGCACCGGACGTTTCGGCAAATGGCTTGAGAATCTTCAGGACTGGAATCTTTCCCGCTCCCGCTACTGGGGTACGCCTCTGCCTATATGGCGCACGGAAGACGGCAAGGAGCAGCTGTGTATCGGCTCTTTCGCCGAACTCTCCGATGCCATAGACCGTAGCGTAGAGGCTGGATTCATGCCCTCCAACCCGCTCACGGACAAAGGCTTCAAGCCTGGAGTGATGACTGCGGAGAATTATGCTGTTATCGACATCCACCGTCCCTACGTCGACGATATAGTCCTGGTCAGCCCGTCCGGTCGTCCCATGCGCCGCGAGACAGACCTGATCGACGTATGGTTTGACTCTGGAGCCATGCCTTACGCCCAGATTCACTATCCATTCGAGAATAAAGAGGTATTCGACTCCCGCGAGGTATACCCCGCCGATTTCATAGCCGAAGGTGTCGACCAGACCCGCGGCTGGTTCTATACGCTCCATGCCATAGCCGGCATGGTCTTCGATACAGTGTCATACAAGGCCGTCATCTCCAACGGACTCGTACTCGATAAGAACGGCAACAAGATGTCCAAGCGCCTCGGCAACGCTGTCGACCCCTTCCAGGCTCTCGACCGCTTCGGCTCCGACCCGGTCCGCTGGTATATGATTGAGAACTCTCAGCCCTGGGACAACCTCAAGTACGACGACCTCGGTGTGAAAGAAGTCTCCGGAAAGCTCTTCGGCACACTTTACAACACCTACAAGTTCTTCTCTCTTTACGCCAATGTCGATGGCTTTACAGCCGCAGAGCCGCAGATACCATATAAGGATCGTCCCGAAATCGACCGCTGGATTCTCTCCCTGCTCGGCACTCTGGTCAAGGACGTGGATGCCGCCCTCGACGACTACGAGCCTACCCGCGCCGCCCGAGCTATTTCCGAGTTCGTAGGCGACAATCTCTCCAACTGGTATGTCCGTCTCAACCGCAAGCGCTTCTGGACCGGAGCCATGACTCCCGACAAGCTTTCGGCCTATCAGACTCTCTATACCTGTCTGAAGACCGTCGCCCTGCTCATGGCGCCGATAGCGCCTTTCTACGCCGACCGCCTTTACGCCGACCTGATGGCTCCCGTGACCGGCGACGAATATACTCCTGTCCACCTCGCCCTTTTCCCCGAAGCCGACGAATCTCATATCGACAAGGCTCTGGAGCGTCAGATGCGTTTGGCTCAGGATATTACCAGCGCTGTCCTTGCATTGCGCCGCAAGGTCTCGATTAAGGTGCGTCAGCCGCTCCAGACCCTGCTTGTCCCCGTGCCTACGCCCGAGCAGGGCGCGATGGTCGAGGCTATGAAGCAGCTCATCGCATCCGAAGTCAACGTTAAGGAAATCAAGATTGTAGCTGCCGGAGAGAGCGGTCTTGTAAAGCGCGTTAAAGCCGACTTCAAGAAGCTCGGCCCCCGCTTTGGCAAGGTAATGAAGCAACTCGGCGCAGCCATAAAGTCCATGTCACAGGAGCAGATAGCTGTTCTGGAAAGTCAGGGCTCTGTCTGCTTCTCCGAAATCGAAGGCAATCCCTGTGTCACGCTTGACGATGTCGAGATTCTTGCCGAGGATATCCCCGGATGGCTTACCGGCGGCGCCGGCGACCTCACGGTGGCCCTCGACATTACCGTGACCGACGCTCTGCGCGACGAGGGCATAGCCCGTGAGCTGGTAAACCGTATTCAGAACATTCGCAAGGACTCAGACTTCGAGATTACCGACCGTGTCCGTGTCCGCCTGACCCACGCTCCCGAGACTGATTCTGCCGTTGCCGCTTACGGCAGCTACATCGCCTCCCAGGTATTGGCGGACTCTATCGAAATCGTAGACTCCATCGCCGCCGGCCCGGCTCTCCAGGCGCTTGATATCGACGGAATCAAAGTCGACGTGGAGGTACTCAAAGTCTGATCCGGGTTTTCTTGTCATAGCGCGGGCGGCGGCGCGCAAACATTCATGCCGCCGTCCGCGTTAAATAAGAAAAATTACCCTAAACAATATTTAAGACGATGACTGAAAAGACAAGATATACCGACCTGGAGCTTGAAGAATTCCGTACATTGGTGCAGACCAAACTTGACAAGGCGCTTGCCGAATACGAGACACTGCGATCGCTGGTTGTCAATGATTCTGACAACAGCGATTCTGACACAGCCCCTACGTTCAAGGCCCTGGAAGAAGGCGCCAACACTTACGGCAAGGAGGAAGCTGTGCGTCTGGCACGCCGGCAGGCCGACTTCATCGCCAAACTGCGTGCAGCGCTGGTGCGCATTGACAATAAGACGTACGGCATCTGCCGCGTTACCGGTAAACTCATCCCCAAGGAGAGACTGCGCGCTGTGCCTCATGCCACCCTCTCCATAGACGCAAAACGATAGACATGAAGAAGAAACGCGGGCTTCTGGCCCTTGCCATTATCCTGGTTGTCATCATAGCCGACCAGCTCCTCAAGATATACGTAAAGACACATTTCTATCTGGGCGAAGAAGTCCCGGTAACGTCCTGGTTCCGCCTGAAGTTTATAGAAAATGCAGGCATGGCATTCGGACTTGAGCTGTGGAATAAGATGCTGCTGACCTTCGGCCGCATAGCCGCCGTTGGATTCTTCATCTGGTTTCTGGCGCGGGTACGCCGTTGCGCTGCGCTGCGTACAGGCTTTCTCGTCTGCGTCGCCCTGATTACCGCTGGAGCCGCCGGCAACATCTTCGACTGTGTCCTCTACGGTGAGATTTTCTCCAACCCCGTGCCTCCTGAGATAGCCACATTCGTGCCGGTCGGTCAGGGCTACGGATCATGGTTCGAGGGCCGGGTAGTCGATATGCTCTACTTCCCGCTGTTTTCTGTCGATATTGCCGGCCATAGTTGGGAATTTTTCCAGTACATATTCAACATTGCGGATGCCGCGATATGCGTAGGCGTCCTGATGCTACTGTTCTTCTACAGCAATGACATAGCTCCCGCCTGGGATTGCTTCCGGGGACGCAAGCCACAGCTGCAAGCCACTGACACCGATGACGTTCCGACTGAGAAATAACTCCCTGGCCTCTCTGGGCGCCCTGCTTTTACTGCTGCCATCCTGCTCGTCCCGTCCCGAAGGGGTGCTTGACGAAGACAATCTGGCCGATCTGCTCGCCGACCTGTATGTCGGCGAGTCGTATACCGTCATCGAAGGTTCGTCTGAAATCTCAGCCTCCGGGCTCGATTCTGTACGCAGAGTCCTTCGGCAGTCGACGCTCAGGAACCACGGGCTTACCCAGGCCGATTTCGATTCGACACTTTCCTGGTATGGCCATAATCTTGAGCGCTACAGCGAGGTCTGCGAAAAAGTCATCGAGACTCTTGAGCGGCGCGAGCGTGAGGCTGCCGCTATGGGCAACGACAGACAGGCGGCAGCAGGCTCCTCCTTATGGACAGGGCCTGTTTCCCGGCGTCTTGCAGAGGCCGAGACTATGACCTTTGAGTTGCCGGGCAAGTCGCTGAAAAAAGGGGAGCGGCTTGAATGGCAGTTCAAGACCATCAATCAGACAGGCCCCGTAGAGACATTCATGGCCGTACGCTATGCCGACGGCACGACCGGATTCCAGACCCGGTCACTCAGCTCCATAGGTGTCCAGACAGTAGGATTGCAGACAGACACGGCGCGTACCATCAGCAGTGTCTACGGTTACCTGCGCTCGCGCCAGGCCGAACCTCTGTTGCTCGACTCTATCCTCCTCACGGCGCAGCCGTATAACGCCACACTATATTATGAAATCAACACCCAGCGTACCTTTAGCCCCTGATCGGGAAGCAGCCTCGGCTGACAGGTGCTTAGCCGCCGGGAATCTTCCCGCCGACACTACCTGTCGGCGCTGCCTCTCGAGGCGTATAGACGAAATAGCAGCCGACGGCACAGTCAGAGTACACAGCTTGAGCGTCCTGACCTTAACGCTGCGTTCTGACGGCTCAATCACGGAGGCTGACGTTGCGCCCTTCGTATCGGAGACGTGGGGCACCACGTATGTTGACGCGGTAATCACGCTTCGCCGGGGGGCTGACGGAAGTATCAGCGTCAGCTTCTGAGAATCCCGTATTTCCCCACACCCATACGTGTCTGCGCAAATTTGCGATTCTCGCCGGCTTCTCCATTTTCACGCCACAACCCACCCTGATTTTCCTAAACCATACGGCATTTGTAGGCAGCCCGGTGCTAACATTAAAATTATTCAGTCTTTTCATAACTTATACAGTATTATAGTTGTTTCGGGACTATTCCCTACTGCAAAGTTACGCATTAAGTGGGCTTGATTTGAGGCTAATCCTTAAATTAGAATCAAGATATACTAATAATCAGGCTGTTAATATATGTATATTAAAATAAATTTATTTTAATATACATATATTAACAGTAGGCGCGGATGAAGAATGTTTTGCGGTAAATGAATGTCAGGTTTTAACTTATCGTGACTCAAGCGGCAAAGAGATGCTATTGGATAAAGCGTGGATACTTAGAAGCTGTCTAACACTTACCGGTCAGGTCATGGCTCTGATTTTCCCTGAACATGTATTATGGCGTATATATCATTATGTTGTCCGGGCGGAGTGTCAGGCTGATTATTTGCGGGGGAGGCGTATTTTTCCGTTGGCGGCTTCCCAGGCCTGGATATGGTCGGCGAGAGCCGCACCGATTACGTCTTTGAGCAGTAGCCCTTCGACCAGAGATATGTATTTCACTTTGCGGAGCAGCTCTGGGTCAACTATAAATGTAGCCCTTATCTCAGCCTCCTTGCCGGGCGCTTCTGATTTACGCGGGCGTCCGGGTTTGCGTCGTGGTGCAGTCTCGGCAGCGGGGGCAGCTTGTGCCGGAGCAGAGACTGCCGAAGTTGCGGGGGCGGATTGCGCGGGAGCGGGCTGGATGGCCTGAGCCGGCTGTGGTTCAGGCTGGACAGGGCTTTCGCCCATGATTCCGCTCATAAGTGATGCGAGGTTTTTCTTGGCCATAGTTTCGACGGTTGTGGTAATATTTATTATTTAAAATATTTGTTACTGATAATATTTATTATTTTCGTGCGAGAACTTCTTCGGCGAGCGCCATGTAGTCAGCGGCGCCGTTGCTGCGAGGGTCGTATTCAAATATCGACTGGCCGGACAGGGGCATTTCTGCCAACGAGATGTTTTCGCGGATTTTAGTCTTGAATACTTTGTCTCCGTAGCGTTGCTCGATTTGAGAGACAACTTCTTTGTTTAGGCGGCGGTTATTGTATCGTGTGAAGAATACGCCACCGAGGCTGAGGTTGGGGTTTACGCGGCGTCGCACCTCACGGACCACGTCATCAAGCATAGTCAGGCCTTTGAGCGGAAGCGCTTCGGCGGTCAGAGGTATGTACAGTTCGGATGATGCGACCAAAGCATTTGTGGTAATTATACCGAGTGCCGGGGGACAGTCGATAAGCACGTAATCGTATTGGTCTGCGCAGTCGTCGAGCAGAGTGCGGAGTATACCCTCGCGCGCTATCTTGGTGGCCATGTCGATTTCGGCGCGCGCAAGCTCCAGAGAGGCGGGAACGAGGTCCAGGTTCTCGCGGATGTGGACTATGGGGAGAGGCGCGTCGTTGACCAGTGCGTCGTATATACTGCTTTCCGGGTCTTCGTTCTGAGTAAGTGTGAATGAGAGGTTTTGCTGCGCGTCGAGGTCGATGAGGAGTACGCGCTGTCCCTTCAAGGCGAGGGCTACTCCGAGTGTGGCAGTGGAGGTAGTCTTGCCCACGCCTCCCTTATGGTTGGCTATTGTGATGATTTTTGCACTCATATTATCTGGTGTTGTTTTGGAGTACAAAGTTAATAAATTTTTTTGATATTTTGTTATTATGTTACTGAAAAATATCGGTAAAAAAACTTCGGGCTGCGGTCGCATGCCGCAGCCCGTGTTGGTTTGAGGATATCTCTTTGGCTTAGGTCAGATGAAGAGGTTTAGAGTGGCCGAATCAGCGCGGTTCATGTATGTGGCCACGCCGCCGATGGATACGTTGTCAAGTAATTCCTCTTTCGTTACCCCCATTACGTCCATTGACATCTGGCAAGCGATAAATTCTACTCCGGCAGCTATGGCTGCATCGCGTAGAGCTTCAAGAGACTCGACGTTGCGTTTCTTCATTATGTGACGCATCATTCGCGGGCCGATGCCGGCCATGTTCATTTTTGATAGAGACAGATGGCGCGAGGAAGATGGGAGCATGAAGGAGAACATGCGCGCGAAAAAGTCCTTTTTAGTGTGCGGGCAGCGTTCTTTTTTGATTACGTTCAGCCCCCAGAAAGTAAAGAAGATTGTGACCTTGGCTCCGGTTGCTGCAGCGCCGTTGGCCAGCACAAAAGTAGCCAGCGCTTTGTCAAGGTCATCGGAGAACATGATGAATGTCTTTCTGTTTTCAGTGCATGCTCCGCTCTGTGCTTGCGTTGATTGGGTCGCTTTTGCGATTGTGACGGTGTGGATTCCTGCTTTAGAGGATTTCGAGATGAAGCGGTGGCCTGTAGACTGACACCAGGCTTCGGCATCGCGTGGAAAACCCGGATCGGTGGCTCGGATGCATACGTATGAACCATCGGTTGCGTTGTCCATTGTCTCGCGCAGTTTCATAATCGGCCCGGGGCATGAGAGTCCGCAGGCGTCAATGGCAATGGGCGGCGTGTCAGGCGCGGGAGATATGTCGCGGGAAGGCTTTGCGGTCGGAGCCGGGAGTGTGGCTGTGGCGGCGCGGTATGTCTTGAGTCCGCCTATCAGGTTGCGCACATCGTTGTATCCGTGTTGGCGCAAAATACAAGAAGCCAGGTATCCGCGCAGTCCGACGCCGCAAAAGACTACTATGGGGCGTCCGGCTGGTATCTTTTCCAGAGAGTCGCGGATGCTGTCCAGAGGTATGTTGATTGCGTTCGGGAGAGAGCCGGTAGCGTACTCTTCATTAGTGCGGACATCGATCAGGGTAATGGAGCCAGGGGCTGCATCCCGCAGTTCCCGCCAGTAAATCGGATCCATTCGTCTGGATATGATATTGTCTGCTACATATCCGGCGACAGCTACGGGGTCTTTGGCAGAGGAATATGGGGGTGCGTAGGTGTGTTCGGTGCGGATCAGGTCGGCAATGGCGCCGTGGCTTTTGATCAGGCGTGCTATTGTGTCTATGCGTTTATCCACACCTTCATAACCTACTGCCTGGGCGCCGAGGATAAGGCCCGATTCCGGTGCGAACAGAAGCTTGATGGTAAGAGGTGTGGCTTCCGGATAATATCCCGCGTGGGAGCTGGGATGGACAGTTGCCGACAGATACGGTATGCCGAGCTGCTGCAGGCGTTTGGCGGAATGTCCGGCCGCAGCGACAGTGAGATCGAATACTTTTGCGATGGATGTACCGATAGCTCCTTCGTATTCCAGGCGGTCGCCGAGGGCCATGTTGTCGGCTGCGATGCGCGCCTGGCGATTGGCCGGGCCGGCCAGATAGTTGAGCCATGGCTCTCCGCCGATCGGATGCGGGTACTCTATTACGTCGCCCACGGCATAGATGTCCGGCGCCGAGGTGCGCAGATAGCTGTCTACTGCGATGCCGCCGCGCGGGCCGGTCTTGAGACCTGCTTTTACAGCGAGCTCGGATGCCGGCCTTACTCCTATGGATAAAATGATTATGTCGGCTTCAAGCGTACTGCCTGAAGCGAGTGTGACTCCGATTGCGCCGCCGTTGTCAGAGAATGAAGTGACTGCAGTGTCAAGCATCAGGTTGACTCCCTTTTCGACAAGGTGGGCGTGGACGATGGCTGCCATAGAGAAGTCGATTGGCGCCATGACCTGTGAGGACATCTCTATGAGAGTGACGTCGGCGCCCCGGTCACTGAGATTCTCGGCCATTTCCAAGCCGATGAATCCGCCGCCGATGACTATTGCGCGGCTTACGTGACGCGAAGCCAGGAAGCTATGGACAGCATCGGTATCGGCTACGTTGCGGAGAGTAAAAATACCGGGAAGCTCAATTCCAGGGAGCGGGGGAACGAAGGGTTTGGCGCCCGGCGAGAGCAGCAGCCGGTCATAGGATTCGGTGTAGACGGCGCCGTCCGGGCCTTTGATGTCCACCGATTTTGAGTCGGGGTGGATAGCTGTCACTTCGGAATTGGTGCGCACATCGATATTGAAGCGTCGGCTGAATGACCGGGGAGTCTGGACAAACAGCCGGTCGCGTGAGGATATAGTCCCGCCTATATAATAGGGGAGTCCGCAGTTGGCGTATGATATGTGTTCGCCTTTTTCGTAAAGTATGATTTCATCGTTTTCGGCTATGCGTCTGAGGCGGGCGGCGGCAGTGGCGCCTCCGGCTACGCCGCCGATTATAAGGTGTTTCATCGGTTCTATATTTTTTGCAAAGGTAGGTCTGAAATCTGAGATTTGCAATACCTGGATGATGTATTTTACCGAAGCCCCGCATTTTCTTCTGTACTATGATGTCATCTCGTCCGGGCTAATTCTTGCTATTGTGGCTACGAAATCGGCTTCCACGGTAGAGCAGACAGAAAGAGACGGGGGAAGGGCAGAAGTATCGAGGCGCTCTATATCAATGGAATTGTCGAGCTTGAAGACCGCTTCTTTTACAGTCCAGATCTTCGTGAATTCCAGGGCCGGGTCGGGGGAGCCGGCAATCAGCCGGCGTTCGGCGGGACTGTAATACAGTTCGGCTACTGCTTCGGTCTGCGAATCGGGATTCTGAATCCGCTCTACGTCGCAGGCGGCGGGTATGTCGGAGACCAGGGCCATCGCTGCCTCAGGGCAGTGGCTCAGACTGATATGCAGACCGGGATAACCGCGCAGAAAAGGCTTGCCGAGGGTTGTGCGGTCAAGCCGCAAGCCATAAGGGGAGATGCCGCAATGTCTCAGCAGCAGATTTTCCAGCAGCTCCCAGGCCAGAGCGGACTGGAGCCGGTCGATGGGAAAAACGTATGAGAGAGTATCGCGGCGTCTCCAGAGGGGGAGCCGCGATATTCTCTCATCGAGAGTGGGGAGATCCCTTTCGGGATTTATCGGACGTATAGAGTATTCTGTCATTCGGGAGCCATGGCGGCGTCAAAGTATCCGAGGCCGGCTATGGCCGTGATGAAGTTGCGTATATAGGCTGTCGACGTGGGACTCCAGCGGAAATCCAGACGGAACAGAATCTCGTTGGTAAACTTGGGCGAGCAGCCTATATAAGCGGTGTTGCCGTCGGCCGACTGGTAAGCCACCAGAGGCTGGAGCAGCGTGACGACATCGGAGCCGGAGGCCATCGCTTCGTTCAGGCGGGCGGCAAACAGTCCGGGCTCCACACATTCTATCTTCTTAGGCAATACCTCGTTCATCACACCGATGACGTCTGCCATAGGCACGTGATGGTTATTGAGCGGATGGAACACTACGTTGTCAGTCGGAGTCGTGGCGAGGCGGAGGATGGACCAGGACAGTTGGTCGACCGGAGAGAACTCGCATGAAGAGTCAAGATGGCTGTAAGGTATGCATCCGAGCGCCAGATAAGCGCGAAGCATGCCCATGAAGGCGTTGCTCTGGAAGTTAGCCTGAAACTCGCCGTCGGATTCGCGTGGCGAAATGTTGCCCACACGCATTATCTTGGCCTGAATCCGGTCCTCCGCTATGGCTCCGAGTATGATTTTCTCAGCGTCATATTTCGATTTCACGTACTGGTTTGAGAGCCCCTGGCCGAGATCGAGCGACTGCTCGGTCAGAACCTTGGCCGCTGCTACGGAGGCTTCGGCGTCGCCGGCCACCGAGACGGTGGAGATATGCACCAGGCGCCGGTCATGGGCCGCGCACCAGTCCACTATGTTGCGTACCGTATCGACGTTGGCATGCTCAATCTCGTTGCCCGGAGCGAAGTGCTTCACGCTGGCCGCGCAGTTGATGACAGTGTCTATGGCAGAAGCGTCAAGCGCCGCGAGGGTAGCGGCTTCGGTCAGGTCGCCGGTCACGATGAAAATACGCTTGTCCCAGAGATGCTCGTAGGTATCGCCGAAGTAGTAGAACAATAACGTGCGCACGCGAGAGGAAGCGTCGAAGCTCTTGGAGCCGCGCACCACGCAATAGACGCGGGCGTCGGTGGCGTCGAGCAGCCAGTGAAGCACATGTACGCCGAGGAAGCCGGTGGCTCCTGTCAGCAGCACATTGCCTACGGACTGAAGCTCGCCGTCGTTGAAGGCGGCTATGGTATTTTTGCGCAGTATGTCGCCGAACTCTTCTGCCGGGGTCTCGGCAGCGCAAGTCCCGGCGGCCGGAGCGGCTGTCTGCGGGGTCTCGCTCAGATGGGCGGCCAGGGCGCGCGGCGTCTTGGTGGCGAACAGGTCCTTATAGCTTATCTTCAGACCGCTCTGCGAGAGAACGGCCACTACCTTGATGGCATTGATGGACGTGCCGCCTATCTTGAAGAAATCATCGTTGGCGCCGACGCGCTCCAGGCCGAGCGTGCGGCGGAATGCCTCGGCAATGGCGGCTTCGTCGCCGGGCGCAGGCTCCACGTATTCGGCCAGTTTCTCCAGCACTGGCTCGGGCAGGTGCTTGCGATCGAGCTTGCCGTTGGGCGTGACGGGAATCTTATCTACGGGATTGAAGCTGTCCGGCACCATGTAGTCGGTAAGGTGGCGCGTCAGGTGGGCGCGCAGCTCCTCCTGATTCACATCCTGACCTTCGTACCAGATGCAGAGGTGGTCTATATTTTGAATCCGGCATACATTGGCTACAGACATCTTCACGCCGGGGAAGGCGTTGGCCACGCTCTCTATCTCCCCTAACTCTATGCGCAGGCCGCGCAGCTTGACCTGATGGTCGATGCGGCCCAGGACATCGATATCGCCGTCGGGAAGCCAGCGGGCAAGGTCGCCGGTGCGGTATGCCGGAGCCTCGCGGAAGGTAATGAAGCTCTCAGCCGTCTTCTCAGGCAGGTTGTGATAACCTTTGCCCACACTGCGGCCGGCAATTACCAGCTCTCCTATGGCGCCCACGGGCAGCTCCCCGCCCCATGCGTCGCAGATATATTCGCGGTAATTATAGAACGGAGGGCCTACAGTGACCGGCTTGCCGCTCTGCAGAACGGCATGGTTGGAGCCTACGGTTGTCTCCGTAGGGCCGTATTCGTTGACAATCAGCCCCCTGAAGCCGGCGCTGTCCAGCTTGGGCAGCAGCGATGCGGGAATTGCCTCGCCGCCTATGTTCAGCAGCTTGCAGCCGGCTATCGCTTCGCAGAATTCCGGCAGTTCGAGCATGGCGGCCAGGCGGCTCGGAGTGGCATCGAAGGCTTCGACTCCGGTGCGCTTCATCAGGTCGGCCAGCATGGCTACGTCCTTACATTCCTCCTCGTCGGCCAGTACAAGCGTATGGCCCGAAGTGAGCGACGTGCCGAGGTCTACGTGCGAGGCGTCGAACGAGATAGTCACGATGAGCATGTTGACCTTAGGCTCGTCGGCACCCATAGGGGAGTATATCAGTTTGCGGTAGCCGTAGAGATAATTGACGGCGGCGCCGTGGTGGATGACCACACCCTTGGGGCGGCCTGTGCTGCCTGAAGTGTATATAAGATATGCGGGGTCGTCGGGCTCAATCTCCACTCCCGGACGAGAGGCGTCGGGGCAGGCGAGCAGCGTGTCGATGTCTATGGCCTTGCCGGGGAAGGAATCGAGTCTGGTGGCGGTAGTGACTATCCATTTGGCATCGGAATCCTCCGTAATCAGCTTGATGCGCTCCACCGGGTATTCCGGATCACATGGTATGTAGGCCGCGCCAGTCTTCATCACACCGTAGATGGCGGCTATCAGCCGGGAGTCGCGCGGCAGAAGCACAACTACTTTGTCGCCCCGCTCCACGCCGTTGGCGCGCAGGGCATTGGCTATGCGGTTGGCCTCGGCGTCAAGCTCCGCATAAGTGAGACTCCGGTCGCGGGCTACCAGCGCAAGCCTGTCGGGACATGCGTCGGCCTGTAGCTCAAAGGCGCCGTGGTAAGAAGTGTATGGCACATCGCCGCACTCCCCGTCGCGTATCGGCTCAAGCTCCACGTCTTTGGCCGGAGAGAGTAGAGCGGCTTCGCGGACAGTGGCGGCGCAGACATTGCCGGATGCGGCAGAGCCGACCATGTCAAGCAGCACCGCCATATCGGCGTTGCTGTAGAGCGAGGCGTCGTATTCCAGCTCCAGCCGGTATTTGCCGGGAGCTGGAGTAAATATCAGAAGCGTCAGCGGCACCTTGGCAGTATCGAGAGCTACCGGTATCTTTTCGTCGGAAAGCGGTCCGTCGGCGGCATCAAGCGACACACCTCCTTCATATACATACATTATTTCGGGTCTCAGGCCGAAGCGGCGCACAATCTCTGTGAAGGGATAGAAATCGTATCCGCGGGTGGTATTGAACTGATTTTGCAGCTCCAGAGCCATCTGTGCCGGAGTAGTCTTGGCTGCCTGCGCCGGGGAGACGCGGGAAACGACAGGGAGAGTCTTGACAAACATGCCGATATCGTCGATAAGGCGCACGTCACTGCGGCCATTGTTTACCGTAGTGATGGCGAGTGTCTCGTTGCGCGTCAGGCGGTGGAGGGTCTGCATGAAGGCCGAGAGGAAGAAGTTGCTTGGAGTCACGGCGTTGTCACTGCAGAAGCGGTCTATGTCTGCCGCATCCAGCTCGGCTGCCACACGGAGCAGAGTGCCTTGAGGCACCGCTTCGGGCGACGAGCTATGGGAATAGACAGTGGTCTCCGCTTCGCCAAGCAGTCTGTCAAACCATTCTTCCGCTTCCTCGTACTCGGCGCCGCGCAGCAGCGCAGCCTCGTCGTCGGCCCACTCGAAGGCGGAGTATTCCTCCTCCGCGAGATTCTGGCCGGCGTAAGCCCTCGACAGAGAATCGAAGAAGACCATGGCCGAGACACCGTCGAAGACGATATGATGGAAGTCCATGAAAAGCCAGGCATCATCGGCGTGGCGTACTATGGCGAAACGATACAGCGGCTCGGCGAAAAGGTCGAACGGACGGACAAGCGCCTGCATATCAGCGCGCTCCGGAGCATGGTCGAGCGTGATTTCATCGACTTCCACATTTTCGACCTTCATGCGCTGCTGCATGATGTCGCCGTTGCGGTTGACGAAACGCGCCCCCAGGGCCGGATGTGCCTTGACGGCCTCGGCTATGGCCTTCTTCAGCCGCTCTAAGTCTGTGTCCCGCTTGATGCGGATGGCCTGGGCCACATTGTACTGCAGGGCGTCGCGGTTGCGCTCCCAGTCTATGAGTACGCCGCGCTGATTTTCGGTAATGGGGTAATACTTGCGCTTGGCGGCGGTCTTGGCCGGAGCGGCGGAAGTGGCGGCGGAAGCCTGCTCAAGAGCTTTGATCAGGCCGCGTACGGTCGGGTCGGCCATGGCAGCCTTGGAGGTCATGCGCACGTCGCGCTTCTTGGCGATGGTGGCCACAAGGCGCATGGCCAGCAGAGAGGTAAGGCCGACCTTCAGCAGATTGGTCGTGACACCGAATGAGTCGTGGCCCAGCACGCCGGCGACTATTTCCGTCATCTCGCGTTCATCGTCTGTAGCAGGAGGCACTGTCTCCTCGGCCACTTCGATTTCAGGCAGGGGGAGAGCCTTGCGGTCTATCTTGCCGTTCTGGTTCATCGGCAGACTGTCAAGCTTCATCACGGCTGCCGGAATCATAAATTCCGTCAGATCTGCCGACATGAAGTCGCGCAGCTCTTCGGGTGAGACATCCATACCCTCTTTGACCGCATAGTAGCCCACAAGCTGGTCGTTGCCGCCTACTGATTTGACGGCGGCGGCAAACTGACGCACCGCCTCGTGGCGGGTGGCGACGGCCTCTATCTCGCCTAACTCGATACGCAGGCCGCGCAGCTTGACCATGCCGTCCATGCGGCCCATGAACTGTATGTCGCCGTCCTCGTTCCAGCGTACCAGGTCGCCGGTACGGTAGGCGCGTACGCCGTCGATGGTAATGAATTTTTCGGCTGTCAGCTCCGGGCGGTTGAGATAGCCTACAGCTACGCTGACACCTAAGATGACCAGCTCGCCCGGCACACCGCGAGGCACCCGGCGCCCGTATCTGTCGAGTACGCGTACCTCATATCCGGGGATGGGCCGGCCTATGACGGTGCCGTCTGTCTCGCCCTGAGGCATGTAGCAGGTGGCGAAGACGGAACACTCCGTGGGGCCGTAGGCGTTGGCGAAAGCGAAGGGAAGCCGTCCCACAGGGGGCAGCTTCTCGCCGCCGCAGGCAAGCCAGCGCAGCGAGGGGAACTCGTAAAGGGTAATCATCTGCCATGCTATCTGTGTGGTAAGGAAGGCCGCTGTAATGCCGGTCTTCACGAAGAAATCGTGCATGGCGTCGAGGTCATGGCGCAGCTCTTCGTCCAGGATATAGAGGGTGGCGCCGGACATAAGGGTGGGGTAGAGATCCATCATGTGGGCGTCGAAGCCGAAGTTGGCGTATGCAGGCACGCGGTCCTCCTGGCCGAGGGGCACGAGGTGCATGTAGTCGTGGCAGAAGTTGAGCAGGTTGGCGCGTGTCAGCGTCACTCCTTTAGGCTTGCCCGTGGAGCCTGAAGTATAAAGTATGACAAAAGAACCGTCTGGATTGGCCGGCCATTCGTCTACGGGCGCTGCCTCGCCCTGCGTGAGCGCGCCGGCGTCCAGGATTGTGCCGGCGAAGCCCGGCAGAGTCCGGCCGGCCAGACCGCCGGTAGTCACTATGAAAGTCACGCCGGCATCTCCGGTCATAAACGTAAGGCGCTCCTCAGGGAAAGAGGGGTCGAGCGGCATGTAGGCCGCGCCGGCTTTCATAAGGGCAAGCGGAATCAGCACCATCCATTGCGAGCGCGGTATCATCACACCGACGGCCATGCCCGGTGTGACTCCGGCTGCTTTAAGGTTGTGAGCCATGACCGTAGAGAGACGGTCGATCTCGGCGTAGGTATAGCTGGCGTCCGGAGCGACGAGAGCCGTTTTGTCCGGTATCTCGCGCGCAAGCGCCGCTATCGCGCCCTCTATGGGCACAGAGCGGTCGAAATCGAGTGCCGGAGCGCTCTCCATATCTTTGAGTTCCGCATCGGCGGCCGCGTCAGTCAATCTGAAACTGCTGACGGCACTCTCGGCGTTGGCCGGGTCGCAGAGCTGGTCCAGGGCCAGGTCGAGGGTGCGGACCAGGCGGTCGACCGTAGCTTCGGTATATATGTCTGAACGCCAGATGACATCGACATCCACGCCGTCGTCCGCAAGAAACATCTGTATGGAGACAGGCACGCCTGTGTCGCCGTTGTCAAGACGTTCCGGAACCATGCCCTCCACGAGTGAGTCCATGTCAAGCAGGCGGCCCTGATAGCCGAACAGTACATTCTGCTCGTAGCCGGTCATTGATGAGAAATCGGCGAACGAGAATAGATCTTTGGCGCGGGTGTCACGGCGCTGTTCCTTCATTTCTGCGACGAGAGCCTGAGCCGTCACGTCTTTGCCGAGATGACAGCGTACCGGCAGTGTGCGGACTATCATGCCGACGGTGTTGTCGGTGTCATGGGTATTGCGCCCGTGGTAGATTGTAGTGAAAAGCACATCATCGCGTCCGGTAAAGGCGCCTAAGGCGATGCCCATGGCGGCGTTGGCTACTGCCGAGTTTCCCTTGAAGCGCGACAGCGGGGTGGCAAGGCGGAACACCTTGTGGCTGAACTGCTGCTCCACGCCCTTGGCATCGGAGTAGAGGGCGGCTCCGTCGGTATCGAAGTCGCCGAATGTACGGACGTAGTATTCGCGCTGAGACTCGTATTCGGCACCGGAGCGGGCTGCCGTCTCGCGTTCGGCCAGAGAGAAGCAGTCTACGGCCTCAGGCTCGATTTCGCCCCCTTTCAGGGCAATGTCCAGATCACGTAGGAATACTCGCATCGATGAACCGTCATATATAATATGGTGTATGACCATGGTCAGCCAGACATGGCTCTCTGCCCGGATGACCTCCAGACGGCACATACGGTCGCCCGGCACGTCGATATGGCTGAGTACGCCGGCCTTGATTTCTTCAAACTCGGCATCTGTGGCTGTGCGCACCGGCACGTCGGGCAGAGTGGCGCCGTCCCACTCCATGCGTGCCTCGCCGTTCTCGTCAGTGGCGATTGCCACATTGAACGCGGGATGGCATGCGAGTACTTTTCTTACTGCCGCCTGCAGGCGCTCAGGGTCGGTATCGGCGGAGAAGCGGAAGGCGTAAGCTATATGATAGGCGAGGTCTTCGCGGTAGGCCGAGCCGAGATAAATGCCCAGCTGGCTCTGGCTCAATGATGATTGTTTCATATCGGTTAGTTTTTTATTATTCGTTTGTCGGGTTGGCGGACCACGTCATAGTCAGTATGTTCTGATTGAACATGTATTCATACTTCATGGTATCGCAGCTTTTCTTGGCTATCAGCAGGCCGAGGCCGGTCTTGGGATCCTGCTCTACAGGATTGAAGGGGCGGCCGGCGTCATGCACTACGGCAGTCACGGCGCCGGACTGCAGTGTAATACGCATATCTACGGAGGCAGCCTTGCGGTTCAGCCGATCGGCATGCTCGATGATATTCTTCAGTATCTCCTCGCATGTCACGCCGATGCGGAACCGCAGACTTTCGGAAACGCCCTTGTCCCGCAGCCATTTGTCAGCCTCTACCAGCTGCGTGCCGGCATTCCGCATGTTAGGCACTATGCTGGTGTCGTAGATCTGGCTGGCCGACTGCCGGGGTATGAGGAAGAAAGGCATCTTGCCCTCCTTGCGGCGCATGACAGCCGGCAGAAGGATGATGAGCAGGACAGCCTGACCGATGGCGAAGCCCCACCATACGCCTGTGCCCCCTACGGCCATTACCCAGAAGAAAAGCATAGGCAGCATGGGCTGTCCGACAGAGACTATCATGGCCTGACGTGTGTTGCCGTAGACCTGATAGACCGGTATGAGCAGTCCGACGGCGCACTGAAGTATGATATTGAAGGCGAAGGCCGGTATGGCAGCCCGCAGCATCTCCAGCGTGGGGCCGCCGGTAATGCTGAACAGCGAGCCTATCCACTGCGGAAAGAGAATCATGAGGCCGGCATATATGGCCAGGCTGACTCCCAGAAATCCGTATGCTTTGCCCAGCACCATGGCGACGCCACGGTTGTCGTCCGAACCGGCCAGAATGGAGGCCACGGGCTGAAATGAGTCGATGACACCGGTAAGGATAATCATCGAGAGGCGCAGCAGATACATGCAGACGGCGAATACTATGACTCCGGCCGTGCCGAGATACTGTATGGCCACTATGTTGCAGACGAATATCTGTACAGACATGAGCATGGCGGTAAAACCCGAAGGCACGCCGTTGCGCATGATGGCAGGCAACTCGCGCATATTTTTAGCAGCGGTAAACCGCAGGGCGCCTTTCTTACGGAAGTGTCCCAAAAGTATGGCGATAGCCGGCACGTAGCTGATGACGGTAGCCGCGGCGGCTCCGCCCATACCCCAGCCGCACAGGGCTATGAAGATGTAGTCGAGTATCAGGTTGGTGGCGATGCAGACGGATACCGCCACGGTTACGCGCTTGGGCTCGCCGTCGACGGCCACAAAGAGCTGAAGCACTATCATCAGCATATATATGGCCGCTGAGGGGATCGTGATTATCATGTAGGAGCCGGCGTAGCCGATAATGGAAGTGTCGGGACACAGCAGCCGCAGTATGGGCTGGAAGAATATCAGTCCGGCTGCGCCCAGAAGCAGTCCGGTAACTGTGGCCGAGGAGACGGAGAGCGAGAAGATACGCGAGGCATGGTCCCGGTCGTGCGCGCCTATGGCTTTGCCGGCGAGCAGCGTGCCGCCGACACCGAGCAGCAGGCACAGCGAGAAGTAGAGCTGCAGTATGGGCATGGCTATGTTGATGGCAGACATGGCCGCGTCGCTGATGAACCAGGTAACCATCAGCCCGTCGACGAACGCTCCCATCTGGGAGGCGGCCACTGTCATTACCGAGGCGAACAGAAAGCTGCGGAAAGCGCGGCCTACAAGATAGGAATCACGTTTCATTAGGTTTGGCTTATTTGTTGAGTAATAGGGTTATTTTCAGAATATTGCGGTCAGCCTCGCGGCGGTATTCCACACCATCGGAGAGATTGCGCACAAGGTAGATGCCCAGACCGCCTATGGGACGTTGCTCCAGCGGGGCGCCGGTGTCAGGTCCGGCTGCGGCAGTGGGATCGAAAGGTATGCCTGAGTCTGATATCTCCAGAGTAAGGGCGCCCGATGCCGCGTCATGTGAGCAGTCCAGCGCTATCTTGCCTTCCACTCCTTCCGGATAGGCATAGTTTATTACATTTACCACAGCTTCCTCAAGCACCAGATTGATGCGTCCGCGTGTCTCGGCGTCCAGGCCGTAACGTGTAGCGATAAGCTCGGTGTAGGCCGGGAGGCTGCTGATTTCCGAGAGTGTGTTGGCAAAGACCTTGTGCAGCGGAGTATGGCTGTCTTCATGCTTGAGTCGCAGACATAGCATTGTGAGATCGTCGCTCTGGTTCACGCCGCCCACGAAGTCTGTCACGGAAGACTCTACGTGTGTAATTAGTTCCTTCGGAGTGTCGGCAGAGTGCTGCGACAGTGTAGCAAGCATCCGGTCATCGCCGTAGAGTTGACGCGACGCGTTCTCTGCTTCGGTCAGTCCATCCGTATAGAGGAACAGCGACTGATCCGGCTGCAGGCTGATACTTTCCTGCTCATAGACGAATCCTTCGATTACGCCGACCGGGATATTCTCTTTGCAAGGCAACAAGGCGACGCCTCCTGTGCTTACCGATACAGGCGGATTATGGCCTGCGTTGCAGAAAACAAGATGTCCGGTAATCAGATCAAGCACACCTACAAACATGGTCACGAACATGCATGTATCGTTGTCCTTCAGTACCGTATCGTTGATGACTGACAGGATTTCCGCCGGAGAGTCACACCGGCCTGCCGTATTGCGGAACAGTGTACGGGTTACGGCCATGAACAGCGAGGCCGGCACCCCCTTGCCGGACACGTCGCCTACAGTGAAGTACAGTTTCGAGTCGCGGATGAAGAAATCGTACAGATCGCCTCCCACCTCTTTGGCCGGACGTATAATGGCATACAGCTCAAGATTGTCGCACTGCGGGAAGGGGGAGAAGCAGTGAGGCAGAAGACTCATCTGGATGCTGCGCGCTATGTGCAGCTCGCTCTCTATGTGCTCCTTGGCCTTGGTCGTCTCCACAAGCCGCTCCATTTGCTGGCGCAGCGATTTCTGCATCTCTCCGAAGGCGTTGTTCAGCCGTCCGATGTCGTCGGAAGGTCTCATGGAGGGCAGCTGTACGTTCAGGTCTCCGTCCGAAATCTTCGATGCGGCGCCGGTCAGCCTCGCAAGCGGCTTCATGGCGTACAGGACTACCAGCCTGACAAGTATAATGATTATAATTAGCCCGGCGAACAGGAATATTACCGCTCTGACAGTGACCAGGTCGAGGCGCGACATTATGGCGCCGTACGGGCATACGCTGCAGATGGCCCAGCCGGTGCCGGGGATGGGCTCGTAGACCACCAGAGCGTCTTCTCCCGCGATGTCGGTATGTCTCGATCCTTTTTTATGCGCCAGCATCTCGTAGCCTATCTCCGCGATATGGGGACAGCCTTTCTCCCGCGAATAAGCGTAAATGTCCTTTTTCAGAATCAGAGCGCTGTCAGGATGGGCCATAAAGACGCCTTTGTCGCTGAGGATGAAAGCATAGCTGTCGTCTATGGGGCGCAGACGGGCGATTTCGCCGGACAGGGCTCCCAGCGAGACGTCGGCCGTGAGTACGGCTGTGATTTCGCCGTCCGCATCGTGCAGCGGATATGAGCATGTGACCATCATCTTGTTGCCTCCTCCTGTGTCGAAATAAGGCTCTGACCAGACGGCCTTGTCCTGACGCAGCGCTTCGGTGTACCAGGGCATACGGGTATAATCATAGTCCGTGTCGCCGAGGTGCTTGCGCTGCCATGTGCCGTCGGCTCCGCGGCAGACGTACTCCATCAGCCTGACACCGTCCGCACCGGGTCGCAGCGCTATGCAGCCGCCCATTATCAGAGAGTCGGTGTCCACAATCTGCTCCACCATCTGCATCAGTCCGGACGAATCTCCGAGCCTCTTTTCCACCACAGTGGCGGAATTGGCAAGGTGGCCTTCGACGCGGGATATCTCGCTGTCGAGCTTGTCTACCGAATTGTCTACTATCAGTGTCGCATACAGCGACACGAGCCTTTCTTCGCGTTCGGCTCCATAGCGCAGGAAGATCGCGCCGATAGCACAGAAGATAACTATGATTATCAGCGAGATATATAGGCTGAGTTTGTTGGCCAGAGACATCGGCAGATATATCAGTCTTGGATAGTGAATAGTTTATGAAATCCGGTAATGGTAAAGATGTTGCGGATTTCACTGCTCACATGCTTCAGCACGAGAGAGCCGCCCTTGGCCTTGACATCCTTGAGTATGCTGAGGAAGATACGCAGACCAGAACTGCTGATATACTCCAGTTCTCCACACTCTATGACAATGTCTTTGTCGGCATTTTCATGTATAGGCGCAAGCTGTTTGTCACATTCCGCGGCCTGGAGAGTATCCAGGCGTCCTTTCAAGACAACCGTAAGGTTTCCGTTTTCATTAATGATTGCTATTTCCATTTCTTATATTGATTTTAAGTAAAACATGATATCAGATGTCGCTGAGATTCGGTCTGCATACATATATCACGTAATCGGCAGACACGACAAATCTTCACAGTCGCAGGAACTTGAAAACTATCCGGACACAAAGGTATAAATAATTTTTTATATTTTATCCATTCAGATACTTATATCTTTGATAAGTCGCATAGATATATTAATTTTGCTGCATGAAAAAGATGCAAAAACTTAAAGTCTGCAACTGGGCATTGCTGATAATGATTATACCGGTTCTTGTGTCCGGCATCGAGCTGGAGGCTACATCCGGCAGCGATCCTGCCTCTGTGCGGTATCATATCGTCATAGCCTCAATTTTTTTATTGTTGTCAGTATGGCATATATCCCTCAATCTCTCATGGAGCGGCTGGTTTAAGAAATTCTCGCGGCTGAAAAGCCCGGTAACCAGGATACTGTGGTGGCTTTTCCTTCTCACTGCCTTATCCGGAATCGCGGCTGAAATACATTGGCTTGCGACCTACTCACATTCGCCCGTAGGAGCAATACATGGCAAAATAGGTTTTGCCATGCTGATAGTAGCTATAGGCCATACGCTCAAGCGTCTCCGCTTCTTCGCTTTCAAACGGCCTCTAAACAGACGCTGAGCTATTGTCAGTCAGCGTATACCGGAGGTATGCCCGAACTGCCGTATATTGTTTCTGCTTTAGGCAGCGCATAGAGGGTAAGCCCTAAAAAAGCGCCCATCTTTGGCCGCCTTAGTGAGTATCCCCAGGTGTAAAGCGTGAGAAGATGAGCATCCTCAACGAAAACGCCCAATCAATAGGAGAGACTGTCTTCGACCATGCAATTACCGATGATGAGCGGATTCGGCTCGGTCTGCATACCCGCGAGACCTATCTTGAAATCTTCGAAGGCAACACCGCCTCTGTCAATGCCCACCTCGCTGTCCTCGCCAACATCAGAGGCAACCTCGCTGTCCGCGCCAACTACATCAACGCCTCCCCGCCGACAAGCTCAATGAAGTTCTCGAAATTATCATGCAAGGGATTTAACGCTATATGGAGTTGGTCAAAAATTATTATTATCGTTAAAAACGGGGTCTTGGACGCTTGGAGAACTCCTAAAAATGTATTTTTCCGAAAAATCGCTAATTTTGCACTTGCCAGTTGAGAGTAGGGGTCAGACAATAAACTTTAGTTAAGCTGAAAATTATGAGCGTAAAAATAGGCGTAGTTTGAACTATTATTATTATATTTGCAGCCTAATAGACGCAAGTACGACCATGGAAGAGAACATATACATGTTGCCTGACAGTGAAATCCGCCGTCGGCTGGGACAAAAAATAAGGCATTTGCGACTCCGACAAGACTTCACTCAGGTGTCGCTCGCGGAACAGGCGCAAGTCTCATTGACGACATTAAAGAGAATCGAGAAAGGCGATATAAGCTATTTCGATTCCCTCATGCGTGTGCTTCGCATACTTGGCGAACTGGATGTGTTCTCGTCACTCATTAAGGAAGATGAGATGAGTCCCAATGAATATTTCGAGTTTGTCGAAGCAAGCAAGAAGAAGCAGCGCAAACGCG
>JAGBIJ010000033.1 GCA_017935045.1 Muribaculaceae bacterium
GAAGTTGTCTATCAGCACTTCGGGCAGGATTGCTCTGAGCAGTTGGTCTGGTTTCATTCTGCAAAGTTAACACTATATTCCGACATCTGCTGCGCCCACCGGAAAAATCCGCTGACCCGAAATTCGGCTTGACCCTGTATTCTGCCGGATAGGGTAAAATTAAAAACGCTGGAAATCAAGTGATTTTCAGCGTTTTGCGGTAGAAGTTCGGACTTCTTGGTGATCCGCGTGGGGTTCGAACCCACGACCCCAACATTAAAAGTGTTGTGCTCTACCAGCTGAGCTAGCGAATCATCGTTGTTGCTGTCCGTAGGAGGTCGCTCTCTTTTCGGATTTGCGGTGCAAAGTTAGCCATTTTTTTTGGTTTGGCCAAATTATTTTAATGTTTTTTATTCGCATGTTGGGTATATTGCTGATTGTCTTGCGTTTATCGGTTGTGCTGCTTTGGCTGGTTTTCCCTTTGTGCGGCTGGCTGTTGTGGAGATTTATATATTTGATTGGTAATTATAGCAGTGTCGTATATGATGTTTGGTTGGAAAGATAGTCGGTTTTTTCTTGCTGCTTCCGATTTTTATTATTACTTTTGTATGCAGTAAGATGCCGTAGAATGTAATAATGTGTATGCGGTATTTGCAATTTCTCCTTATTGAAGCTCTCAATCAGCGGAGAGCCAGACGTTTATGAGAATTGATCACAATGAAAATGTAGTTGACGCGGAGGTCGTTGCCGACCGTGTGATTGCCGCTGTGCGGGAATATCGGGCTTCCGCTTCGCCGCTTGAGCATGCTGCCTGTCTGGTAGATGCTGAGGAGGCTCTCGCTTTGGCGGAGTATCCTGATGTGGATGCGCTGTGTGACGCCGCTGACAAGATAGTCAGAGCCTGTTGTGAGGCCGGGCATGTGGATACGTGTTCCATTATCAATGCGCGTGCCGGTCTTTGCGGCGAGGATTGCGCCTGGTGTGCGCAGGCTACCCGCTACAAGACGGGATGCGTCACGTACAATGCCATTGACCTGGACGAGGTGTTTGAAGCAGCTTCGGCTAATGAAAGAGCCGGTGTCCGCCGTTTCTCGATGGTAACGAGCGGCCGTAAGGTCTCTGATAAGGATTTGCCGCATTTTCTGGCCATCTATAGCGAACTGGGCAAGAGGACTGGCTTGAGTCTATGCGCGTCTATGGGATTGCTTGACCGTGGGCAGATGCATAAATTGCGCGAGGTCGGAGTGCGTCGCTATCATTGCAATATGGAGACGTCGGAGCGTTTTTTCTCTAAATTGTGTAGCAGCCATACTCCTGCTGACAAGAAAGCGACTATTGCCGCCGCGCGGGCCGAGGGCATGGAGATCTGCTCGGGCGGTATCATCGGCATGGGCGAGAGTATGCGTGACCGTGTGGAGTTTGCCATGGAGTTGCGTTCGCTTGGTGTGGATTCTGTGCCGATTAACATACTTAATCCTATGAAGGGCACTCCGTTGGAGAATATTCCGCTTATTGGCGAGGAAGAAGTAATCCGCACTGCGGCCATGTTCCGATTCGTGCTGCCTACGCAGAACATCAGGTTTGCCGGAGGCCGGGCGCGTATGAGCGAGGCGTCGACAAGGCGCATGCTGCGCGGCGGTGTCAACGGAATAATGATGGGCGACCTGCTGACTTCTGTGGGCAACAAGATGGAGCAGGACCGGCGCATGCTGGCCGAACTCGGACTGCATACGTAGAGGCGCCCGAATCCCAATCATAATTACGAACTCTCATCACAATACATATAAGAAGCCACAAGACTACTTATGATTACGCAAGAACAGTTGAAAGAGGTAGCGGAGCGCCGGGACGCACTGCACCGTTATCTGGACATTGACACTAAGAAAATACAGGTGGAGGAAGAAGAACTCCGCACCCATGTACCCGATTTTTGGAACGATCAGAAGGCCGCCGAGGCTCAGATGCGCAAAATCAAGGAGCTGCGTTACTGGATAGAGAATTACGAGGCTCTGTCGAAACAGGTGGAGGAGCTGCAGCTGGCTTTCGATTTCGTTAAGGACGACCTTATCACCGAGGAGGAGCTGGATGCGCTGTACGCCTCGGTAATGGCGGACACCGAGCGGCTTGAGTTGCGCAATATGCTGCGCCGTGAGGAGGACAAGCTGGGTGTCGTGCTTAAAATCAATTCCGGCGCCGGAGGTACCGAGAGCCAGGACTGGGCGCAGATGCTGATGCGCCTGTATCTGCGCTGGGCCGAGCGCCACAATTACAAGACATCCATAGCCCAGCTCCTGGAGGGCGATGACGCCGGTATCAAGTCGGCTACTATCAATATAGAGGGCGACTACGTCTACGGCTATCTCAAGAGTGAGAACGGTGTCCATCGTCTGGTGCGCGTCAGCCCTTACAACGCCCAGGGCAAGCGTATGACCTCGTTCGCATCCGTCTTCGTCACTCCGCTGGTAGACGACACCATCGACATACAGATATCTCCGGCGGCCATCAGTTGGGATACTTTCCGCTCCGGCGGCGCCGGCGGCCAGAACGTCAACAAGGTGGAGTCCGGAGTGCGTCTGCGTTACCAGTACAAAGATCCTTACACCGGTGAGGAGGAGGAAATACTGATTGAAAACACCGAGACGCGTGACCAGCCGAAAAACAAGGAGAACGCTCTGCGTCATCTGCGCTCCATCCTTTATGAGAAGGAGATGCAGCACCGTATGGCCGAACAGGCCAAGGTGGAGGCCGGCAAGAAGAAGATAGAGTGGGGCAGTCAGATCCGTTCATACGTCTTCGACGATCGTCGCGTCAAGGATCATCGTACCGGTTATCAGACTTCAGATGTAGGCGGCGTGATGGACGGTGACATCGACGATTTCATCAAGGCGTATCTTATGGAGTTCGCCGCTACACTTGACTGATCATGGGCGCTTCCGCTTTTCCGTGTGCTGAGTGTGTGGTCAGCTCCCAATCTGACATCGCCTCGGCGCTGGATCGCATCAACCGGCTCAGCGGGATTCCTCTGAACCTGTTTGTGGCCGATGCCGGCGGCCGACTGCTCGGTTCGCTTACCGACGGCGACATACGACGCGGTCTGCTGGCTGGCAAGTCACTGTTGTCGCCCGTTACCGAAGTGATGAATAGTCAGTGCCGCAGGCTGCATCTCGGCGCCGACAATCTTCATAGCTTCCAGCAAGCCCGTGCCCTCGGTCTCGGTCTGCTCCCGGTGGTAGACGCAGACGACCGTATCGTCGGCATAGCCAACCTGCGCGAGCTGCGCTCCATGCTGCCGCTCGACGCCATCCTTATGGCCGGAGGGCGCGGCGAGCGGCTGCGTCCGCTGACGCTGACCACTCCCAAACCGCTGCTGCCCGTAGGCGACCGTCCTATCATCGACCACAATGTCTGTGCGCTTGCCTCATACGGTATAGCGGATATCTACGTGACGGTCAATTATCTGCGCGAGCAGATCGAGGCGCACTTCGCCGCCCCCGGACATCCGGCCCGCGTTACCTGTGTACGCGAAGACAGCCCGCTCGGCACGTTCGGCTCGGTGGCTCTGGTGCCGGAGCTGCACCACGACAATGTGCTGGTCATGAACTCCGACCTGCTTACCACCCTCAACTTCGAGCGCATGTATGAGCATCATGTCGCTACCGGAGCAACGCTTACCATGGCTGCAGTGCCTTACTCGGTCAGCGTCCCGTATGCCATTCTCTCCACTGACGAGGAGCGTGTACTCGGTTTTGAGGAAAAACCTACCTACAACTATTTTGCCAATGCCGGCGTTTATATAGTGCGGCGCGAGGCCCTCGGCAGTCTCGACGGCCGGACTCGCGTAGATGCCACGGATTTCATCGACTCCCTGCTTGCCTCTGGCCGGAAAGTGTCTTACTTCCCCATCGACGGCACCTGGATCGACATAGGTTCTCCAGACGATTACCGCATGGCTTGTCGCAAAATGACTTGTTAACAACTTACGCATAATGGCAGATTCCAATTTCATAGACTATGTCAAGATACTTTGCCGCAGCGGCAAAGGCGGCGCAGGCTCGCGCCACTTCCACAGAGCCAAATATGTACCCAAGGGAGGCCCGGACGGAGGCGACGGCGGCCGCGGCGGCCATATCATACTGCGGGGTAACCGCAATATCTGGACTTTGCTCCATCTGCGTTACCAGCGTCACATCTTCGCTACCGACGGCGAGAGTGGCGGCGCGGGCCGCTCTTTCGGCAAAGATGGCGAAGACCGGATAATAGAGGTGCCCGTAGGCACTGCCGTCTTCGATGCCGAGACAGGACAGTTCCTTGCAGAAATTACTGCAGACGGCCAGGAAATCAAGCTGCTGCGAGGGGGTAAAGGCGGCTTGGGCAACTGGCACTTCGCCACTCCTATCAACCGCGCTCCCCGCTACGCCCAACCCGGCCAGCCGGCTATTGAAAAAAGCATAATCCTTGAGCTGAAGCTGCTCGGAGACGTAGGTCTCGTAGGCTTTCCCAACGCCGGCAAATCCACCTTGCTGTCAGCTATCTCCGCCGCCAAGCCCAAGATAGCCGATTATCCGTTTACTACAATGGAGCCCAGTCTCGGTATAGTATCTTATCGTGACGGCAAGTCGTTTGTGATGGCCGATATTCCCGGCATTATAGAGGGCGCCAGCGAGGGCAAAGGTCTCGGGCTGCGCTTCCTGCGCCACATAGAGCGCAACGCAGTGCTTCTGTTTATGATTCCCGCCGACACTGCCGACATACGCAAGGATTACGCCGTGCTGCTCCACGAGCTTAACGAGTTCAATCCCGACCTGATGGACAAAGGGCGCGTACTCGCCATTACCAAATGCGACATGCTTGACGAAGAGCTTACCGATGCCCTTCGCGCCGAGCTGCCGGACGGGGTGCCGTCAGTCTTCATCTCAGCCGTGACAGGCCAGGGGCTGCAGGAGCTGAAAGACCTGCTCTGGCACGAAGTGAACAGTGATGCCGCCAAAGCCACATTGACCATTACCCATCGTCCGCTCGATGTCAGCCACCGCGTTCCCGAAGAAGACGAATTCGTATTCGAGCAGGAAGACGCCGGCGACGACGGTCCGCAGCTGCTTACCGACGAAGACTGGAACGACGAGTTCTGGGAGGAAGAATCCTCCGTCAACTCCGGTAAATAAATGAACAGGAGGGTGCAGTCAGATTGTCTATTGCACTCTCTCCCTTTCTATGTTTTCTTTCGCACTTCAATAATATCTACAAGGCAGATATATAGGTGGATATAAATTGTTTATTGTATGCTTTGGTTCAGATAATTATGTTCAAACAGCATTAAGTAAAATAAATTCGTTATATTTGCAGACTTGAAATACAATGAAATGCCAATGAACATAAAGAAAAAGCATGCCTATTTAATAATAGCCCATTCAGATGAGTACTGCCTAAATCATCTTTTGAAATGCCTTGATGATTCAAGAAATGACATTTATCTGCTTATTGATACAAAAAGCTCGCTGAATATAAGTTTTCAGCCTTGTAACAGTTCTCTGCATTTTGTAGAAAGATACGATATAAGATGGGGAGACCTTTCTTTGGTAAAAGCGGAGTTGAGATTGATAGAGACGGCTACTGCAAATGGGCGTTATTCCTATTACCATCTGCTGTCTGGCCAAGATTTACCTATTAAGACGCAAGATTATATACATGATTACTTCGGCTCATTGCCGTCAGGTAGCAATTTGATAGGATTTTGCTCTGACAACGGGCTGGATAAGGTCTTTGACGAAAGAATATCGTATCGGCTTTTTTTACAAGAAATTTGCGTGACAATGGAATTAGGGGGAGAGTATTAAGTAAATTACGGGCCATGGCGCTCAACTTTCAAAAATCTTTAGGCCTTACGCGGAAGTTTAAGGATTATGAAATAAGAAAAGGAGCCCAATGGTGTTCGTTTACTGATGAATTCGCGCGTTACGCCATATCCAGAAGCAGATGGATTAAAAAGACATTCTCACATATCTTTGCTCCTGATGAGATTGCATTGCAGACTTTGATTTGGAACTCTCCGTTTAAGCATACTATACATAATCTTAATGATGAATACGAGGGATGCATGAGAGCTATCGATTGGAATCGCGGTAGACCATATATCTGGAGAAAAGGAGATTTTGATGAGTTGATGGAATCAGGTAAGTTGTTTGCGAGGAAGTTTAATTCAATAGTCGACAAGGAGATTATTGATATGGTATATAATCGAATAATGTCTGTAAATCAAGGTAAATAAGGCATTGCTGTGTGTAAATTGCACATTGACCCTAAAAGTATTGTGCATAACTTTTTGGGTGCAGTTCACATCATTGCCGAGGTTTCTGTATGGTATGATAGTTGTTATTAAAGTCGTTTCATTTCTTCTTCGGCTGCCGAAGAACCTTTATATTTGCTCTTGCTGGGCTGGAAGTTGTAGATAATATTGAGGGACACTCCCCGGTGGTCATAGCTTTGGCGTTTGTCAACGTATACACCGTATGTATTCATAGTCCAGTCGTTGTTTGCTGAGTTGAACATATCGGTTGCAGACAGTTTGACGGTCAAGGATTTGTTCAGGAATGTCTTTCCGATCGATGCGTCCATCGTGAACCATGATGCACCAAAGCGGTTGGTGTGCATATCTCCATGTGAGCTGCCGCTGATATTTGCTGTAATCGTCCACCCCTTAGGGATGGAGAAAGTATTGTCGAAATAATAAGAAAATATCGGCTTGTTGTATCGGTGATTATCAAGCTGTAACCGCTGTCTATACATACCAACCGTAACATTAGGAGTCCATCGGCGTATGGGCTGGCTCCAGACAAGATAGAGATTCAGAGTTGAAACGTCGATATTCACAGGGTGCATAAGTAGCTGGAGATTGTTGGCGGGATATACCTGCTTGACAAAAGCGTATGTATCGAGAGAACGTGTATAATCAGCCTGGAGCATGAAGCCTTTCCATAAGCCTAACAGCTGAATGTCATGCATCCTCTGGTCACGCAGCCCCGGATTGCCGCCCTCGATTTGGTGCAAGCCCGTGTAACTAAGCGAACCTGTAAGCTGCGAATATGACGGCTTGACTGTCGCCATTTTATAGCAGAGGCTTATCTGCGATTCTTTGTTAAAAGAGTATCCGAGCGACACGTCTGGCGTCAACAGATGGTCGCGGCGACTTACATCTTTGTCGCGTATGGCGTTAACCTTAAAGTCATAATCGACATATTCATATCTTGCCCCCGCAGAAAGGGAGAATTTGCCGAACATACGTGACCAGGAAGCGAACAAAGCGGCGGAAGTTTGCCGTGCATCAGTAAGTGATGAGGGGATATATTCACTGACAGCAGTGTTCAGCATACGGTAATCAAGCGAAGTATGGGTATAACTGTCTTGCGTTCCGACGGTAAAATCTCCTTTCCCGAGAGGAATATTAAGATATAGCTTTCCTGCCCAGAGAGTCGATGCCCTTTCATCTGTAGAGTTTACTGTCGGATTAGACGATGCGGGATAAGTAGTGGCTACGGAATTGCTCTCATTTGAGCGGCGGAAATCGCCGTCAAAGTGCAGTAGATATTTACCGGCGAACGTATTTTCATAATATAGGGAAACAAGATGACTTTGCGCCCTGATACGCTTGTCTATATTATTGCTGATTGCCGGGTTATCATTAAGCCATTCGCAGCCTGTGTTTTTGAAGTTACCGCGTTCAGGATTGTAACGGTAGTATGCTCCCAACGATTGCGGACCATCGGAATAGTTGAATCCGGTCTTGACAACGCCTGTTGTAGTCGGGTATGTAATGTGCTGAGAACTGCCTACTGCTGTTTTCATGCCATCGTAAACGAGAGTATTGGTCGTTACTCCTTTTGCGAATGAGTTATAGCGTTTTATCGTACCGTTGGCAAATAACTCCCAGTTACCGATTCGATAGCTTAGGGCGAGGTAATCCAAAACCGACCATTTGCGGCGACATTCAAGTAAAAACTGGTCGGTAAGCGATAGCCCCTTCACGAAATTACGCCGTGTCGTGATTTTAAGTACTGCTCCGGTTGTACTGGTGTAAGCTGCTCCGGGAGCCATAAGCAATTCCACCTTCTTCAAATTGGAAGAAAGCAGCTGTCGTAGCTCCTGTTCGTCGCGCATGGGGCGCCCGTCGATATAGATTTCAATATTGTTCTTACCTATGACACTGACGGCGTTGTCCTCAACCGTAATCATCGGCAACTGCGCAAGAACATCGAGAGCGGTGCCGAGATCAGCAAGGTTGGTGCCGGGAATAGTTGAAACGAGGGTAGAGCCGACTAATTTAGTAGCCGGCTGTTTAGTGGTTACGACTGCCTCCTGAAGTTCGCAAGGAAGGCTGTCTGCCGCTTCCCGGTTCTGTGTATAACCGCTTTCAACAAAGAGAAAGACGGTCAGAATTGGTATTAGAATTTTAGATTTCATGCTTTGCAAATTTGTCTGCAAAGCAAGTAAAAATGATACGTTCAGGCCTAAAAATTTGTCTGACTTTTATCTGACAAATTCTGACAATACTATATGTCAGTCATTTACGCGCAGCTCGTATGAGTCACCTCTGTTACAGACAATCTCCATCCCCGCTTTGGCAAGGGCGGCTTTAGTGCGTCTCACAAGGGTATATAGAGATTCCTCCGCATTACTTTTATTGCCCCAGAAGGTTTCGCACAATATCCTTTTATCCACTTTCATATCCGGCGCCTCAAGAAGCATCTGAGCAAACTGTCGTTGCATAGGAGTAAGTTTTATGCCTTCAAGCGATGGAGATACAGTAAGGGCAATAAGTCCGGTATCTGACTTTTTTGATTCCTTTCTTTTACAGATAAACATACTCGCCATTGAAAGGAGAGAAAGCGCGAACAAAATTCCCGGCAAAGTCTGGTCTGAGGCAACGAATATGGTAGCCATGGAACAGTCGGCAAACCCTTGGACCTGTATTGCAAGCCCATCGGAAGCACTGCTCGGAATAAGCATAATGGAATCCGAAGCTATTTTGTTTCCTCGGATTTTAGGCGAAGTATGATTTTTGTCAACCAATGCGAGTGTGAAGTAAGCCTCATCTTTCAGAGATGTGTTCTTGAAATTGACATCAGACGCCTGATAAATTAGTGGCTTATGCGTGGTTTTGTACATTTGGCGTATGGCTGCAACGGTGTCGGGGCGTGTCCACAGTTCACTGTTTTCATTGGCTAACGCAAACATCGCATCGTTTAAATCATTGGCGATGTTTTGTTTGGCGTTAGAATATGAGAAGCAACAGGAAATTACCGACGCTATCATTAAAGTTAATGGAATAAACATTCCATAACGAAGGTCGGACCCACTGTTATTTGCTGTCGAATTATCTTGCTTCATAGGAATGGTGGATTATAATATTATCCTACAGTAATAATAGGCTGTCCGTTGGAGACACCGGCTGACTGGATGGCAAGGATTTTGACAAACGCACCGTAATTTAGGCTTAAGCCTAAAAACACCGGGAAAATCCGCTGACCCGTTCTATGCGCCGTCAACACGATTGGGGTGTAAAATTAGGTGTAGATACAACAAAAGCCTGATAAACAGGCTTTATTGCGGAGAGGACGAGATTCGAACTCGTGGTAGGATAACTCCTACGTCAGTTTAGCAAACTGGTGGTTTCAGCCACTCACCCACCTCTCCTTGAAGATTGACCGTTAGGCGGTCGGTTATTATGTCGCTTGCTCGCCGATGCCGCGCGGTGCGGTTTATCGGGGTTTGCGGATGCAAAGTTAGGAAGTTTTTTCGGTATGTGCAAGTTTTTTTGCTTATTTTTCTTGTCTTTTTGCCAAGGCTTTGAGTACCAATCGGTTTGATTCTACTGTCGGATGTCGGAAATTTTGATTATCTTTGTGGCTGAATCCCGGGATTGCGTCCCGGAATCTTTGTAACGTTTTAAAGAATAGCTTATGTTACGCTTTTTCTTCAGTCTGCTTTTGTGCGGCGTGGCTCTATGCGGATGGGGCAGAGCCGATGAATATGATATGAACAGAGCCAAGAGTCTTATTGCCGATGCGGAGTATCAGCAGCGTCAGGCCGCCGGTTATCTGCGTGAAGCAGAGTATTATAAGCGTCAGGCTGCCGGCCATGAACGGGAGGCCGATTATTATCGTCGTCAGCGCAAGCCTGACCGAGAGGCTGACTACCGGCGCAAGGCAGAGCAGGCGCGCCGGCGTGCTGAGGAGGAGCTGCGCAAGATGGACCGGGCCAATTCCAATGCTGCCGACTATCTGCGCAGCGCGGCGCGGTATCTTGAAAGATAACAGACGGAGCCGTCTGCCGCTCAGGGCAGAGGCTCCGTAGTCTGTGTGTCGGGAAGTCGGATTTAGAGGCTGTTTAGTATGCTACAGACTCTTATTCGGCGGCCAGAGGGGAGGGGGTGTTGTATGTGCGGCCACCCAGCTCTTTGTCCAGCATGTACATGCCGTATTTGTTGCCTTCTACGGCTTCGGCCGAGGCTACCATCTCGCGTGCGCTTTCTTCTTCTTCTACCTGCTCATCGATAAACCATGTCATGCGGTTGGCTGTAGCGAAATCGTTTTCATCGTGAGCCAGCATGCCGATGGCGTTGATCATAGCAGTCACTTTCTGCTCGTGGGCGAGTGTCTCGCGGAACATCTGAAGTACGGATTCCCATGTAGTGGGCACGGCTTCGATGGCAGAAAGCTCCACCTTGGCATCGCGTGAGTTGAGGTAGTTCATGAAGATACGGGCGTGATCCAGCTCTTCGCGGTACTGGATATAGAACCAGTTGGCCACACCTTTATAACCCTTGTTCTCAGCGTCCATCGACATGGACAGATAGAGGTATGCCGACCACATTTCGGCATTGATTTGCGCGTTGATTGCGTCGTGGATTTCCTTGTTAAGCATTTTTTTGTATGATATTTTTAGTCGTTGTCGGATAGTGCGCCGCGAGTCATCTCATCGGCGAATTTGGTCAGGTGGCAGCGCGTGACGCTGTAATCGGCTATGCCGTTCTGCCGGAAGGGGTCTTCATCAAGTATTTCCTGTACCCGCGCCGGCGCCATGTCGCGGAGGATTATGACTCCGCCTTTGCGCGGATCCTGCGGTCCGGTGGCTATCAGCTCGCCGGCTGCGAAATGGCGGTCGAGAAAAGCTCTGTGCGCGTCCAGATATGTGTCTACGCGCTCCAGAGCGACCTTATACTTTACGTTCGCTATATACATCTCGGAGCTTCTTTTTAGTACTGCAAAATTAGTCAACTTCGCCGACATGGCCAACTGCGTGTGGCAATAATTTGGATGTCGCGTTTCAATTATTTGGGCGTGTGCGGAAAATTGGTTATCTTTGCCAGCATGAATGGCAACAAGAAGAAACGCAGATATGTCTTGCAGCAGCTTTTCTGGGAGGCCACGCTGCGGTGCAATATGGAGTGCCGCCATTGCGGCAGCGACTGTCTGAAGGTCAGTGAAACGGCAGACATGCCTCTGGCGGATTTTCTGCCTGTACTCGACGAAATCAAGGCTGCCCAGCCCGGCAGACTGCCGTATGTATTCACTTTGGGAGGCGAGCCTCTGGTGCGGCCTGATATATTGCGTTGCGGCCGCGAGATAACGGAGCGGGGTTTCGTCTGGGGTATGGTCTCCAACGCAATGCTGATTGACGGGGAGATGATGCGGGCTTTGTCGGCCAACGGCTTGCGGTCGCTGGCTATAGATGTGGACGGCACGGCTGCCGAGCACAACTGGCTGCGGCGCAATGATTCGGCTTTCGACCGGGTGTTTGACGCGATCTCACATATCCGTAAGGCTCCGCATCTGATTTGGGATGTAATCACGTGTGTACATTCGCGTAACATAGCCGTACTCCCCGAACTGCGCCGCATGCTTGTGGAAGCCGGTGTGAAGCGGTGGCGCTGTTTTACCATCGTTCCCATGGGGCGTGCCAAGGATAATCCGGAATTGTTGCTTACTGATTCGCAATTCACAGAGCTGATGGAGTTCATAGTGCAGACGCGCGCCGGGGGACAAATCGACCTGTCGTATTCGTGCGAGGGCTATCTGGGAGACTATGAAATGCGCGTCCGACCATATCCCTTTCACTGCCAGGCAGGGGAGACGGTGGCGTCAATACGTGGCAACGGCGATATATCAGGCTGCCTGAGTATCCGGTCGGCCTACACTCAGGGCAATATATATCGGGATTCATTCTGGGACGTATGGACCAGCCGGTTCAGTTTCTGCCGTGACCGCGAGTGGATGCGTACGGGTGTGTGCGCCGATTGCGATGTCTTTGACCGGTGTCAGGGCAACGGCATGCATTTGCGGCGTGACGACGGCTCCCTGATGCACTGCAATTACCGCAGGCTGCAGGGCTTGTCGGCTATGCAGGATTAGAGTCCTTTCAGGTTCTCGATGGCAGCTTCATCGCCGGCCGCGGCTGCTATCTTCCACAGGCGCTTTGCCTCGGCTATGTCTTGCTTGACCCCCAATCCGTTGTAGTACAGATATGCGAGATTGCTCGTAGCGTCCGGATCTCCCTGATCGGCGCTCAGTTTGTACCACTTAGCTGCGTCCTCATACGACTGCGGAACTCCTGTGCCATCCTGATAGCATAGCCCTAACTGAAACTGTCCGAGAGGATTATCCTGCTCGGCGCTTTTGCGGAACCAGGTTACAGCCTCATCGTGTGACTGCGGTACGCCCTGACCGTTGAAATAGCACAGACCGAGATTGAACTGGGCGTCGCTATTGCCCTGCTCCGCGAGCTCGGCGAACATTGCGGCAGCCTGCTCATACTTGCCGTTTTCATATAGACTGATAGCTTCGTCTATGTCAGCGGACGTAGCCTCGCTGCTGCTATTGCCGGAGCTTTCAGAAAGTGTGGTTTCCTCTGTGTCATCGGCGTTTGAGTCCGAAGCCGAGCTTATGGCGAAGATGATGCCTATGACGACGACGATGGCAACCAGGCCGATAATCAGCGCTTTGACTATGGGGAAATGCTTTGCCGGCTTCGCTGCCGCCGGAATGTCGAGCATAATGGTAGAGCCAGACTGCATCGGTTGTTCCGATGCGGCCTGAGTTGTGATGACTGGCTGAGGCGGTGTCTGAGGCGGTGCGCCGGTTCCAGGCGTAGCAGGCAAAATACGTGTGGCGCCCGAATCCTCGTCCGCTGCGGTCACGGGTGGAGGCGGCAGCGGCTTATCGGTCTGTATTCCGGCTGCGCCCTCCACTTCGCGCAGCAGCTGCATGGCTGCCTGAGTGCGCCGGGTCGTGTCCGGCTCCATGCCGTGGCAGATGGCCTGGACCAGGTCTTCAGACGCGAAGCGGGACAGCGGGGCCGCTACGGCGTCAATGCTGTGTATCTCGGTGGCTTTCTTGGGAGGCTCGCCGGTCAGACAGTTGTAGAGTGTGGCGGCCAGCGCGTAGATATCGGCGGTAGGGGAGTAGGAAGTGATACCGCCATATTGCTCTATGGGCGAGAAGCCGTTGGAGTAGCCTAAGGTGTTGATCGACGAAGTAGGTGAGCCGCCTTCATCGTAATGCTTGGCGAGTCCGAAATCTATAAGAATAGGCCGGATGCCGTCGTCAGTCTTCTCAAGCATGATGTTGTCCGGCTTGATGTCGAGATGGGTAAGCCGCTCCTTGTGCAGCGCGCCGACAGCTGTGATGACCGGCGTCATCAGTTTCAGTGTCTCGTGGATGTCAAGGCGTCCCCGGGACTTGATGTAGTCGGCCAGCGACTGCCCTTCTACATACTGCATCACGTAGTATGCCGTATTGTTGGCCATGAATACCTCGTTGACCTTGACTATGTTCTCGTGTATTTTGCCGAACGAAGCCAGTCTGGTCGCCTCGCTTATGAAGTCGCGCAGGCTGTTCTCCACTTTTCCTTGGGCCGTGGAGAGAAACCTGACTGCCGCGGTGTCGGACTCACGTTCGCTGACTTCGGAGAGAAAATGCTCTTTGACGGCGAAGTATGCCTTTACGCTGATGTTGCGCACCATGACGCTGGCCGACACGAGATAAGTAATGCCGAATCCTCCGGCTCCCAGTACCCGTTCTACTGTGTAAGTATTGAGATTGCTGCGCAAGACCGTGCCCGGTCTGAGAGTATGTCGTCTTATCTGTTCGTCCATCGTCAGTATTTTTTGCTGGTGTCACTGCAAAATTACTCAATAATCTTCAGACGGACAAGAAAACAAAGTCAAAATACGCGATGGCCAGACGTTATTCAAAAAAAGCGCGATACCCGTCGGAAGGGGTACCGCGCCTGTGTTCAGAAAAGTGGAATGTCGGTCAGAGTATTATCAGCCTTTCGACAGTTGTGCCGGATGCGGTGGCGATAACTGTAAGGTAGTGGCCGGCAGGCAGACCGAGGTCTATGTCGAGAGAGGCGGAGCCATTGCCGGCAAAAGCGGCGCGGAGCCGTCCGTCGGTATCGTAGATGCTGACGCTTGTTATAGCGCTGTCAGCAGTGACTTTTACTGCGGAATGAGCCGGGTTGGGCCACAGGCCGGCTTTTACTGTGACACTGTCAAGACCGGAATTCTTGTTTTCTACTTCTGCAGTCAGTTCGTCGTTGGAGGGATTGATGTCATTTTCAAGCATAGTCGACGCCCTCACCGTAGCCTTGCGGAATGATGTGAACTCATAGGGCACAGGGAACTTGAACTCGGCTTTCTCTCCTGACTTGAGTACTCCTGACATCACGGCCATCTGAGGCATGGAGCCTATCTGGTAGCTCATAGGTATATCCTTGACGTCAGCTTCGCCGAAATTGGTAACCTCGACGATTACGTCGCAGACACCGAGATCCACACCGGTAACGGGCGATATGATGGCGGTCACGCCTACGTCTTGGGTAAGACAGCGCACTGTGCGTGTCGCAGCGTCGTTAGACATGTCCGAATCGCCGGCTACTTCCGTGCGGGCCGTAATGGTATAGTTGCCGCACTTCTTCATGTCGATGGTGCCGGGAAGCGTGTATTCCGCTGTCTCGCCGGCCTTTACGGAGGCTACAGCGCCGGTAAGTACGGCCGGTGTATCGGCACCCTGATAAAGCACTTCGACTTTTACGGGAATGTCGAACAGGTCAGTCTCGCCGTAGTTATTTACGATGACAGTTACACTTTCAGCGTCACTCAGGGCATCGTCTTCAGGCGCAATGATTGCCGATACGCCGGAATCGAAGTCCTTTTCAGTAGAATTGACGGAGGCGGTCAGCGTATTGTCATCGGGATTGATGTCGCCTTCGGCCGTGACGGTCACGGTAAATGTGTAGACTCCTTCCTCAAACATGTCGAGTGCATTGTCGAACGTGTATTCCATGCTCTGACCGGCTGCGAGCGACGTATCCACGCGGCCTGTCAGTTCGGTTTTGGCGGTGCCTGAAACCACACATTTCACGTCGAAACCGGATATGGCGCCCTTGCCGTTATTGGCAATCGCCACGGTAACTTTCTCCTGTTTGCCGAGTTTACCCGATTTGGGTGATACGAGCTGGCCGACGGCGAGGTCGACTACAGGCAGACTGGTAATGGTAAAGGCAGCTTCATTGTCGGACGGATTGATGTCCATCGGCACGACCGCGCGGCATACTACGGCATAGTCACCGGGTTCATTGAGATCCACGCCATTGAAGCTGATTGAATACTTGTCATTGTCATTGGTCGCTGTATATGCAGTATAAATGGAATGATAAGTCTTGTCTCCGACAGTAAGCTCAAACGGCACACCCTGCACGCCCTGTTCGGCTACGCTGGTAAAGTCTACCGTTACCTTTTCATTGTCAGTCAGTACAGCGGGAGCGGTATGCGAGGCAAGACCGCCAATCACTATGTCGGGAAGACTCTGCGCCTTCTCAATCGATACGGAAGCGCTGACAAAGAGCGACTCGGTGTTGCCGAGCGGACGGATGCAGATATTATAGGAGCCATCCTCCGGCACTTCGAAGAATCCGATATAGCGGCTCAGCGAGATAGCGTCGGCTTTGTGCAGACTCGCTACAGGCACTCGGATGTCTGTCGCGGCATTGTAGGCGAATACCTCGAAGTCTGTAGCGTCGCCCTCCTGTACATAGTAGGCAAACGAGAGACGTTGAGCGTCGCCTTTCCTGAGACTTACAGCCGGAGTGGCCACATAGTCGTTGGCCTCTGCAGTCTCGGGTGCGGCATACATATAGCCTACACCGATGGTACGGTCGGACTGGAAGCGGAAGCTGTCTCTGTTCAGGTTGAACGCGCCCATGCGCTCCATGGCCTCGTCGGGAAGCAGCGAGAACGGCAGGCTGTAAGGCTCGCAGTAGGTCAGAGTCTCTGTACGGGTATCGTTGTCAGCAAAGGTGTCTCCGTCAGTTTTCACACTGATAGCGAGTGTCTCGGAACCCTCGCCGCTGAATACGAAATCTTCAGGGAAGTATATCAGGTAAGTTGCATCCGGCTCGATGTCAATATTTGAGAATTGAGTGGATTTGACACCGATGGAAGCGGATTCAGCCGTAAGTGTCAGCGATGTAACAGCTTCAGAGCCGTTGTTGCGCAGACGCAGGCCTACCGGGAAGCTGTGGATGCCGCTGATGTAGCGTGTCGGCAGTACAATCTCCTCTACAGACAGATCTACGGCTGTCTTTTCGGTCAGGCGGAATCCGCCGAGATACATGCGGTAGTCGATGGCTTTGTTGTCGATTACGGCGAACTCGAGCTGATATATGCCGCTTTCGGCGACGTTGAAGTCAAATATACCCTCGGTATATGCCGGCGATGTTATCTCGGCGGAATGAATCTTTCCGACAAGAGTCCTTTCGTTGCCGTTCATACGATAGAGGTTGATGTCCAGAGGGAGTGAGCCGCCATCCATGCCGATACGGGCGTTGTACACCATCTTATAGGTCTTGCCGCCTTCCATTGAGATGTGGCGGGAGAGCAGACGGTCGTCGGAATTTGGCAGAGTGACTGTCGTGAAGCCATACATGCCGCCGCCGTAGCTGAACGAGTATGCATCCAGCAGATTGTCTCCGCGGGCCATAAATGTATATCCGTCCTGATTGGCGTCTTCGGCGGTCCAGCGGGCTACGTCGCGGCCTTTCTTGTTCTGGGATCCGAAATCAGGGATATATGGTATATGAGTCACATCGCTCTCTATTTCGAACGCTATGCGGTCGTTATCCATATCTTCATCTCCGTCAATGCTTACCTCAGCCACTGCATCATAGACGTGTCCTAAGTCAGAGAGATCAAGAGTGCTTTTGAGCTGGTAGTCTACGGATGCGTTGGGCTCGATAGTTGCGTCGATGGATTCCTCAAGCGCGGTCACGCCATCGAGAGTGATCTTGATTTTTGCCATACCCGGTGTCAGGGTGGTAGCGCCGTAGTTGGCGACGCGTATCTTCACAGGTTCAGCCGCCGTAAAGGTATACGCAGCGGGAGCGGGCGAGAGTACGGCGGAGAGAGCCACGTCCTTGTCCACGTTTTTGTACAGACCTACGTCCATAAGGCGCATTACGTCGGCTCCCGCTTCGCTCAGAGAGTGGAAACCTATATAATAGATGCCATCTTCCTCTACCGTAAAGAGCGCTGACGCGTTCATGGCGTTAGTCTCCTTGATGGCGTCGTCGCGCCATATTTCCTTGAGATTGCCGGTCATTTCCGGATCGGTGCCTACCACAACGCGCATGATGTTGTTGGAATCCGACCATACGTCCTCGGTCACGGCAGAGAACTGCAGACGGTAAGACGTGCCGGCGTGCATGCGTATGGGGCGCGACACGAGGTATGCATCGTTAGGGTCATCGTTCATTTCGGGTTCGACATACCAGCAGGGGGTGCCCCATGTCAGGAAATCCCAGCCGTATTCCATGTTGTTTTCAAATGTAGTCCATCCGTCGCGGCTGGTCACGGTCACTCCGTCCTCCTGATATACGAAGGCAGGCACGTACGGCACTTCAGCCACCAGATTCTCGGCGTAGGCTTTCACTTCATTGTTGCTCTGGTCCTGGTCGCCCTCAATGCGCACCCCGGCGGTAATGACCATTGTTTTTCCTGTGGCGCTGAGATCTATGCCTTTAGCGAATGAGTACTCGATGTCGGCTCCCTTTGCCAGCGGTGTAGGAAAAGTGTATGTCTCTACAGTCTCCTCGCCACCGTTGACGCTGTAATACAGTTCGGCCGAAGTCAGCTCATGCGTGCCGCCGTTGTGTATGGTGACTGTCAGCGGCTCGGCATTGCTGAAGATGCCGCTTGTCGGTCTGCGGTCATCGGTAGAATAATTTATAGAGGTCAGCGACGGGTCACATTCGGGCAGCAACGATACGAAGACTCCGTCGATATAACCGTTCAGCCCCTGAGGATTGTTGCTCATAGTCGAGGAATCGATATAGAATTGCAGCACGATCTGCTTGCCGTTGAACTCCTTGGGCAGATCGTATTTATATAGGCTCCACTGTCCGACCGGAGTCCCGGCGTATGAGCTTCCGGAGGCGGAGGCGAACAGATCGGTCCATGTCGCTCCTCCGTCATGGCTTGCACGGAATCTGAAATCCACGCCTCCTCGGAAAGCGTATGTTAGTTCGTACCCGTAAAATCCTACCTGAATATCGCGTTTTCCTGTAGCGTCGATTGTCGGTGAAGTTAGCGTCAGCTTCGTGTCTTTGGCAGTCACGCTGATTTTGGCCGAATGTTTGTTGTCGGCCACTATGCCGGAGAATCCTGCGACATCTTCGGACGAAAGGGTCCATTGGTCGGGGTTGCCGGCGGTAGCGTTGGCCTGTGTCCAAGCGGATGGAAACGTTTCGGAATCGAAGCCTTCGGTAAAGAGAGGCGTGCCGAAATACTGGGCCCTCGCTCCGGTGCAGGCTGCGGCCAGACATAAAAGGGTTAGAAATCTTTTCAGCATAAGCGGTTAATGGTTTATTATGATTTTAGCGGATTTAGAACCGCATTTTACAATGTATACGCCGGCTGCCAGATAGCCTGTATGGCCCTCGGCATAGCCTTCTGCATTTAAGACAGCGCCGCATGAGGCTATTCTGCGTCCGGACATGTCATATACGGTTATACGACTTTCCTGTTCTGCTGAAGCGCGGTATTTTATGACACCGTCAATGTATACAGGATGGAAATGACTGGCTTCATCAACGGAAATCCTATCCACTGATGCAACTTTGGGTAATATATTCTGAGCATATATACGTCCTCCGTTACGGTTTGAACCATTGTCAGACCACGCCAGTACCATTTGTCCCGTTCCGTCGCTGGCCAGACGTCCGAATCCCTTGTCGCCGTCCATAGCGCTTACCTTTCCTGCCATATCTACGGGATATCCTTCTGTGTCAAGGTGTATATAGTCTATGGTAGCCATGCGCAGGCCCAATATATTGCGGTAGACGGCAACAGCTTCTCCGTTTATGCAGCTGACCCCGTAAATGGCTATTCTGTAAGACGGGGATTCCAGCAGCTCTCTGCTGGCCCATACGCAGTCGCCGTCGGTGTCGTATTTGCTCATAAATATGTTGTCCTGATTGTCTTTGCCAGTGGTGTAGGCTGCTACAATGTTGTTGTCATTGTCAGTACATATCTGCGGCACATTGGAAAAGGCGATTGACTCTGCCCACAGGAGCTTGCCGTCGCGGTCTACATTCTGCAGACGGCCGTCTACTTGAGTGGAGTACAACGAGTGACGCCAGCTGACGACGATGCCTCCTTTACCGTCTGAACATGCCAAAGGTTCTGTGGAAACCACAGCCGAGCCTTCGTCTACAATGGTCGGGCCGTTCCAGGCTTCTTCGCCGTTGGCCGTATAGCGCATTACTGCCAGATTACCGCGGTCGGCTTGAAACCAGGTGACAAGGAAACTGTCCTGATTAGAGGGCGCCATGGCAAACAGTCCGTTGGCGCCTGTAATCTCTATATGACCTCCCCATGCCTTGCTTCCATCGGGTGTCAGCTTGGTTACCTTTATGGAATTGCGGCTATTGGTAAGCGCCTGATAACCGATAATGATATTGCCGGCATCGCTGATAATCAGCTTAGGATTCAGACAGCTCTCCACATTGTTGGAGGCAAGAGCCACGCCGTCATTCCAAAGCATTTCGCCGCTGGGACTGACTTTGTATGCGTAGGCCTGCCATACGTCGTTCCGTCGGTCAGAATAGACTATGATGGCATTGCCATCCTTGTCGGACACTATGTCAAATCCGCTTGTCCATGTAGGGGTAGGATACCGGGATATGTATATGCCTCCGTCTCCGAACTTCATGTCGCCGTCTTTGTCTATCAGTTGCAGTTTCAGACATGCAGTTTCGTCTTCCCACGAAATCCAGCCTACGTAAGTGGAACCGTCCGGACACGCGCACGTAAGGGGATAATCCTGATTGATGTCATCCGCGCCGCTGACGAGCAGATTCTCCATCGGATTCTGACTCCATTGCGATGCGCCGGCAGGCAAGCATAGCGTAAGGCTGAGCAGGGCAACGGTCAAATTAAGAAATTTCTTCATAGATAGGAAAATTAGGATAAATGATTATGTGATATAAGTCAATTTGCAGAGTCTGGAAATTAAAATCTCCGTCAAATAGAACACAGATGAACTGGTTCTCACATGCAAATATAAAGAAAAAAATGAAGCGATGCAAATATTTGTGAAAAATTGTATGAAAATATTTTTCTTTGAGAGACGGCAGGCAGCCGGGTAGATAAACAAAAACGGACTCCTGTGCGGGAGTCCGTTTCTATTAATTCTGATATGATGTCAATCAGGGAATACGTATTTTTTCTACTTTACGGCCGGTTACCTTAATGTATATGCCGCTTGTAGGTTCGGCTACAGGTATGCCCTGCAGGTTGTAGTAGACGGCGTTGCCCTCCTCGCTGCCGATTACAGCATCTATAGAAGTGGAGTCGCTTACGGTAATAGTCATTGTGGAGAAATCGGCTACAACGTTGTATTTGCCTGCAGGAATAGTCCAGCTGAGACAGCCTGATGCGTCTACATTGTTGGCATACAGACGCATGGGCGAGGGAGTGCCGTTGGTCAGAGCGGCGCCTTCCGTGGCTGCGCCGTAGCGGTTGGCGTTCATGTTCAGATCATCCCAGGTGGCGCCTACGTAGTCGGTAAGGTTAAGATAGCAGAGCGTCTCGCCTGCGGCGGCCTGGAATTCCACTTCACTGGCTGTAAATTTGTTGCCGGATTTGGTCATGGCCACTCCGGTGCCGGGGGTAGTAGACCAGCCTGCGCTTCCGGCCATATTGCCGAGAATCCAAAGCTGCGACGGCATGTCGGGATTAGGATTCGGGTCGGGATTAGGATCCGGATTGGGATTGGTCACGTAAGTGCCGTCGGGTCTGTAAGTCGCGCCGTTGACAAACTTCAGATCGCCTCCGCCTGCTTTCGTGCCGCCGTTGTCGCTGAATATAATCATGGTCGGCACTTTGCCTTCGGGTGCGCTCCAGTAGAGCTTGCCGTTCTTCTCGGTCATGCTGTCGCCGGGCCAGGTGCCGTTGACGCAGCAGTTTTCGCTGTCATTCCACGCCCATACCTTTACGTTCCAGTTCTGTGTATTCTCAAAATATACGTAGTAACCGGCATCGGGATCCGGGTCAGGATCGGGATCCGGATTCGGATCGGGGTTGACGCCGGCGTTGGTCACGGTAATCGTCATGGCCGACAGGTCAGCTGTGATGTCGTAGGCGCCGGGATTCAGAGTCCAGCTGAGGCAACCCGAAGCATCTACATTGTTGGCATATTTCACTACAGGGGCGGCGGTGCCGAGAGTGATGGAGGCTCCTTCTGTGGCTGCGCCGTAGCGGTTGGCGTTCATGTTCAGGTCATCCCATGTGGCGCCTACGTAGTCAGTCAGATTGAAGTAGCATTTTGTCTCGCCGGCGGCAGCCACGAATTTTACATTCTTGGCAGTGTACTTAGATCCGGACTGAGTCATGGCCACTCCGGCGCCGGGTGTGGCGGACCATCCTGCCGCTCCCTCCAGATTGCCGAGTATCCAGAGCTTTGCAGTGGGATCGGGATCGGGATCGGGGTCGGGATCGGGGTCCGGGTTAGGATCCGGGTTGGGATCGGGAGTGATGCCGTCTTTATATATGACTGCGATACCAGACTGGCCTACATTGCCGGAGATGGTGGAGGCTGTCACTGTAAATGTGCCGCCAGACACCTTGTCGGTGTAAGTGCCGGCGGGACAATAGCCGCCGCCATTGGTCACGGATATGTTGCCGCTGCCTTTCATCACGATGACGGCTCCGCCGTTCTCGCGGGTAATGGAGCAGGCGTTGCCGTTGGACTCAAACCAATCTGCCTTACCCGTCATTATATTGCGGAATTTGTTGACTTCCGCTATGGATTTGCTTTTGAAAGCTGTAGAACCTTTGCCTACCTTTATATTGTTGAAGCCTTTGGTGTTGGGGCGGGCCAGATAGAGCGCTGTCGCGCCGTTGCGGCAGGCGTAAGCCGCGTAAGCGCGGTCTATCACGCTCTGGTCGCGGTCTTTGGACCACTCGTCGTTGGAGTACGTATCGTGGCTTTCAGCCCAATAGACCATCTTCGTATCAGGACAACCCTGATTTACGACCCAGTCGCCTCCGTATCCGCCGGGGATACCGCCGTTGTCGCGGGCGGCATAGTTGCAATATTTATTGTCAGTCACAGACATATATTTGGTGTACTCCTTGATGATACCGGCATTGGGACCGGGAGCGTCAAGTATCTCGCCGTAGTGGTACATGCCGGATACGGATGTAACGGCAGTCCAGAAGCCGCAGCCTTCAGAGGGAAGCCCTATATGTTTGGCGGCATCCCAGCGGATACCCTTCACACCAAGGCTCTTGAGTTTCTCTACGTATGCCTTGCCGCGTGCTATGACTTCCGAGTCTTCGGAATTGACGTCACCGTAATCGCCGAGCTGGCCGTGGGTAATGGAATAACGGTCGCCATAGTTGATGCCGCCGTTCCAGCGTACGCGGCCGTTGGAGTCCCACCATGTGTCATGGTAGCCGGCAGTCTTGTCCACATGGTTGGCCACAACGTCAACGATAATCTTTATGCCGTAAGTCTCGGCTTTGGCACACAAATCCTTGAGGTCTTGTTCCGAGCAATAGGAAGATGACTTGAACGCCAGATCGTAAGGGCGGTATAAATCGTGCCAGGGTGAGCCTATGCCTACGTCTCCTCTCTGACAGGGGGAGATCTGTACTGAACCGAAGCCCGCCGCTGCTATATCGGGCAGTTCTTCCATCACTTGCTTGGCTGTCCAGTTGAAGCAATGCAGGATGTTTCCCTGCTGTATGCCGCTGGGCAGACCGTAATCGGCAGCCTGCAGCCCCGGCGTAGTAAGCGCCATGGCAAGCAATACCGTACTAAGAGTTTTTTTCATGTTGATGATAAGTTGCCGGCATATCAGCCGTTCCACAATGCGAGAATGGCTACATGCCCTGATTATAAGAATTTTTATTAAGCTGTAAGAACTCTATTAATAACTGCTTGTAGTGGGAGTGCCGCCGCGTATCTTCCAAGGCTAACACGTAAGCTGAAGCGGCATTGACAGCAAGGCCACCCTTTTTCCGCACGCAAATTTATAAATTTTTTGTTAAAGATACAATACTTTACATCGTTTTTTACGTTTTAATCACAAACGCTTTAAAGTATTCTGAATTATGATTCCTACAATATACTTTGCCGGAGGTTGCTTCTGGGGCACACAGCATTTTTTCAGTCAGGTCTATGGTGTGGTGTCGGCCACCGCCGGATATATCAACAGTACTGTGCCGGCTCCTTCCTATCGGCAGGTCTGTACGGGAGCCACGCATGCCGCTGAAGGAGTAAGAGTATGTTATGACCCCTTCAAGGTTGATTTAAAATTCCTGATTCGCATGTATTTGCTTACTGTAGACCCGACGCTTGTCGACCGGCAGGGCAACGACATAGGCACGCAATACCGTACCGGTATCTATTATACGGACGAGTATCAGCACGCTGTAGCCAATCAGGCGTTGGCTGATCTGCAGTCTGCGCTCGGCGACCATAAGATAGTGGAGATAGAGTGCTTGCCGTTGAGCAACTTCTATGAGGCCGAACAATATCATCAGGACTATCTGGTCAAGAATCCCGGCGGATATTGCCATCTGCTGCCCGGCGTATTCAAGTCTGCCCGTGAGATGCGTCCCGCCGAGCGCTTCGCAGTCTGTGGCGACAGCGAACTGCGCCGCAGACTCACTCCCGAGCAGTATGCCGTGACCCGCCACAGCCTTACCGAACCTCCGTTCGACAACCGCTATGACCGCGAGTTTCATCCAGGCATATATGTAGACATTACGACCGGCGAGCCTCTGTTTCTCTCCTCCGACAAATTTGAGAGCGGCTGCGGCTGGCCCGCTTTCTCCCGCCCTATTGCGGATGCCCTGCTTACCGAGCATCTTGACCTCAGCCGGGGCAGGCGACGCACCGAGGTGCGCTCGGCGCTCGGCGATGCCCATCTGGGCCACGTCTTTACCGATGGCCCGCAGGAACTCGGCGGTCTGAGATACTGCATCAACAGCGCGGCGCTCAGGTTTGTGCCGGAAGAGGAGATGATAGCGGCCGGATACGGCGATTTTCTCCCTTTGCTGGACAAGTAATAAAATCGCAATCTTTTTTTTCTACATTTGCAGCGCCGGAGCAGACTGCGGCTCATATCGCAATAAGAATATGGAAAAAGACAGGAAAATACTGATAGTGGACGACGAGCCATCGTTGCGCGACGGCTTACAGACTTACCTTGAGCTGGAGGGTTACAGCGTCGATACGGCCGAAAGCGCCGAGCAGGCTCTTGACATGAAACCGGAGGCATACGACCTGATTTTGCTGGATATAATGCTTGGAGGCATCAGTGGCATAGAGATGGCCCGGCGGCTGAAAGCACGCCCTGACACTGCCGCGGTGCCGGTAATATTCCTTACTGCCAGAGACTCTGACGACGATATGGTCGCGGGACTCGAGTTAGGCGCTGACGACTATATAGCCAAACCCTATTCGGCGCGAAACGTAGTAGCGCGCATAGCTGCCGTGCTGCGTCGGTCGGGAGCCGGGAAGGCTCGCCCCGGCGTGAGCTGCGACCGCGCTTCGCTTACATGCCGGGTAGACGGACGCGAGCTGCGTCTGCCGCGCCGCGAATTTGAATTGCTGGCCCTGTTGCTTGAGAATCCGGGCCGCATATTTACCCGCGACGAACTGCTGGACCGCGTCTGGCCTGAGAACGTGATAATAGCAGACCGCTCCGTAGATGTCCACATCACGCGCCTCAGAGGAAAGATAGCGCCGTACAGCAAGCATATAGTCACGCGTTCAGGCTACGGTTATGGCTGGCAGGATTAGGATTACATTTCATTATCGTGTGCTGCTCGCGCTGCTTGGCCTGTGCTGGCTGCTCGTAAGCGCCTTTATGGTCTTTCAGTATCAGAGGGAGAAGGAATTTCGCACCGAACTGCTGGACATGGAGCTTCAGATGCACAATGAGCGCATACTCGATGATTTGCGGCAGGGCGAGAGCATAGCATCGATTGAGCATAGAATATCCGGACCTGTGGAGGGGCTGCGCCTTACCCTTGTCGGAGCTGACGGCTCAGTGCTGTATGACAGCAACGGTATTGTCTCTCCCGGTGTCTCCAATCATAACAACCGTCCTGAGGTGCGCGAAGCACGCCGCAGCGGCTCGGGATACGCAGTAGACCGCAAATCAGAGAGTGACGACACCGATTATTTCTACTCCGCCACCATGGGGCCCGGCGGCATTGTGGTCAGGAGCGCCGCGCCCTACACCCATTCGCTGCAGACCTTTCTCAAGGCCGACAGCTCGTTTCTGTGGATTATGCTCTCTGTGACGCTCGCCGTCTGCATGGCCGGATATTTTGTGGCGCGGCGCATATCTACAAGTATCTCGCGTCTCAGCAGTTTCGCCGACAAGGCAAGCCGAGGCGAGCAGATTTACGGCGACGTCGCCTTTCCCCATGATGAGCTGGGCAACATTGCAGCCAACATAGTGCGGCTATATGCGCAGCTTGACGAGAAACATCAGGAGGCCATAAGGCTCGAACGCGAAAAGACACGTCTGAAAAAGGAGCTTACAAACAATATCAATCATGAGCTGAAGACTCCGGTCGCCTCCATAGGCATCTACGCCGAACTGTTGCGTGACAATCCCGGACTGCCTGAAGACCGACGCCGCGAGGCTGTGGAGCGCATCTGCGAGAATACGGTGCGTCTGGGTTCTCTGCTTCAGGATGTGGCTGCACTGACACGTATGGACGACGGAGCTTCGGTCATAGTCCGCGAGCCGGTAAATCTTACCGCGCTGGTCAGCGAGGTCATGGCCGTGGAGCGGCTTCGCACGGCTATGACCATCGACATAGATATGCCTGAGCTTGAGATTAATGGCAACAGGGCGCTCCTTGAGTCCGTATTCCGTAACCTTGCGGACAACGCCATAGCTTACAGCGGAGGGTCGCGCATCACTGTCCGCGCCGACCGTCAGGGCAACTTCGTCTTCAGAGACAATGGCGCCGGTATACCTCCGGAACATCTTGGCCGCATATTCGAACGTTTCTATCGCATAGACAAGGGGCGTTCCCGTCGCAACGGAGGCACCGGGCTGGGGCTTGCCATCGTCAAGAACGCCGTGGCTATACACGGCGGCACAATCCGTGCCTCGCTCGACGGCGGCCTGCGCTTCGACTTCACGCTCCCGGTCACTCATGTAATAAATTCGTAACAAAAAAGACATTTTTTTGTCACAGGGTTTCCCGAATTTTGCACTGCGACCGGGAACCCGATGACTGTCCGGTTTGTTTGACAGTCAAAGGACGGTTGAAACATAACTTTGAACAGTCATTTATATGGAACTACTTTTTCTTGGCGTAGTAATCTTTCTTTTCCTGCTGTCGGTCTTCGACTTGTCGGTGGGTGTCAGCAACGATGCTGTCAATTTCCTTTCATCGGCAGTAGGCTCTAAAGCCGCCTCCTTCAAGCGGATAATGATTGTGGCCGCCATAGGCGTATTTATCGGAGCGGCCATGAGCAACGGCATGATGGACATAGCCCGTCACGGCATATTCAGGCCGGAAAATCTCTCGTTTTACGATGTGATAGCCATCTTCATGGCCGTAGTTGTCACAGATGTGATACTCCTCGACATATTCAATTCGCTCGGAATGCCTACGTCGACTACGGTTTCTATGGTCTTCGAATTGCTGGGAGCCACTTTCGTGGTTGCTCTGTTCAAGCTCGCTTCGCCGGAAAATACGCTCGGCATAGGCGCATTGCTGAATACGGAGAAAGCGCTGTCTGTCATTCTGGGCATATTCCTCTCTGTCGCTATAGCTTTCGTATTCGGTACGGTGGTTCAGTTTATTGCCAGGCTGATATTCACGTTTGAATACAAGAGCCGCATGCGCTGGAAGATCGGCCTGTTTGGCGGCGTGGCCTGTACGGCCATAATCTACTTCATGCTCATCAAAGGCATCAAGGATCTGACAATCATGACTCCCTCGCTGAAAGCGTGGATTTCCGATAACACGGCGCTTATTCTCGTTGTCTGCTTCGTAGGCTTCACGCTGCTGATGCAGCTGCTGCACGCTCTCAAGGTAAATGTATTTAAAGTCATTGTCCTTCTCGGCACTTTCTCCCTGGCCATGGCCTTTGCCGGCAACGACCTTGTCAATTTCGTAGGCGTTCCGATTACGGCGCTTTCATCGTATCAGGACTTTTCTGCCAACGGTGGCGGCGACATCCACGGCTTTATGATGTCCAGCCTCAATGGCAGCGCCGACACTCCTATATATTTCCTGGTAGGCGCAGGCGTCATCATGGTCGTGTCACTGGCCACATCGAGCAAAGCGCGCCAGGTGACACGCACCACCGTAGGCCTGAGTTCGCAAAGCCAGGGGGACGAGCTTTTCGGATCTTCGCGCGTAGGCCGTTCGCTGGTACGTGCCTTCCTTAATACCTACGCCTGGGTAAGCGACCGCACGCCGCTAAGGGTAAAGGCCTGGATCAACCGGCGGCTTGACTCATCTGTGGTTCAGCCTGAGGAGGGCGCCGCTTTTGACCTGGTGCGCGGTTCGGTCAATCTGATGCTGGCCGGCATGCTGATAGCATGGGGTACTTCGATGAAATTGCCATTGTCTACCACCTTCGTCACATTCATGGTGGCTATGGGTACATCGCTTGCCGACCGCGCCTGGGGACGCGAGAGCGCCGTATTCCGTATTACCGGTGTCATTTCAGTGATTGGAGGATGGTTCATCACGGCCGGAGTGGCTTTCATAGGTGCCGGAATCATAGTCTGCCTCATGCATCTCGGCGGCGTGCCGGTCATGATTGCCGGCGGCGTGATAGCTGTCATCGTATTGCTGAGAAGCAATCTGCGCTTCCGCAAGAAAAAGCAGGAGAGCCAGGGCGACGCTCTGTTTCAGACAATACTCTCCACCGACAATCCTCACGAAGTATGGCCGCTGCTGCGTGTCTATATCAATGAGAAGCAGAAGATGTTTATGGAGTTCGGCGCCACAGTGTACGGCGAGGTAATCGACGGATTCATAGATGACAAGGGAAAACTGCTCTCACGTGCTGAGAAAGCGCTCGTGGCCGAAAAAGATGTTCTCAAAGGGCAACGCCGAAAGCTTACATTGTGTCTGCGCCGATGCGATCCGCCTACGTTCATGGCCAAAAACACATGGTTCCATCTGAGCAATAATATGGCTATGTCCATGACCTACAATCTGCGGCGTATCAATGAAGTCTGCAAAGAGCATGTCGACAATAACTTCAAGCCCCTTCCCACCCGCTTCCACAGTTTCCTTACAAGCGTCCGTGACAGCGTGACCGGCATCTTCCTGCAGTCTGTCATCGCCATCGAGGACAATGATCCTGATGCCATAGACACCCTGCGCCGCCGTTGTGACAGCGTGAAGCGCGAGCTGTCGGCTCATTGCAAGGCTGTCTACGACATGCTGCAGAACGGCGATACGGCCAATATGACCGTGGCATACGTCTATCTCAATCTGCTGCAAGAGAGCCAGGAACTCGTTACCTCTCTGCGCAAGATGCTGCGCGCCGCGGGTAAGCTTAATCTTGCGCTTACCGAGTATCGCAGCTTCTCGCAGACTTCCGAAATGCGATAGCCGCTGTGTCACTCTACGGTCAGAAGCTCCGGAAACGCGGCCACCGTGCGTTTCGGGAGCTTCTTGACTACTTCGGCGTAGCTGTGCCGTATCAGCTCTCTTATGAAGCTGTCGGTCAGCGAACCGCGCGTACATAGCTGATTCCAGTACTTTTTGTTCCAATGCCACGCCGGCTGTATTTCCGGATACCTGTCACGCAGATCCAGGGCATAGTCGGCGTCACATTTTACTACAAAATAGTCCTTGCGTGTCAGACCGACGCATCCGAAAATTCTGTTGCAGACGCGAAAGAGCAGATAGTCATCACCGAAAGCCATATCTTCAGTAGCCATTGGCAACGACAGGCAGTATTCCCTGATTTCCTCTATATTCATTAGTCTTGCTGCATTATAGTATTTGCCGGCAGCAAAGTTAGTGATTTTTTTGACACACCGCTTACCTCTTTTGTTTGATCCGTCAGTTATATTCTTTCTGGTTTTACAATCGCTTCATCAGTAGGCTGTTAAAAAATATTTCAAAAAAACTTCCCGAAAAATTTGCATATTCCGGCAAAACTCACTAACTTTGCACTCGCAAATCGGAAATGATTGCGACATAACAAAATGGTTCGCTAGCTCAACTGAATAGAGCATCTGACTACGGATCAGAAGGTTACAGGTTTGAATCCTGTGCGAATCACTTCAAGACCGCTTCTTTATAGAGGCGGTCTTTTTTATAATGGCAGTCTGACTGATGCAGCAAGCCCCGGCAGATGTGGTGCATTGCCGGGGCTTGGTGCGGAATATTACAGGAATCAGAGTAGTTTCAGCAGGTCTGTTTCTGTGGTTTTGCGCTTGTCGGCAGCTATCTTTTTGGCCTTCTCTTTGTCGGCGGGGACTCCGCCCATGCCCTGGTCGAGTATGGAGGCGTAGTGGCGGCGCGTCTCTTTGTCGATGGGAGTCTGTGCGAACGCGGCGTCATAGAAGCTGAGTGCGGTAGCATAATCCTGAGGAAGCAGACGTCCTTCGAAGTACAACTCCGCCATAAGCAGCTGAGCCTGGCAGTTGCCGGCGGTAGCCGCTTTCCCTATCAGCTGCAGAGCCTCGGCAAGCAGTTTGTCGCGGTTTTTGGCGTAAGCGGAGTCATCTACACGCTTCAGGTAGAGATTGCCCAGAGCGTACTCGGCATTGGGATCCCCCTTCTTGGCAGCTTCCTTCAGCGCTTTTTCTCCTTTTTTCTCATCGGTCACACTCAGTCCGGGAGTGCAGTAGATGATGCCTTCCAGGGTTTTGGCCTGTACCTTGTCGGTCTTGGCCAGCACCTTACACTGGTCGAGGGCTGCCACGCCGTCCTTGGCATTGAGGGCCTTCATGGCACGCAGATAGGTCACGTAGCCGGATTCAGGTATGCTGTCGTTGATTATGTTTTTGAATGTTCGGCTCAATTTGTTGTCTACGGCACGCGCGAACCATACGGATGCGGCCGGGTAGTTGGGCGTCAGACCGTCGCCTTCTGCCAGCGCGCGGGCGTAGGCTACCTGGGCGCGGGGAGAGTTGGCTGCCGCTGCCAGACCGTAATATTTCACTGCCTGGGCGCGGTCGCGGACTACGCCGTCGCCGTTATTGTAGCAGTTGCCCAGCGCGTTGAGGGCAGCTGCATTGCCGTCGTCGGCGGCACGCTGCAGATACGTGATGCCGCGGTCTTTGTCCTTAGCGGTGCCTTTGCCCTCAAGGCAAGCTATGCCCAGATAGTAGTTGGCGGCCGGGTTGCCCTGCTTCGCGCTAAGCTGGAACCACTTGACGGCTTCCTTGTTCATCTTAGGGTTCTTGAGCCCCAGCTGCAGACAGTCGGTGCCCAGCAGGCACTGCGTCTCGGCGTCTGCCTTGTCGGCTATGCGGCTCATAGCTTCCACGGCCTTGGCTGCATCCTTCTGTACGCCGATACCGTTCTTGTAGACCTGATAAATGAGGCGGCAGCTAAGCGGGTCGGCTTCTTCCGCCATTTTCTCGCGTTTGGCAAGCAGAGCCTTGTTGCCGAGCTTGATGGATTTGACCATATATTTGCGGGCGCGGTCTTCGTCTTTCTCCACCCCTTTGCCGTCGGCATACAGCACACCGATGTTGCCTATGGCCACCGGCTCGTCTTTCTCAGCGGCTTTGCGCCACCAGTACATGGCTTTCTTATAGTCCTGATCCACGTGTTGGCCGCGGTAATACCAGTTGCCCACTATGGTCTGAGTCTTGGCATCCCCCTCCTCGGCCTTCTTGAGCATAAGGTTCAGGCTGTCGACTACAGCGTCTTTGCCGCTCTTTTTTACCGTAGTGGTCTTTGTCGTTTTCGGTGTCTTGGCTGATTTCCCGCTTTTTTGTGCGGACAACGCGCAGGGGGCGGCGAGTGCAAGCGCGAGGCAGCCTATTGCAAATATCTTTTTCATCTTGTCAATGATATGATTAGTCTATAAATACTCTGGAGAATCGATGAGGATATCAGTCCATTATGTCGTCAAGTAAGTCTTCGGGTTGATCATCATTCCACGGTTCTTCCCATGGTTCCCCTATCGGTCCGCCGTACATACACGGTTCGGGCTCAGGCTCAGGCTCAGGTTCGGGTTCCGGCTCGGGCTCAGGTTCGGGTTCGGGCTCCGGTTCGGGTATGGGTTGCGGTTCGGGTTCGGGTTCCGGCTCCGGGATGGGTTCCGGCTCCGGCTCTACGATAGGTTCATCATCAGGGTCGGTGGGAATATATTTGTCGTCGATGGTGCCGTCGAGTCTTACAGTCGCAGGATCCACGGGTTCCTCGACTACCGTTATTTCCTCTTCTGTTTCCGCAGGTTCTATATGAGTCTCCTCTTCTGCCGGAGCCTTGTCGCTCTCCGGGTCCTGGACTTTATCCTCGCTCTCGGAAGAGTTCAGGCTGTTCATCGTAAACGAAGTGGCTGTCGCGCCTGTGGCGGCTGCTACGCCTATTCCGGCTACTTTCTTGGCTGTGTCCTTTTTCATAATTGTATCGGGTATTGGTTTATTTCGTTTTGATTGCTGAGTCAGACTGAATATGTTTCGATACCAACTGTCTGACGTTCACAATGCAAAGTTAAGTCATAATCCGGCGTGTTCCAAATATTTTTCAGCTTTTTGGACGAAATGCCATGTTTGTTGTGTCAACCGCCCCGTTGACGTGACAGCCGGGTCTTGGCCCGGCCCGGCTATAGCAGAGGCGCGACTCCGGTGGGGAGCCGCGCCTCGCGGTATGATTGGCATGGGGATGTCTGTCGGGACATCCGTTATGTCTGTCAGTACAGGATTACTGGTTTTCCTGAGAGAGCTTCTCTTTCAGAGCCTGCAGAGCGCTGAGATCGCCCAGAGTGGTCTTCTCGATAGTGGGGGCGATGAGCTTCTCCTCGTTCTTCTCGGCACGGGGTGCGCGGGGCTTGCGGTTCTCGTTGTTGGCGGCACGGCGCTCGGCCTTTTCGGCGTCCTCGCGGATGCGGCTGTGGCTCAGGATGATACGCTTGCTGTCCTTGTTGAACTCGATTACCTTGAACTCCAGCTTCTCATCGAGCTTGGCCTGGCTGCCGTCAGCTTTTACCAGGTGCTTGGGAGTAGCGAAGCCTTCTACGCCGTATTCCAGAGAGATCACAGCGCCCTTGTCCATAACTTCGGTAATCACGCCCTCATGTATGGAGCCGACGGTAAAGATAGTCTCAAATACCTCCCAGGGATTCTCCTCCAGCTGCTTGTGGCCGAGAGAGAGACGACGGTTCTCCTTGTCGATTTCCAGTACCTGGACATCGATGTCGTTGCCGACCTTGGTAAACTCGCTGGGGTGCTTGATTTTCTTCGTCCAGCTCAGATCCGAGATGTGGATAAGGCCGTCTACGCCCTCTTCGATTTCAACAAATACGCCGAAGTTGGTAAAGTTGCGCACTTTGGCAGTATGCTTGCTGCCGATGGGGTAGCGGGTCTCGATGTCTTCCCAGGGGTCTTTCTTGAGCTGCTTGAGGCCCAGGCTCATCTTGCGCTCCTCGCGGTCGAGAGTTAGCACTACAGCCTCGATTTCGTCGCCTACTTTGAGGAAATCCTGTGCGCTGCGCAGGTGCTGGCTCCAGCTCATCTCGCTGACGTGGATGAGGCCTTCGACGCCGGGAGCGATCTCTACGAAAGCACCGTAGTCAGCCATAACCACTACTTTGCCCTTGACGTGGTCGCCTACCTTGAGGTCAGCGCTCAGCGCATCCCAGGGATGGGGCATGAGCTGCTTGAGGCCCAGGGCGATACGCTTCTTCTCGTTGTCGAAGTCAAGGATAACGACGTTCAGCTTCTGATCAAGCTGCACTACCTCCTTCGGATCGCTTACGCGGCCCCAGCTGAGGTCTGTGATGTGGATAAGGCCGTCGACACCGCCCAGGTCGATGAAGACACCGTAGGGAGTGATGTTCTTGACAGTACCCTCGAGTACCTGGCCTTTTTCCAGCTTGGCGATAATCTCCTTTTTCTGCTGCTCGAGCTCGGCTTCGATGAGAGCCTTGTGGCTGACTACGACGTTGCGGTATTCCTGATTGATCTTTACGACCTTGAATTCCATTGTCTTGTCGACATACATGTCATAGTCGCGTATGGGGCGGACGTCGATCTGGCTGCCGGGGAGGAAAGCCTCGATGCCGAATACGTCCACAATCATACCGCCCTTGGTGCGGCACTTGACGTAGCCGGTAATGATTTCATCGTTCTCCAGAGCCTTGTTCACGCGCTCCCAGCTGCGTGAAGCGCAGGCTTTGCGGTGGGAGAGTACGAGCTGACCCTTCTTGTCCTCCTGGTTCTCGATGAATACCTCTACAGTGTCTCCTACCTTCAGGTCGGGATTGTAGCGGAATTCGCTGATGGAGATGACGCCGTCGGACTTATAGCCGATGTTAACCACAACCTCGCGCTTGTTCATAGCGATTACGGTACCTTCGGTTATGTCCTTGTCTTTTACGGTGTTGAGAGTCTCGTCGTAGCTCTTTGTGAGTTCCTCGCGGCTCTTGTCGCCGATTGTGTCGCCCTTTTCATAGGCATCCCAGTCGAAATCCTCGATGGGAGAGTTTTTAAGTTCGCTCATTAAATAAACGAATTGTTCTGAATGTGGTTCCGGAACATGGCTCCGGAAGCCGGGTTAATAATTGTTTTGATTTAACTCTGTGCGGAGCCCCCTATAGGTTTTCCGCGCCGCAAAGTTAATGAAAAAATCTGATATTCACAAGTTTTCGTAGAAAGAGTTGCTGAAATGCTGATAGCGTTAAGGGCAAAAAAGAGCGGATGGCTGTTGCAGCCATCCGCCCGTCGCTATGTTGTGTTGCCGGTAAATCACGCCGGCATCAAGTAGAGAAACCGTGATTATTCAACGGGGTCAGGAATGTTGATGAGCTCGCCGGGTATAGGATCCACGATGTTGGTGTTGCGGTTGCGCTCTGATACGGGGATACCGAAACGCCAGCCGTTGTTGGCGGATGTAGGAACGTCGCAGGCTATGCCGGCAGGCATGTTGCCTGAGGTCATATCCAGCTCTACCCATGCGCGACGGGTCATGTTGACGTTCCAGCGCTTGAGGTCGAACCAGTTGAAGCCTTCGCCCCACAGCTCGATACGGCGGTAGAGGCGGACTTCTTCAATGAGGTCGTTGCCGGCTTTGGTACAGTTGTACGACGGGTTTCGCGGCTTGTTGACTTCGTTGAGCAGAGCCTGAGCCTCGCCTGTCATGCCGAGCTCGGCGCAGGCCTCGGCCTCGTAGAGATACATCTCTGTGGCACGCATATAGGGTACCTGGCAGGTGCCGTTCTGTCCTGTCTCGCCGTTGCACCAGAACTTGACCTGGGCGCCGTCGCACATGATCGCAGTGGCCTTGTCGCCGCTGCCTGTTCCGGCGTATGCGTTGAGACCGGCACTGCAGAGCGCGGGTTTGCGGCTGTCGAGCCATGTGCGTGAGGCTTCAATCAGGGCATTGAGTACAAACTGCTGGTTGGCAGGGTTCACACCGATGCTGTGGTATACCATCATGGGAGCCGTGCCGGTCAGCTTGTCTTGCGTAAGGAACCAGTTGCGGCGTTCGTCGGTTGCGGGAATCTGGCGGTAGAGGTCGATGTTGATACGGTTGGTGTAGCACTGGTTGACGGCGGCATAGCCGTTGCAGGCGAAGAATGTACACCAGTTGCCGTAGATGAAGTTGTCGATTTCAGCAAACGAGGGAGCCCACATCCATTCCTTCTCGTTGAACTGAAGGTATCCGTTGAAGATGTCGGCGGAGGAGGCTATCTGGTAGCCCTGGCGTGCGTTGTGAGCCATGGTGCGGCACTTCTCCCAGTCATGCTTCAGGGCGGCTGTACGGGCGTATACGCCGTAAGCTACGTTGAGCGTAGGCTCGAAGTTGTACTGACGCTTGTATGTGCCTGCGTTCTCAAAGCACTCGATGGCGGTGTCGAGGTCGCTGTAGATAAGAGCGAGAATCTCGTTCATCGTGGATACGGGCAGACTGTCGGGCAGCTTGGCTGTGTCGCGCAGAACGACAGTAAGCTTCTCGCCATTGTTGGAGTCTTCCCAACGGGGAGCATATACCTGAAGCAGTCTGAAATACAAGTGCGCGCGCAGCGTCAGAGCCTGTCCCTTTGTGAAGTTGCGCTCCGCGTCGGTGCCGGCGGAAGCGTCGATGCCGTCGAGGATGTCGTTGAGCTGTGCGATCATCGCATAGCAATATACCCACATCGGGGTGGACCATACGTAGTCACCGGAAGACAGATAGCCTTCCTGCATGTTGTAGTAGATGGCCCAGGAGGGTGCCTCCTTATAGATAAAGTTGACGAAGTTGTCGGAGCCGGGTATCTCGCCGTAATAATAGCTTATGCCTGTCTCGCCCTGCATAAGAGCCTGCGCGGGGAAGATATTCGTGCCCCAGGGAGCTGCCATGCCTCGGCCGCACACTCCGAGCACACCCATGCGGGCGTACTCAGTGGTGGAGGCGATTTCCTCAGCCGGGATAGTGCCGTGCGAGGGGGTGTCGAGGTAATCGCTGGCGCAGCCGGTCAGGATAAGACCGCAGGAAGCCAGCGCCACACCTTTGATAAATTTATTTATTTTCATAAATTGATTCTGTTAGATAGTTAAAGTCCGATTATTAGAACTTGGCTGTGAGCTGGAAAGAGAATACGCGTGAGGTTACGTACGTAGCGTTTTCATTCTGCACACCGTTGAAAGACTGCTGCGGGTTCAGACCCTTGCGGGCAGTGACGGTAAAGAGGTTGTCAGCCGAGAAGCCGATGTTGATGTTCTGGAGCTGCAGACGGTGCGCCCATGCCAGAGGCAGATCGTAGCTGACGTTGATGTTTTTCAGCACAAGCCAGGACGAGTTGGTCAGGAAGCGGGTGGAGGTCATGTTGTTGTCCTGCACATATACCGCATTGTTCTGGGGTATGCCGTTGGGGTCGATGCGGTTGGGGCTGTCGGCGGTCATGCCTTCAGGCACGCCGTTCCATGCTTTGAGTACGTCCTGATGGTAGTTGCTCTTTGTCTCGTTGACATTCATCAGGCGTGAGTAGCTCTCGTCGTAGCATTTGCCGCCGAGGCTGTATGTGAACAGCAGACCGAAGTTGATGCCTTTCCAGCTGAGGTTAGTGCCGAAGGAGCCGTATACGGTCGGGATGGCGGATCCGTGCCAGCCGCGGGTGGCGTAAGTGGATGTAGTGGCGTATTTCTTGCCGTTGATCTCAACCAGTGCGCCGGCGTTGGTGGCGTTGGTTACCTGGTTTTGCCACATCTTGTCCAGCTCTTCGTCAGAGTAGCTGTCCTTGTAGTAGTAGCGGTACTCTGCTTCATCGAAGGAATAGAGCGCGCGTCCTGTCATCTGGTCTACGCCGTAGAATTCAGGCAGATACCAGGAGTACATGGATTTGCCTACAGAGAGACGCTGCACGCCGTTGGCGTAGTCCTTGTTGCCGTCGGGCAGACGCAGGATACGGTTCTGCATGAATGTAGCGTCGATGCTGGCGGTCCACTGGAAGTCATATTCGGGCTTGGCCATAATCAGGCCGTTGAATGAAAGCTCCCATCCGCGGTTCGCTACCTCACCGATGTTCACAGGCATTGTCATGGATTTGCCTGAGCCGATGATCCAACCTGCGCTGGGCGGCGGAACGATGTTGAAAATCAGGTCGTCGGAACGCTTGTCGAAGTAGCCGATAGAGAAGTTCAGACGGTTGCCGAACAATGAGCCTTCAAGGCCGAAGTCAAGTGTGCGCTGCGATTCCCAGAGCAGGTCGGGGTTGCCGATGGTGGAACGCAGAGCCATGGCGGCGTTGCTGACACTGCTGCCTACGCCGTAGCGTGAACTCCATGAGAGACCGGGGATCGAGAGGTAGTTGCCTACCGAACCGTACGCGAAGCGCAGTTTCAGATAGTTGACCCAGTCGATGTGGTGCATGAATTTCTCCTTGGAGATAATCCAGCTTGCGCCGACGCTCCAAAATGTACCCCAGCGGTGATCCTTGCTCAGACGGTCGGTACCGTCACGGCGCAGTGAGAATTCGCCGAAGTATTTGTCGAAGTAGTTGTAGCGTACGCGGCCGAGGTAAGACTCGGAGCGGCCTTCGCCGTAGCTGCCTGCGGGATTGGATGTAATGTCCGTAAAGTTGCTGGGAGCATAGTAGCCGTCTTCGATCTGGCCTGTCATGTAGATGGCTTCGCTCACAGTGTAAGCGCCAGTGTTCTCATGGCCGAGCAGGACGTCGATGGTGTGCTCCTGTTCCTTGCCGTATTTGTGGTTCCAGGTCAGGTTCTGCATGAAAGTATGGTAGCGGTACTGACTGTCGGATATATTCAGGCGTCCGTCGGGGTAAGCGTCGCCGAGCAGACGGTTCTGATAATATTCTCCGCGAGAGTAGCTGCGGCTCATGTTGCCGCGGAATGTAAGCTCGAAACCGTAGGGGATTACGGCAGTGGCGTATGCGTTGGCATCGATTACGCTACCGGTGTATTCCGTGAAGTTCTTGCGCAACTCGAAAGCGGCGTTGCGGTTGTCGTTGCGGCCGCGCATGTTCCACTCCGGATTGCCGTTGGCGTCATAGATTATGGAGCCGTCTTCATTGTGCGCGTAGTACGGGAATATGGGAGCGTAGAACTGTGTTTCGAACGGGTTGATAGTAGACGCTTCGCCCGCGTTGCTGTCTACGCTGTTGTTCTGGTAGGATGCAGCCAGATTGACGCCTGCCTTGAAGTAGGATACAGGCTGGAAGTTGACGTTGAAGCGTGCGTTGTAACGCTCGAAGTCAGTCTTGAGCAGGTAGCCTTTCTCATTCAGGTAAGCTACTGATGCAAACAAGTTGTACTTGTCGCCTGCGGCGGCGATGTTCATGTTGTACTCTTGGCGCAGACCTGTACGGTGTACGGCGTCCCACCAGTCGAGGTCTGTATATCCGGGCAGCACGGTGCCGAGCAGCTTGCCGTCGGCGTCGAACAGCTCGTTGGACGGCAGATTATATATATTCTGACCCTGCAGATATCCTGAGATGAAGTTTTTCTGCAGATATGCGTTGGTAGTCGCGCGGTCGGGATATGCTTTGGGGTTCAGAGACATCAGCTGGTTGGCTGTGGCTGAGAACATTGTCTCCATCCAGTCGTCGGTGGAGAGGGTGTTGTATTCGGGCAGACCGCGTGTGTACATACCTTCGCGGATAGTCAGCGTTACTTCGGCATGACCTTTCTGTTTGGCGCGCTTGGTGTTGATAAGAATCACACCGTTGGAGCCGCGAACACCGTAAAGGGCGCAGGAAGCGGCGTCCTTGAGTACGGTCATAGACTCGATGTCGGCAGGGTTGAGGTCGGCGATAGAGCCTTCAAACGGCACGCCGTCGACAACATATACAGGGGCTGTGTTGCCGGTAAATGTGCCGAAACCGCGGATACGGATAGCGGGAGCCGAACCGGGGGAGCCGGTGGTGGAGTTAACCTGCACACCGGGGGCGTTACCCTCGAGAGCCTGTGTGACGGAGGTAACGGGGCGATCTTCGATTTCTTTGGCGCCGACGACGGTAAGAGAGCCAGTGACGGATTCTTTGGTGCCTTTACCATAAGCGATTACAACCTGCTCGTCAAGGTTGGAGGTGGCGGAAGTCATCGTGATACGCATGTTGTTGGAGAGATTCACGATTTGCTCCTTGTAACCTACGTAAGTGACTTTCGCTGTTTTGACATTGTCTAGAACATTGATGGTAAACTTGCCGTCAACGTCGGTAGCCGCGCCTTGCCCGCCTCCAATGGGCATCACGGTAACACCGATCAACGGTTCATTTGTTCCGTTTTCAAGGACGACACCGGAGATAGTACGCGCCTGCACCTGGGCCGCGCATACCACTGAGGCAATCGCCATTGAGGTTAAAAACAGTTTTCTCATACTTGAAACAATTTAGTGATTATTTTCAATTTCTTTATTATCAGGTTTGTAGAAACAGTTTATAGATTCCGGCGATGTCCGAGGGGCAGAGCCGGGAGACAAGGCACCCGTCAGAGAACAAAGGAATTGTATCTTACGTATCACACACTTGTTTCGATATGATGTAGTAACAATCAGTCAATCAGCAGATAATGTTCCGGTTGCTCTTTTCCGGCGTGTGATTCGATGGCGATAGATTCGGTTGTTAAATTCTCTAAACGGGAATTAAAATATTGCAAAGTTAACATTTATTTCTGACCGCGCAACATAATTTTAGGATTTTAACATTTGGTTTTTGCTCTTTTTTGCTCGATAATATACATAATACCCTTTATTTTCAACTTAATTTGCCGTCATTGTGTATAAATATTTATATTCATGCCTTTAATGAATATTTTGACCATTGCAAAAAAATGTTAATAGCGCGAAAACATGTTGTATAACATATTTTTTTATGTCATGCGTCTATATACTTTTCCCATTAAACCTTGTTTATATTATAGTGTCTAAATGGTAAAGTATTCCGATGCGGCAACGCTGAGGAGACCGAGCAATCATCTAAACGCTTTATATATTATTATGGAGATACGTAAACTTTTGACCCTTACGCTGCTAAGCGGGGCAATAATAATAGCATCGCCAATGTTTGCCCAACGTCCCGGCGGCAGACCGGAGGGACAACACCGCAGTTCGGCGAGTTCGGTGCGTCCGGCGCAGCAGCAGCGGTCTGCCCGGTCTGTCAGGACAGAGAGAACGCAGACTTCGCGGCCGGGGGGGACGTCAGCGCATCGAGGCGATCGGACATCTTCGTCAGCCAGCGCCAAGCCGGCAGCTACCGTGCGCCGCGAGGGTAATTTCAATATTTCAAAAAACAAAGCGGAATCGGCGCATCGCGCTACCCCGGCGCAGGGCTATACTCCGCGGACACGTCCGGGCAACGGGAGCCGTCCTGACAATGGCCGCCCCGGCAGCAGTACCGGCAGCGCCCGTCCCGGCAATAACGGCGATCGCCCTAATCACGATTACCGTCCCGGCAATAATAATAATCGTCCCGGACATGATTACCGTCCCGGTGGTAATCATAATCGTCCCGGACATGATTCTCGTCCCGGCAGTAACAATAACCGTCCCGGACATGATTACCATCCCGGTGGTAATCATAATCGTCCCGGACATGGCCATGGATCTGGTTCGCGTCCCGGCTACGGGCGGCCGGGCAGCAGCATAGGGCGGCCGGGCGGATATACTCCCGCGCCTCGTCCGCACTATTCGTACCGCCGTCCCGGCTATCGTCCGCCCCGACCCGGCGGAGGCTATTGGGGCGCTCCGCTGCCCAGCACTTACAGGCTGCGCTATTGGGTGCCTCCGCGCCCGGTCTACCCCGTATACTGGCGTCCCGGCATACCGACGCTCGGCACCGTACTCGGCCTGACATTCGGCTCGTTTATAGATGCAGGCATCAATGCGCTGTACAACAGCGGGTATCAGGTGGCCGGCTATATCGACAATGCCATCTATCTGACCGATGTGCGCCAGCTGGGCTATCTTTGGCCTGAGGCTATAGTCAATTATGACGACGGTCTGATGACCGGCACGCAGTTCTATTCATGGTCGGCTGTGCCGGATCCGGCAAGATACAATATGGTATACCGTCAGCTGGTAGGTGTTTATGGCGCTCCTGTAAGCGACAGTATAGTCAACGGACTGCGCACCGCTACATGGTGGGCCGGCGAGGGTACAGGCTACGTGACGCTTCAATACGGCTATTCCCCCTCGATGACGGGCGTGTCGTCGTATTATACTTCTCTGATATACAACGCGGTATATTAAGAGGCAGGTTTTAAGCAGCCTCTAAGCCGCTTATTCGCTTAAGGCCGGGCAACCTTCAAGTCGTATGTGTTGCCCGGCTTTACTGCATCTATGCCGTAGTCGCGGAAGCTGACCCAAAGCGGGTCGGCTCCGTCCGGAAAATTTATGTTCAGGAAGTCTGAGCCGCCCACAAGGTAGACGAAGTAGACTCCATCGGTATGTTCTACGTCGCCTACCACCTCCCCGTCAAGCAGTACATCGTCCTGGTCAAGCCACAGACGCACCAGAGCGCAGGGCTGTCCGTTCAGGTCAAGGCGCGAGTATTCCTCCATCATGGCGGTCAGATCGCCGCGCGACAGACTCATCTCGACGGCCGGAGTCACTGTTGCCGCAGTGTCGGCAGGCAATGTTCCGGACACCTGGGAGAGGGTCGGCACGGTATCTGCAGGCGCAGCGCCCCCCGGAGCTTCCGGAACAGTGGCGTGCATAGCGGGGGCGCAGCTTAATCCTATTGCTGTCAGCAATATGTGCAGTTTATTGGCCATTGCGCGAGAGGAAGAAGTGGGAGAGTGTGAATACGTCGCTCTTGCCGCCTACTATCTCGTCAGGCTGCCAGGTGCGTACGTGGATTTTCGGCTCCGTAGGATTGGCGAAGTCCCATACCAGAAACAGCCATCCGTCGTCTTCATATTTGTCTGTTTTCCAGGTCTGATGCAGAGTCACGCCGTAGATTTCCGGATGGGAACCGCTGCGCACTATCGTGATATTGTCGAAGCCCACCTCCATCTTGCGTGTGTTGCGGAAGATGGTTTTCAGCTTGGCCACGTACTGTTCGCGGTTTTGCTCGTTGTATTTCACATCCTTGCGCAGTCTCCAGCCTCCGTCCTTAGAGCGTTCTTTGCGCGTAATCACGCTCCCTGTGATGATGAGGGCGTCCTGAGAGAAAATATCGTATATGGCCTGCGTGTTCTTTTCCTCGTAGAAGCAGCGGAAGTCTTCGACGAATTTGAGTATCTCGTATCGCTGCGCTGCGTCGGTGACACCCACTCCGCCCGACATAATGCTGCGTGCGCTATGCTGGGTCTCGAGGGCGGGGCGCACGCCGTTGATGCAGCCGCTTTTGTCGAAGGATATGTTAAGCTCCCGTTGCAGCGACTGTTTGTAGAGGTCGTCGATGGGCTTTACGGTAATAGGTATGTCGCGCACCTGATAGCCCTGCGTGTCGCTGATGAGGCGCTGAACTTCCGTGTCGTTCTCCGGGACAAAGTGCCAGCTGCTCCAAAGCTGCCGGAGGCGGTTGGCCGCCTCGGGCTGTATCTTGATGCCGGATAGATTGAGGTCGCGGCAGGCGTTGCCGGCGTTGTTTATCTCAGTGAGCAGGGCGCTGGCGTTGCTCTCCATAGTGGCCTTCAGCGAAGCGGAAATGCCGGAGGTCGTACCGGGTTTGAACTTGAACGATACTACTGCCTGCGTCGGCACGAAGCTGAAAATGAGCGCGATGAGAAGCAGATATTTTTTCATGGTAGAGGAATTTTGCTTGATCGGGTGGGGGTATAGAAGTCGGAGAGAGTTATTATCTGGCTGTCGCCAATTATGTCAGGCTGCCATGTGCGCGTCATAATCTGGGGGCGCTCAGGGTCGGTGAAGTCCCAGACAAAGAACATCCATCCTTCGTCTTTGTACGAACTGGCCTCAACTGTCAGATGGACTGTGGCTCCGTAAATCGCAGGATGTGAGCCGCTGCGTGTGATGGAATAAAGTTTACTCACCACAGATACCTGCCAGCTTTGTTTGAACCACCTGCTTAAATAGTCAAGGAGTATCGCGCGATCGCGGGGGTCAATCTTTTTGCCACTGCGCGGCAGCAATGCGCAGTCGCTCTGTTTGCGTATCAACTGACCGTCGGTCACAATCAGAATGTCATCGGAGAAAATGGCCGAAATGCTCTGCATGTCTTTTTTTTCAAAATAGCCCGGCATGCTGTCTACGAAAGACTTAATTGCAAGCCGATTCGCCATGTCTTTTGCGGAAGGGTCGGCTGCCTGAGAGGGCACGAAGCAGAAAAAGAGTGCGATGAGAAGTAGATATTTTTTCATTGAACGGGATTTTAATCAGATTATTTGCTGAGGCGGTACCATGTCAGGGCATGGGTGCCGATGTAGTTGGTCTCGGAGTCGGGCTGCCCTGTGGCCAGATTGATGCGCCGGGGGCAGTTGCGCGGCGTGATGACGCCCTTGAAGGCACCGTTGCGGTCCACAGGGCTGATATATGCGTCGTCGGGTATTCCTTCGCCGGTGGCTATGTCCGCCACGCCGTGGTCTGTCACGGTGCCATCCTTCAGGTAGGTGTCTATCAGATGGGTAAAGTCAGCGTAAGTCTGCACGGTGGCTATGTAGCTGGCTACGGAAGATATGCCGCTCACAGTGACCGAGGTAGCTGTCGGCGCGGGCTTAGGTGTCGGCTTGGGAGTGGGCGTAGGTTTAGGTGTGGGCGTAGGCTTCGGAGTCGGTTTAGGTGTGGGCTTCGGCGCAGATGAGCCTGAGTCGGGGGTATCGGTGCGTCGCACAGTCACGTGGCTGCCGGAGCCGCCGTCGGGCACGTAGCGGGTAGCTTCGCCTAAGGACAGAGCCTGGTCAGTCTGTATGTAGAGGAAGACGACCGGCGTCTCGCCGCGCATATAGTCAAGGCGGCTTGCGGCGGACGCCAGGCTCTCCAGACTGACAAAGCCTTTGCCGGAGCCGGCGCGCACCTCGTTGACGTATTCGGCCAGGGAGGCCAGAGCCTCCTGATAAGCCTCGTCGGCTGTAGCTCCTTTCTTCTCTTCCCAGAGTATGGAGTCGTCGGTGCGCAGTTCGCGTGCCTTTTCGCGGGCGGCCTCGTCGGCGCAGAGGGGGAAGGGCAGCAGGGCTGTCAGCAGAGTCACTATAATCAATGCGGCTCTCATTTCTTCAGGTTAAGCTTGTAGGACGGCATTGTTTTGTTACGCTTGCCCTCGTCTTCCTCGAAGATGTTGCCGAGATTGTTGGAGGGAACAAAGAGGCTTGTGCGCGCTACGACCGGCTCGTTGCCTGCAAGCGCCTCCGGGGTGGCCGTCAGGCGCAGCACATGGTCGTAGCCCTGCCATGCGTTGTGCATGAAGACGGCAGCGCTAAGCCGGTCGCCGTCCAGCGATTCGGTGCCGAAGTAGGGCACGCAGCCCTGCGACAGACAGTATTCCAGAAATTTGCCGATGGTGGTGCTGACGGTCTGCGTCTTACCGTAGTCGTGAACCATGATATTGAGCTGTAGCTCGGGATCTACATCCGTGACGCCGGCCACGAAGAGGTTGGCCATAGCTTCGGCGAGATACAGGGAGTCGTCCTTGCCGAGAAGCTCGGCTTTATTGTCAGACCCGGGCTTGAGGTAGAGGTTGCGGTTGATGTCGGGCAGCACATGGTTGTCGCCCGGCAGCACGAATACGCCCGGCACGAAGAGCTGGAGCTGGCTGATGTCGAGGTCGGCCATGTCGGCTTTGCGGGGAGCGGCGACCGCCTTCAGGCCGGCAATGAATTTCTGCTCAGTGGCGCCGCGATCTGCTCCGGCTATGCTCTGGTAGCTCGCCGGGAAGGAGATGGCTACCGGCCCGTATTTCTCAGGTGTCCAGCGGAATGTGATGGTGCGAGAGTTGTCGTTGCCCATACCGAGCGGAGTATCTGGCGTGATGGCGGCTATCTGGTCGGGGCCGGCGTTGGAATATGACACTGACGCGTAGCGCGGCTGACGCAGTGACATAGCCCTGTCAAGCAGCGCGCCCTCGGCAAAAAGCAGGCTCTGGGGGTCGCAGGCGTTGCCGGAGTAGAGGGCTGCGGGGAAGACGGCCAGACCTACGTTGCTTATGGCGCCGGCTGCACGCACAATGTGCAGGGATTTGCCGCCTATATTTATTATGGTGTCGCAGTCGGTCGGGAGTGTCTCGACGGCAATGCCGCATTTCTCGGCCAGGGCGTCGGGGGTAAGGTTGACCTGAGCCGAAGCCGCCGGGGCGCAGACAGCCGCAAGGAGCGCGGGCAGAAATATCTTGAGTTTCATGTCAGTTTCGTTTTTGGGTTAGTGGCCTACGGCAGTGCCGGAGGCATCGTAGATGGTGCCGTAAAGGAAATTGCCGTTGCTGAACTCGCCTACAGCCTTGTATCCCGGTTGAATCTGTACGCCGTGGAGCGTAGTGGATTTGTTGAAAACCATAGTGCCGGATCCATTCGGCAGGTTGTTGGAGATTTCGCCGGAGTACGAATTGCCGTTGTGGCTCATCGAGCCTTTGCGTGATGAAGGCGCCGGAGCCGGTTTATCCTCCTTTACTACAGGGTCCGGGGTGGGATTGGGCTTTACCTTGTCAGTATTGGTCTTTTCGATTTTTTCTTTTTCTGAGGTCGTTTGTTCCTCCGGTTTGTCCTTAGCCGATTCTTTGGGCGAGTCGGAAGGTGGCAGCTCGACAGCGGGCGTGTCAGCTACGATGGGGGCGACATTTGTGTCGGCGACGGAGTCGGCGGCAGGCACGGGAGCGGGCTTGCCGGAGCAATTCTTCATGCCGAAAATCACTCCTGCGGCCATTATGCCGCCGGCTACAGCGGCTCCGGCTATCCAGAGCCAGCGGGAGGCCGGCTTTTTCGGGCCGTCGCCGCCAGTATCGGGATTTTTAGTTTTTTTCGTTATTACCACTGTGGTCACACTGCCCGATGTCGGGGTAGTGGTCAGTTCATGTACGAAAGTATCTATGTCCGGAGTGCGGTCGTCGGCGCTGTGAGCCATAGCGTGGATGATGGCGTCGGTCATGCGTGCCGGAGTCTTGGCACTCTCCATGGCAGCGCGCAGTTTGGCGGCGCTTACGCCCGTCAGCGCCGGCGGGGGCACCGTGCCTGTCAGCATATTGTAGAGTGTGGCGGCCAGGGCGTAGATGTCGGCCTTGGGCGAGAATTTCTCAATGCCGGCGTACTGCTCGGTAGGGGAGTAGCCATCCGAGGCTCCGTAGATGCCTATCTCACGCGTCTTGTTGCCGTGACGGTCATAATGCACGCTGAGTCCGAAGTCAATAAGGATAGGGGTGTAGGTGTCGCGCTGTCCCTTGACCGGGCGCAGCATTATGTTGTCCGGCTTGATGTCCAGATGATTGACATTCTTCTTGTGCAGCAACCCTATGGCGCTGAGTACCGGCAGCATGATCTGCAGCGCCTGCTCGGGGTCGAGTCCCTTGGGGGCATCAGACGTTTTCTGGTTGTCTATATACTCTTTTAACGTGAATCCGTCGATATGCTCCATCACATAGTAGCAGGTGCCGTTGTAGCTGAACACCTCATTGACGCTCACTATGTTCTCGCTGAGTTTGCCTAACTTGTTGAGCCTTTCGGCCTCTGCCTTGAAGTTGCTCAGCGAGCCGGCAAACGCGTCTTCCTGACCCGCTTCGGGCTTCACGGCCTCGCCGTCGCGCGACGATATATTGCCGGGGTAATGCTCCTTTATGGCAAAAAGGGTTTCGGCATCGATGTTGCCTACCTTAATGCGGGCCGAGGCCAGATACGTAATGCCGAAGCCGCCGCTGCCGAGAGTCTTCTTGATAACGTATTCGTGTTTCGGACTTTTCAGTACAGCGCCGGAGGCGAGGGGAAGGGCTTTGGAGTTGTTGCCGGATTCCATATATGATATAGACTGTTAGCTTTTGAAGATGTTGGATATTCGTGAAAAAAGGGATTGTCTCTGCCGCACCTGCGCAGGGCTTATTTCTTCGGCGCGAGGCATCGGTATGTCGAGCAGGCGGGTGGGGCCGGCGCAGGCGTCGTCGCTCTCGCGGTCTGCGACTCCCGATACCTGGCCTATCTTGACCAATATGGCGGTCGAATTGTCAGATGAACGGGTGCAGGCTTTGCCCAATCGTTCCATCATTACCTCTATAGTACGCGGCGATTCAAACATTTCTGCCAGGCCGGTGTCGGAAATGCAATGCAGCACACCGTCGGAGCAAAGGAAGAACAGGTCGCCGTCGGCCACGTCGATAGCGGTCACGACTGTAGCGTCACATCGGTTGGCAGCGCCGGGACTCATGCAGCGTGTTATGACGTTGGAACGCGGGTGGTCCACTCCTTGTTCCGGCGAGATATTGCCGGTGTGTACCAATGAGTTGACCAGCGAATGATCATCGCTTCGATACATGAATCCGGCTCCGGGACGATAGTGGTACACCCGGCTGTCGCCTATGTGAGCCATCATTGCGCCGTCTGCTCCGAGGTGCAGGAAAGCGAGAGTCGTGCCCATGTTCGTCGAACCGATATCATCAGCAGTACGGTCAAGGGCGGCATAGCCCTTGCCGAGCTGGATTCCCAGTTCGGCTGTGCCGAAGCTGCTGTCGGAGCCGTACTGACGCATGGAGGAGCCGATGGTCTCGGCCACGGCTGAACTCGCCGCCTCGCCATGTTCGGCTCCGCCCACTCCGTCGCAGACTATGAAAGTGGACTCCGACGGGGCGATGCTGTCGGAGTCAGGCCAGCGGTTGTCCTCCTGATACGGGCGTTGGCCCTGCACGCGGAACGAAGCGGCGCCTTTTACGGTTATCCTCATTTTGTTTCTCTTTTAAGGAATTGGAGGCGGGTTTTGCCAAGGATAATCTCATCGCCGAAATTCAGATAAATCTGTGAGCCGGCGGCATAGGAATTGTTGTTGACAAGTACAGGATTGGTGCATTTCAGCACTTTAAGCAAGAACTTGAGGACGCCCGGCGCCGGCTCCAGGACCTGGATGTCTATGGATCGGCGCGACATGGAGGAATCTCCCTTGATAGCTATGTCGCAGGGAGCCGAGGGGTCGGCGCGGCCTATGATGTTGTCGCCTCGGCGAAGCTGGAAGTCCTGGCTGCGCCACATGGGGCGGACATGCTTCAGATATCCCATGTGGGGTTGCAGCTCAGAGGAGTCATCGCGGTCAACGATTTTTGTCTTCTTGGAGGTCTGCTCCTGTTGTTGGGCGGTGTCCTGTGGGGTCGGGGAGCCGGCCTGCCGGCCGGAGGCGGGCAGATCGGGTACGCGAACCTTGAATTTATGGGCGCAGTGCGGACAGGTCACGGTGTACACCCCGGCTTTACCGGGGTGTCGCATGCGGAACGGCTTGCCGCACTCGGCGTTGGAACACTTATATGCCAGAGTTGCTTCCGCCATGGTGTCAAGCCATTATGTCATCAGTGAAATCCTCTCCGGTCACGGTGTCGACATTATCGTCATTGTTGGCCAGATAATCGTGGTTGTCCTCGTTGACATTGTATTCTACGTCGCTCATAGCGATGTCGAAGCCGTCAGGCAGCTCCACGGTCTCCATATTGCCCTCGTCGTCTGTGATGAGCTGTCCGTCGATCATGCCGTCAGCGTCTACATCCACCAATGCGAAGGGAGTTCCGTCCGGCATGTGGCCCAGAGCCACGTCAGCTTCCGAGCCGTCTACATTGTAGACTGTCGTGACGCCGTCATACTCCATCATTGTAGGTTCCATGATGTCGTTGGGATCCAGCTCGTCTTCGGCCAGAATCGGGTCTTCGGCTTCATCGGGATCCACGTTCATATCGTCATACTTGGTCAGGTCTTCCACTTCGGTTTCCTCGTCCTTGTTGTCATCATCATCATCGGTCGGCTTATTGTCCGGAGTGTCGTCGCGCTTCACGTCTATGATGTCGTCCTCGTCCTCAGTGGGGGTGGTAGTCGTTGTAGTAGTGGTATGGTGGTCGGGAGTCTCTTTGGGCTCGTCGGCGGTCTTGGGAGAGATATGCTTCTCCTGCTCGGCGGGAGTATTCTCCTTGTCCTGGTCTTCAGCGACCTCGGGCTTTACCTCCTCGGCCTCTTTGGTTTCTTCGGCATGCGCGTTGAAAGCATATCCGCCGGCTACGCCTGCGGCAGCGGCGGCTACGCCTACACCTGCGGCGGCCAATCCGGCTTTGCTCGATTTCTTGTTGTCAGCGGGATTATTGTTGCTGTTCGGGGTAGGGATGTTGTTCAGATTCTTTGTTTCCATGAGATGAAGTTTTAATGATTATGATGCAAAATTACATCGTCCGGAGCCGTCGTGCAAATTTTTCGGACGCTCTTGTACGGAGGGGAGGGATTTATGGACGAAACGCGCCGTTTGGCTGTCGGGTCCCTCCGCCGGCGGTATCATTTATACTTCATCAGCACTCTGTTGTGCTGCGTCTTGGGTGCGATGAGCTGCGGATGCTGCGCCTCGTCGGGCTTCACGTTTTTACCCTTGCGGTTTACGACATCGTTGTAAGCGTATTTGAACAGCTCCAGGACAGTCACCTGCTTGTCGGCGTTGAAGTCAGCTTTGCCGCGCAGCCCCTTGAGTACGGCCAGCGTGAAGTAAGAGTTGTCGGCCACGGCGCCCTGCCACGAATACTCGTCGGCGCGGGAAGCCACCATCCATACCTGATTGTTTCGGTTGGAGATGCCGGCGTCTTTGGCCGATCCGGAGTGGCATGCCTCGATGACCACGAACTTCAGGTTTGCTTTCGATTTGTCGAGCTGATCGGCTATCTCCTTGTATTTGAGGAAGCCGTCGAAAGTCAGCAGACCGCCCGTGTCGCCGTGGCCGTTGAAGTACATGACGATACGGTCCTCCTTCTGGGCGCGGTTGCAGATGGCCGAGAGCTTCTGCATGATGTTGGCTGTGGTTGCGTTGGCCGAGGTCAGTGTGGTCACGTCCTTGGTCTGCTGGAGCATTGCGTCGCGGAAGCGCAGGGCGCCTTTGGAACTCATGGGCAGATTGTTGACCGATGGGTTGGCGTAATTGCTTATGCCTATGCTGAGTACGAATGTTCTGGCCTCTGCGATGCCGGCCAGGCAGCATACTGCGAGCAGCAGTGATAGTATTCTCTTCTTCATGTCGGTATATAATTTTTGTTTTTATTCAGATTTATGTTATTTTGCCTTGCAGGCCGAGCAGCGCAGGTTCTCCACATCGTGCTGGCTGATGGGGCGCCCGCAGTTGGGGCAGACCTGGAATTTGGTGATTTTCTGCTGCAGGTCGCGTGCTTCCTGCGTCTTCGGCCCCCACAGCGTATTGCTCAACACGCCTATAAGACCCGGGAAAATCATCGGCGACATGGCCATAAGGCTGGCGCCGCTGATGGCTCCGACCACTACTATGCCTACGCTGATGGCATAGGAGACCAGTCTTATCTTGTTGGCCAGTTTACTGCGTTTCTGGTTATTTTCATTCAGATTCTCCATCTCCTGGCGCAGTCCGCGTATACGGCGGCGCAGGTGTCTGAACTCGTAGGAATAGTCTCCCTGCGGGGCTATGGCGCGGTGGGCCATAAAGGTGCATGACATGTATCCGGTCGGACCCAGGCGCAGCACGCTGTCTTCGGTTATGCGCTGGGCTTCGATGGGATGGAAATCGCCCTGTTCGTCACGTATGTACAGTCCGTTGCCGTTGACTGTCGTGAGATTCTCTATCCACCAGTTCTGATTGTCATCGATCGTGAGGAGAGCGTGCTTGCGGCTTACTCCCTCCTGTGTGATGGGGAACGGCTGATTGCCTTCTCTGCCTATGATTACTTCCTGTTTCATGATTGCTCTTTCGGCGCGTTGATGTTGTATATGATTGCCTTATATTGCCTGAGCAGCTGCTTGGACACTGACAGCGGATGGTTGTGGCCCTCGCAGTCCGAGAGCAGCAGCCGCTGTCGCAGTACGCTGATTTCCGTGACGTAGCGCTGGTTTACAATCAGGCTTCGGCCCAGACGCACGAAAGGCGAGGGCTCGTTGAGCTTCCATGACAGGCGTATGTATTCCTCGATTTTACTAAGCCCGAGAGCCACCAGATGCTTCTCCCCGCAGATGTAGACAAACTGAGTGTAGTTGCCGTTGGCCTGGAAATAGGCCACTTTTGAGAGATGGATCATCAGCAGCTCGTCACGCGTATTCAGACATAAATTAGGCATCGTTTCAGATTTTTGGTTTTTATTATGCAAATTTAATACTTAATCGCCGCTGTCACAAATTTTTTACGTTAAAAAAGCGATGTTGTCCACGGCTCTTTCATTTAAAAAAGTCTTGTGCTTCCGAAAAGCCTGTTATTTTATAGCGGGGGAAGTCTGAATGGGAAAAGGTAATTTTTCGCATTCATTTCTCTGATTTTCAATAAAATAAGTGGTATAAAAATTTGGTC
>JAGBIJ010000034.1 GCA_017935045.1 Muribaculaceae bacterium
AGGACAAAATACATTTGCGATTTCGAGACCGCGCAATAATAACTGAGTTGAATAATTTTACACACAATGATAAAAAATAAGGATAATTTGCATTGTCCGCCGGATTTTCGCCAGAATCCGGCCGCGTCTCAGTCGCATAGCCCGCTATGCTCCATCGACTTAACGGGATTCTGCCTGAAAATCCGCCGCCCCATAATTCACATTTGTTATTAAACAGCCTCTTAATATTATTCCGATGAAAGAGAGAGTATTCAGGTTCAAAAAGTTCAGTGTAGCTCATAGCCGTAGCGCCATGAAGGTAGGGATGGACGGCGTTCTTGCCGGCTGTGCCGCCCGGCTTGCCGGCTCCGCACGCATACTTGATGCGGGCTGCGGCTGCGGCCTGATTGCCTTGATTTGCGCCCAGCGGTGTGAGGCGGCTGAAATCGAGGCCATCGACACGCATTTGCCTTCTGTGGAAGAGGCCGCCGACAATTTTGCAGCCTCTCCATGGGCATCCCGGCTTGCCGCACGTCATCTGGATTTCTGCAGTCTCGGCAAAGGGGAATATGACCACATAATTTCTAATCCCCCATTTTTCGATGCCGGAATAATCGCTCCGGCCACTGATCGCCAGACAGCGCGCCATGCCGCCGTTTTCAGTCCTGTCTCGCTTATCGGCATTGGAGCACGCCTGATTAATCCGGCCGGCGCCGTCTCGCTGATCTCACCGCCCGACTGGCTCGACAGACTCCATAGCCAGGCAGATATCTCGGGTATGGCTCTTTCCTATATATTATATGTAAAAGGTACGGTTTCCGGCCCGGTCAAGCGTGTCTTTACAGAGTGGAGACATCGGGAGTACGCCGGACGCTGTGTGGAAGACTCGCTCGCCGTCGAGCGCTCTCCGGGCTGCTATACCGAAAAATACAAGGAATTAACCTCAGAATTTTATCTGAAATTTTAAGAAATGCTGTTAAAAAATGTCAATTAATCAGTTCCTATTTGTGGGAGACGCAATTAATTATTACATTAGCGCATTAAACTTTTCAGTCGTTGATTGGTCTTAATAATATATAGTAAAGTAAAAAAGGAAAGGGTATGAAACATAGATTATTGCTTTTGACAGCTGCTTTTTTGTGCGGAATATCTTTCGCCAATGCTCAGGATTATGAAGATGTATACTATAATCCCAAGAAGGCGAAGAAAGAGACCGTAAATAAAGTGTCATCAAAGTCTGCCGCCGAACGTAGTTACATTGTGAACAGCGACGGTACGGTCACTTATATTGACAATTACGCGAATATACCCGCCAGCAATTATCAGGAAGAACGCGATGTGGACGAATATAACCGCTTCGGCCAGACATATTACACATCGCCCATCGACACCATAGGCAGCGGTATTGCCATGTCTGAGGATTTCAGCAACACGCAGAAGATTCAGAAGTATTATAATCCTACCATCGTGGTAGACAATTCCGATATTCTGGCCGATGTGCTGAACAGCAGCTACGGCAATGTGAATATCATATACGCCAACGGTTATCCCACCTTTGGCCGATGGTCGGTAGGCATAGACGTATGGAATCCTTATTACGTATGGGGGGCGCCCTGGTACGGAGGATATTATGCTTACAGCCCCTGGTACGATCCCTGGTATGGTGGATATTGGTATAGTCCGTGGAACTATGGATGGTGCCATCCATGGTATGATCCCTGGATAGGTCCAGGCTGGGGATGGGGCTACGACTGGGCCTGGAGCCACGGTCCCTCGTATCACTATCGTCCGAACCGCCAGCCCACTGTAGGCGCAGGCGCCGGATGGTCAGCCGGCGCAAGACCGTCTGGCAGTCTCGCACACCGTCCTTCGGTCTCCACACGTCCCGGCGTCAGCGGGCGTCCCGGCGTTTCTGGAGCAACCTCTGCCCATAGGCCTTCCGCCGGCAGCGGCTATGTCAACAATTCCCATAGGGTAAACGGCAATTCCGGCTACAGGGTAGACCGCACTCCGATTTCATCCGTACGACCTGCTCAGGGTACATCCACATATCGTCCTGCCCAGGGTACGACTTCCACACACCGTGGTTCCACTACAGTCAATCGTTCGTGGAACGGTACCGTAGACCGCGGAGCGGTATCCTCTGGTTCCGCTGTTACAACCCGTCCTTCGACCAACTATTCCCGTCCTTCCAATTCCGGTTCGTCTTACCGCAGCTCCGGCAGCAGCTATCGCAGCTCCGGCAGTATGGGCGGCAGCCGCAGCAGTGGCTCTATGCGCGGCGGAGGTGGCGGACGCCATCGTTAAAATATCTTCAGGTGTGCCGCGGTTTATCACGGCGGCACACCTGATTGTATTTCTAACGACCTCTTTAACAATTCTTTAAATTATATTTATTCATCAGCCTCTCATTATTGATTATGAATAAACCTCTACTGCTTCTGGCTTCTCTCTCCATAGCTTCCGCCGCTTCTGCTCAAAGCGCGCTTGAGGGTTATGCTTTGGCACAGCCCGATCTTTTCGGCACAGCCCGCTTCATGGGTATGGGTGGCGCTTTCGGCGCTTTGGGCGGCGATATGTCGACACTCTCCTATAATCCCGGCGGTATCGGCGTATACCGCAGCTCCGAGATTGGCGCTACAATGAACCTGGATTTTCAGAACTCCGACATGAAATTCGGTAATTTTACGAATAAAGATAATCACACACTGTTTATGATGAACAATGCCGGCTATATAGGCGCCATTCGTCTAAACAGCAACGTAATGCCCAATTTCAACTGGGGATTCACGTATAACCGCCGCGCCAATTTCAACCGCCGCTATTCCGGATATGACGGAGCTATCCCCAACTCAATGAGCAACTACATAGCCGGCATAGCCAACAGCAACGGCATCACGACCGGAGACGTTACCGAGACTAACCGGTTTGATCCGTACTATCCCAATGACGGTTATTATGCCGCTCCCTGGATTACAATTCTCGGCGCGTCCTCCCATCTTATCACTCCCGAAGGCAAAGATTCCGATACGCGCTGGTACGGACTTTACGGCGACGGTACTTCCGGCACATCCAAGGTAACTGTGCAGGAGGAGGGCGGCATAGATGAATACAACCTCGCTTTCGGCGGTAATTTCGGAAATATCGTCTTCTGGGGCATGGATTTCGGAATTACTGATCTGAGCCTGACACGCAAGACACTGTACTCTGAATCGCTGGACAACGCTTATCTCGGCGGAGCCACTGACTTCGTACGCAGCCGGGCCGACTGGGACATGTATTCATATTACAAGGTAGGCGGTACAGGCTTCAATTATAAGCTCGGCCTTATCTTCAAGCCCATCCAGGAATTGCGTCTCGGCTTTACTTTCCATACGCCGACATGGTATTCTCTTACGGAATATTTTTACGCCAATACGCAATACAGCTATCCTGACACCAATATACCGTCCGGCTCTCAGCAGACAGGAGGCGGTTTTGAAGGTGTGAACGATGTGAATTTCCGCACTCCCTGGCGTTTTATCGCAAGCGCTGCCGGAGTGATTGCTGACCGTATGATTGTCAGTATAGATGTCGACTGGACAGGCATGCAGTACATGCACTTCTCCTCTCCTTATTATGACAGCGACAGCTTCGAGAGCGCTGTCAATCCCAGCGCAGACCCCTATTATTATACTAACAGCGACATAAAGGATTATTACAAGACATCCGTGACATTCCGAGCCGGCGTAGAGTACCGCATCAGCGACAACGTTAGCGCCCGCGTAGGCTATGCCCATGTCTCTGAACCGGTAAAGAGCGACGCCAAGGACAACAGACTGCCTATCTACACATCTTCGACCAACATGAGTCCGTCATACGAGTTTGACAACACTACGGACTACATCACGGCCGGTCTGGGTTACCGATACAAGCATTTCTATCTGGATGCAGCCTACGTCAATCGTCGCAAGACATCTGAATGGCATGCGTTCTCTCCGGATATCGAAGTCCCCTCAGCTTCCGGCGCGCAGGCCAAGCTGACAAACTACGACAACCAGATAGTTCTATCGTTGGGATTCCGGTTCTGACGTACAAATCATACCTACAGTCAGCCCGGCCCCTCGACCGGGCTGACTTTTTATTTGCTTCAAAGACTTGTACAGAGCAGCAGACAGATACTCCCGGCGGTACGAGTAGCAATCAGGTACTTATTGCCTCCTTCTTTGATTTTCAGTTTTTTTATGACTTGCGACGGAGTGTCGGGAAAGTTGCGGCAGACGAGGTTGAAGGCTCCATTGCTTAATTCGCGTGCGGCTTTCTTATTGTAAGGAAGCACTTTCTCTATGGCCATAATCCGGCCAGGAAAGCCGGTGGCCGCATAGTCTCCCACATAGAGATGGCTGTCTCTATCCAGTTTTGACAGCCCGGGGTAAACGTCAGTCAGGGACACACGGCTGATGACTTTCATAACCGAGGAGTTGGGGATATGCAATATCTGGCTCGTTTGCGGAAGGACGGCAGAAATTTTTTCGTATTTGCTGCCGTTGCCCCAGGGAAATGAAAAACGTGTGGCAGAGCCGTCTGAGCTGATATCGATGGCATGGACTGTAACCTCCTTTACAGTCTCCGCTCTCGTATCGCAGTCGCACAACAGCTCTTTGCACTCGTTGCGTACACTTAGTATATAAAGATTATTCAGACCTGGCAGTGAGGCCGTGACCGCATCTACGTCGAGCATCGGTGAAGCCTTGACAATCAGACGCGGAGCAGTACGCCTTATCAGAGGCATAGCCTGCAGAATATCGGGAGAACAGTCGGCGAAGCTGTATGTACGGCGGTTGTCGGCGGCACGCCTTGCAGGATCGGCGAAAACGAGATCAAATCTATCGGCAGAGGCATGTCGGCAGAGATAATCCACCGAGTCGCCGTGTATTGCCTCAAGCCCACTTATATTCAGTCTGGCTGCATTGTGGCGGACGGCTGCGATATGCGTTTCGCCGATGTCGAAAGTCTTTACCCGCCATCCGTGCCGGCATAAGGACATCGCGTCAATACCGAGACCGCAGGTCATGTCAAGGGCGTCGCCCGGCTGTCCTGCGATTTCGGCATGGAGTCCCGCCAGAATCTCGCCGGTGCATTGTTCGGCAGCGAGTGCGGTAGGGAAGACAAAGTCGGGGCAGGCGAGTGCCGCAGGCAATTTTGAGGAAGCCTTGCGTCGGGCCTCGATCTGAGTAATGGCAAAATCAATATCTATGTCATCCAGTGATTTCCCACTGTATTTCAGGCGCAGGGCTACCGGGTCGTCCTTTATATGGGCGGCTACGAAACGCATGGCGGCAGCTGAAAAAACACGGTTGTCCATGGGCGCAAATTTACGAAATTTTAGTGTGATTAACAATTATTGATGAATGAATATCTCCCTATCTGAGTGGAAATGAGTAATTTTGCGACATGAAAGATTTCGCAGCCATAGATTTTGAGACAGCCAACGGTTGCCGGTCGAGCGTATGTAGTGTAGGAGTCGTGATAGTGCGCGACGGTGTCGTAGCCGACCGCTTCTACAGCCTTATACACCCGGTGCCTAATTATTATAATGCCTTGAATACAGGGATACATGGTCTGACCCGTGAGGACACGGACAGTGCCGATTATTTTCCGGAAGTATGGGCTTCGGTAGCCCGCAGAATAGAGGGACTGCCGCTGGTGGCCCACAACAGCGCGTTTGACGAAGGGTGCCTTAAGGCGGCATTCCAAAGGTTCGAGCTGGACTACCCGGGCTACGAATTTCATTGTACATGCCGGGCCTCTCGACGCTTTTTCGGACATCGGCTCGTAAACTATCGTCTCCCGACCGTTGCGCGCGAATGTGGATATGATATGGAAAATCATCATCACGCGTTATGTGACGCTGAAGCCGCGGCGATGATCGCGCTGAAGATACTTTAGACTGGCGATTTTTGGATAGTATCGAAGATTTTTTGTAACTTTGCAGACTGTAGGCTCTCATGCAAGGGCGTGCGCTCTCTCAAAAATATACTTATGAATACTCATTTTAAGACATATTTACGCATACTGACGCTTATTGTCTGTGCGACATTGGGGTTCAACGGCGCATTGGCCGCTGACACATATACTGTAGTCATAGATGCCGGCCACGGCGGCAAGGATCATGGCGCGATTGACAATAATCTGCGCGAGAAGGATATAAATCTTGCTGTCGCACTCAAAGCGGGCGAGTTGATAAAGAAGCAGAATAAGAATATTAAGGTCGTATATACGCGCTCTAAAGATGAATATCTTACACTCCAGCAGCGAGCCGACAAGGCCAACAAGGCTAAGGGCGACCTCTTCATCTCCATACATACCAATTCTGTAGACAAGAAAAATCCTAACCGTACCACGGTCAGCGGCGCGTCGGTCTATACCCTGGGTCTGCATAAAGAGGGGAACAATATGGACGTGGCCAGGCGCGAGAACAGCGTCATGGCGCTTGAGGACAATTATGAAGCCAAATACAGTGGTTTCGATCCCAATTCCGACGAATCGTACATTATCTTCGAGATGGCTCAGAAAGCCAACATGACTCAGAGCGTGAAGTTCGCCAACGAAGTGCAGCGGCAGCTGACCCACGTCGCCAAGCGAGGCGACAGGGGAGTGCGGCAGGCCGGCTTCTGGGTGTTGTGGGCCACCTCGATGCCGTCGGTGCTTGTGGAGCTCGATTTTATATGCAATCCGAATTCAGCCAAATATATGGGTTCTACTACCGGCCAGAAGCAACTCGCCCAAAGTATAGCCAACGCTGCGAAGAACTATTTTACCGCCCTCACGCAGCATAAGAAAAACAGGCTCAAAGCCAAGGCTGATGACGAGGAGCCGGATTTCGGCTTCTCTGAGGATGCAGATGGTGTGATGCTTGCTTCGGCTGCTCCCAAAAGCGAGAGAAAGACTACGGCTTCCCGTGCCAATACTCCGGCCGAGCGTACGCGTCGCCCCGGTGCCCGCCGCCGCCGCTCGGATGCTTCGCGCGAAAAGTCAGAGCGCCAGCAGTATGCCGTAGCCGTAATCCAGGAAGAAGAGGTATATGTGGACAGTACTCCCGATGTGGAGGAAACCTCAGCTCCGGTTGTCGTGGAGGCCACTCCGGTAAAAGACAATAAGAAAACAAAAGAGCCTAAATCTAAAAAATCACGTGTGGCCAAGCCTGCGAAACGACCGTCGTCCACTTCGCTCGCCAAGGCTGACAACGGCAAGAAAGATACCGGAAAAAAGGATGTGAAGAGAGTCACGAAACCTGAATCCGCCAAGAAGACGATAGCCGCAGAAAATATCAATAAGCGGACCCGTGACAGCAAACTGGCTGACAACAGGCAGAAGAAGACTGCAAAGAAGATATCTAAGCCGGCTACGGATAAAAAGAAGTCTGCCTCCAAGAGTGAGGACGGCAATAAGAATGTATCGCCGGTGCGTCTGCAGAAGATGGCTACAGTGTATAAAATACAGTTGTTCTCATCTCCCCAGCTGCTTAAGGCCAACAATACACTGTTCTGCGGTCTGTCTCCCGTCACATGCATCAAGGATGGCGAAGAATACAAATACGTCTATGGCGAATCGACCAACCGCAACGAGATATATCAGCTTCTGGCAGATGTACAGAAGGACATCCCCGATGCTGTGGTAATCAAAGTGAAAAAAGGCGTTTCAGCCCAGTAATAACCCGAATTATAACCGTCTCTCCCTGATATAAATAGACAATGAAAAAGATTTTTTCAAAGGAGCTGGTCATTGGCCTGTGTGTGATTGTCGCGCTTGCCATACTGTTCTTCGGTATCAATTATCTGAAGGGAATCAACCTGTTTAAGCCCGCTAATTTCTACTATGTGAATTACGACAACATAGCTGGGCTCGACAACGCCGCGCCGGTAACTATCGACGGATATAAAGTCGGTCAGGTAAGGGAGATTGAATTCAACTATGACAATCCGGGCAAAATTAAGGTAACACTCGCGTTAAACGAAAACCTGAAAGTGCCGGAGGATTCATACGCAGTGATAGAGCAGGGGCTCCTCAACGGCGCCTCCATAGTAATCCGCCTCGGCAAGAGCAGAAATATGATTCCCTTAGGCGGCGAAATAAAAGGCGATGTGGCGAAGGGCATGATGGATGCCGTAACGCAAGACATCATGCCGCAGGTCAATGACATATTGCCATCCGTCAATGCATTGCTGGTCAATCTGAACCAGACTGCCGGCAATCTCAATGCCTTGTCCTCACACCCGGCATTGGCAGCCTCCATCGCCCGCCTCAGCACCATTACGGCAAATATCACTGACCTTACCGCCTCCCTGAATCAGAGCCTTGGCAGCGGTGTGCCGGCGCTTATGCACAATACACAGGATATTACCGCCAAACTCGACTCTGTCGCCGCAGACCTGGCCGTGCTTTCCGCCGAGCTGAAATCCCTCCCCATCTCGGATACCATGGACGACGTGAAGGCCACTACGTCCAATCTGCGCCAGATGTCGGAGGAAATCAATAATCCTGACGGCACTCTCGGACTTTTGCTGCGCGATCCGCAGTTATACAATCAGCTCAATCAGGTGTCGGCTGACATTGATTCGCTTATAGTGGACATAAAGAAGAATCCTAAGCGCTATATCAGCATCAAGCTGCTCTGACGGATACATGCAGTCTATACTGAGCCAAAACATGAAGGTCTTTAAAGAAATCTCTTTAGAGACCTTTTTGGAATCATAAAAAAAGTTAAATTGATGGCTTGGATTGCTCTGTTTGGCTGTAAAGTAGTATCTTTGGGACAAACATTGAAAACTTTAAGATGTGAAGGAGGAAACAGATTTTCAAGATGTCCTTGATGTCTTTGAGCACGTGCTTGAGACAAACCGGTCGATAGATGTAGCCGAGAGCGAATTCAAGAGACAGATATATGAAGATGATGCTTTACACCGGCGTTACCGTGAGTGGTGCCGCATGGAGGGCGTTACTGAGAAAACCGGTTTCGTAGATTACTGTCAGGAGCGCTACGATCAGGAAGAAAGCCTTTGGGAAGCCTTGTCAGACGAAGAAGATTTCAGCTGACCGCTGCCTGTAGGCGTGTAAAGAGAGGCTGTTTAAAAATTTAACGACAATTACGATGACAGACATACGTTTAACGCTCAAAGCGGAATGGGAGCCGCAGTCAGAAATATTGCTCGTCTGGCCTGACCGGCATACTGACTGGGAATATATGCTGGACGAGGTGCGGAAGTGCGTCGCCGCTATACTTGAGGCGCTCCGCCGCCATGGCTCGAAAATCAGTCTGCTTGTGCGCGATCCCGCCGAGCCGCTGGAATATCTTTCCGAAGATGTGCTGCAGGGGCTTACGTTGGTAAAGACCGAATACAACGATACGTGGATACGCGATTACGGGCCTTTGAGCCTGACACTCGAGGGCGCGGGCGACAAGCGCGCTCTGCTCGCGGATTTCGGTTTTAACGGCTGGGGGCTGAAGTTTGCCTCTGACCTCGACAATCTCGTCACTTACAGATGCTTTTCACATCATTCGGACGGCAGTCTCAATCCCGCATATCTCAACTGCCGCGGCTACGAACTGGAAGGAGGCTCCGTCGAGACCGACGGTCGCGGCACACTGCTTACTACGTCGCGTTGCCTGTGTTCGCCCAACCGCAACGGAGGCCTGAGTAAAGATCAGGTGGAACGCCGTCTCGCCCGGCTGCTTGGCATACGTCACTTCCTGTGGCTTGACCACGGCTATCTGGCCGGAGACGACACCGACAGCCATATAGACACTCTGGCTCGCCTCTGTCCCGGAGACGTAATAATCTATACTGCCTGCCATGACAATGAAGATGAGCATTACAGCGAGCTGCAAGCTATGGCCACGCAACTGAAAGAAATGCGTACGCCCGAAGGCAAACCGTACTCTCTGGTGGAACTGCCGCTTCCTTCCCCCTTCTATGATCCGGATGACGGCCATCGTCTTCCCGCCACGTATGCCAATTATCTCGTTACGGACAACGCCATACTTGTCCCGGTCTATGGCCGTCCTGAAGAGGACCGCATGGCCTTGGACATCATCCGCAGCGTGTATTCAGACAGAGAGGTAGAAGGCATTGACTGCCGCGCGCTTATCCGGCAGCATGGCTCGCTCCATTGCGCCACCATGCAGCTCAACAGGTAGACTACATATCCCATAAGTATAGCAGCCGATAATCCACTAATGAAATGAAAATGAAGAAGACAAATATATTGACAGGCGTAGTCCAGAATCATTACGTAGCTGACGCGCAATACAATAGATCGAAGAATCTGTGTCAGGTCGAGCAGCTCGCCAATTCGGGCGCAGATCTTATCGTTCTGTCTGAACTGCACGACAGTCTGTATTTCTGCCAGACTGAAAATGTGGCCAATTTTGATTTGGCCCACGAGGTCAACGAGGACAACGAGTCCATAGCCGAGTATGCGAGGCTTGCCCGGTTTCTGCATGTAGTAATCATTACCTCGTTTTTTGAGAAACGCGCTCCCGGCCTGTACCACAATACAGCAGTCGTTATAGATTCCGACGGCACCATAGCCGGAAAATACCGCAAGATGCACATACCCGACGACCCGGCGTATTATGAAAAATTTTATTTTGCCCCCGGCGATCTGGGCTTTACTCCCGTCGACACCTCTCTGGGCCGGTTGGGTGTATGTGTATGTTGGGACCAATGGTATCCTGAGGCGGCCCGCATCATGGCTCTGCAGGGCGCCGACATGCTGATTTATCCTACGGCTATAGGGTGGGAGAGTACTGATCCCCTCGACGAAAAGAAGCGTCAGCGTGACGCGTGGATTACCATACAGCGGGCTCACGCCGTAGCCAACGGTCTGCCTGTCATCGTAGCCAATCGCGTAGGCTACGAGCCCGATCCGAGCGGTGCGACCAACGGTATCACGTTCTGGGGAAGCAGCTTCGTAGCCGGCCCGCAGGGAGAGATACTTGCCCAGCTGTCTGACAACACCGAGGATACCATTCTGACATCGGTCGATATGAACCGCTGCGAGCAGGTACGCCGTTGGTGGCCCTTCCTGCGCGACCGCCGCATCGACGCTTATAAACCGATACTACAAAGATATATTGACAATAAATGATAGCGTTACAAAACTTAGGGGTGGAATTTTCAGCCCGCCCTCTGTTTTCCGGTATCAATGCCGTAATCAATAAGACTGATAAGATAGCCCTTGTGGGCAAGAACGGCGCGGGCAAGTCGACGCTGCTCAAGATATTGGCCGGCCTGCAGGCTCCCACCTGCGGAAGCGTGTCTGTTCCGCAGGATGTGACTATAGGCTATCTGCCCCAGCAGATGGAAGTAGCCGACGACACCACTCTCATAGATGAAGTGCGCAAAGTCTTCGGCCGTCTGCTGGAGCGCAAGCGTAAGGTAGAGGAAATATCCGCCGCGCTGGCCGAGCGCACAGATTATGATAGCGAGGAATACACAGCCTTGATAGAGCGCCTGACTTATCTGAATGAACGTATAGATATCGAAGGCGCTGACAATATGGAGGCAGAGATAGAGCGTACGCTGATGGGTCTGGGATTCATGCGCAGCGATTTCCAGCGTCCTACCTCCGAGTTTTCAGGCGGGTGGCGTATGCGCGTGGAGCTTGCCAAAATACTGCTGCAGCGCCCTGATTTGCTGCTGCTTGACGAGCCTACCAACCATCTCGATATCGAGTCTATACAATGGCTGGAACAGTTTCTTGCCTCGCGGGCCAAGGCCGTGCTGCTCGTAAGCCATGACCGCGCGTTCATAGACAATGTGACAAACCGCACCATAGAGATTTCCTGCGGCAAAGCATACGATTACAAGGTCAACTATTCCCATTTCGTAGAGCTGCGCGCCGAACGGGTGGAACAGCAGATGCGCGCATGGCGCAATCAGCAGAAACAGATAGAGGACATCAAGGACTTCATAGAGCGGTTCCGCTACAAACCTACAAAGGCCATACAGGTGCAGAGCCGCATCAAGCAGCTGGAAAAGATTGTGCCGATCGAGGTGGACGAGGTTGACAAGAGCCGTCTGAATCTGAAGTTTCCCCCTGCTCCCAGATCCGGAGACTATCCCGTGATTGCCGACGATTGCGGCAAGGCGTATGGCGACCATCAGGTATTCGACCATGTGACATTCACTTTGAAGCGAGGCGAGAAAGTGGCTTTCGTGGGTAAGAACGGCGAGGGCAAATCCACACTCGTGAAGTGCATTATGGGGCAGATCCCATATACCGGCACACTGAAGCTGGGACACAATGTCAGGATAGGTTATTTCGCCCAGAATCAGGCGCAGCTGCTTGACGGCACGATTACTGTATTCGACACCATCGACCAGGTGGCCACAGGCGACATACGCCTGAAGATACGTGATATCTTAGGCGCCTTCATGTTCGGCGGCGAAGCTTCGGACAAAAAGGTAAAAGTGCTTTCCGGAGGGGAGAAGACACGTCTGGCCATGATAAGGCTTCTTCTCGAGCCGGTCAATCTGCTGATTCTCGACGAGCCTACCAATCATCTGGACATGAAGACCAAAGACATCCTGAAGGAAGCGATACGCGACTTTGACGGAACTGTCATAGTGGTCAGCCATGACCGTCAGTTTCTCGACGGTCTGGTCGACAAGGTATATGAATTTGGCGGAGGCAAGGTACGCGAGCATCTGGGCGGTATTTACGATTTCCTGCACGCCAGGCAGATTGACTCGCTGAGCGACCTGGAGCGCAAGGTGGCCTCCGGACAGTCCAAGCCGAATAAGACAGCGGTCACGGCGTCTGAAACGGCTGTGGAAAAGCAGAGCGTTGCCACGCCCGCTGCGGAGCGGAAGCTGTCGTACGCCGAGCAGAAGGAGATGTCGAAGATAGTGCGCAAGGCAGAAAAGGACGTGACCGATGCCGAGAAGGCAATCGAGGAAATAGAGGGCCGGATTGCCGATATGGAAGCCCGTCTGGCCAATGGAGACGCTTCTGCGGAATTGCTCTCGGATTATGCCGCTATGCAGAAAAAGCTGGAAAACCAGATGAGTGTCTGGGAACTGGCTCAGCAGCGTCTTGATGAACTGAAAGGATAAATCGTAGCAGATAAATGAGTAGCAGATAAATGATAAGTAAAGATAAACATGGCGTCGATTGCGCCAATCTCGATAAAAACATAGACCCCGCGGACGATTTCTACGAATACGCCTGCGGAGGCTGGAAAAAAGCACATCCGCTACCGGCGGAACACTCGCGGTACGGGATGTTTGACCTGCTTCGTGAGGAAAACCGCAAGAAGCTGCGTACCTTGGTGGAGGAGCTGGGTCAGGACTCCGACAGCCGTATCACGGGTACCGTGGCGCAGAAAGTAAGCGATCTCTTTGCCCAGGGTATGGATATGGAGCGGCGCAACCGCGAGGGGGCTGCGCCCTTGCGCCCGCAGCTCGACCACATAGCCGCAGCCTCCGACTTTTCTGAGCTGCTCGCATGGGCACACAACGGGATAACCGGCACTTTCCTGTCCACCGGAGTAGGCCCTGACCCCAAGGATTCCGGCATGAATATCATGCACGCCGGCGAGGGGGGCTTAGGTCTGGGAGACCGCGATTATTATCTGGTGGACAATGACAACAACCGCCGGATTCTGGATGCCTATAAGACGTACATACGCCGTATAATGGAGTTGATAGGGTATCCGGAGTCAGACCGTGACAGAGTCTGCGACAACGTGATGCGCATAGAGACCGAGCTTGCCCGCTACAAGAAGACCCGCGAGGAGCGCCGCGACCCGACCAAAAGCTACTATATGCTCGCTTACGAGGACTTCAAAAAAGAGTTTCCCGTCCTTGACTGGGACAGGTATTTCGCTACACTCGGTGTCAGGGATATAGACAGAATCAATGTCGGCAGCCGCAATTATCTTGCCCGGCTTACGGAATATCTGCCTACACTCGGAATCCAGGAAATAAAGGATTATCTCGTGTTTCAGGCTGTGGACGGAGCTACCGGGCTGCTGTCTGAAGATTTCTTCAACGCTTCGTTTCAGATGTACGACGTGACCATGAGCGGCATCGAGGAGCCGGAGCCGCTGTGGAAACGCGCGCTCGGAGTCCCGGGCTCAATGCTTGGCGAGGCCATCGGCCAGCTGTATGTGAAGCGATGGTTTCCCGAGGAGAACAAGACATACGTGAGGAGCCTGGTCGAGAATCTGCGTCACGCTCTGGCTGACCATATCAAGTCTTTAGCCTGGATGAGCGAGCCTACGAAGACCAAGGCCCTGGAGAAACTGGCCGGCCTGACGGTCAAGATAGGCTATCCCGACAAATGGAAGGATTATTCGGCCATCACGGTCGACCCCGGACTGCCTTATCTGGAGAACGTCTACCGTGCGTCAGTCTGGTACGTGCAGGACAATTATTCCAAGATGGGCAAGCCGGTGGATAAGGAGGAGTGGTTTATGTTTCCCCAGACGGTCAACGCTTACTACAGTCCGCAGAACAATGAGATATGCTTCCCGGCCGGAATACTGCAGCCTCCGTATTTCGATATAACGGCCGATGACGCCATGAATTACGGCGCGATAGGTGTGGTTATAGGCCACGAGATGACTCATGGTTTCGATGACCAGGGACGCCGCTTCGACAGTCACGGCAATCTGCACGAATGGTGGGCCAAGGAGGATGCCGAGCGCTTCAATGCTTTGGCCGACAGACTCGTACAGCAGTTTGACGAAGTTGAGGTGGCGCCGGGCACACACGCCAACGGACGCTATACGCTGGGAGAAAACATTGCCGATCAGGGCGGATTGCGTATTGCCCTGACAGCATGGTTGCGTTTCCTCGGTTACGGCGATCTGGAGGCAGCCCGCGATTTTCTGACGACTCCCGACGGCCTGGCTGATGGATTCACGCCGTTGCAGCGGTTTTATCTGGCTTATGCCATGCTTTGGGCGGGCAATATACGTCCCGAGGAAATCCTGGTACGCGTTCAGTCCGACCCTCACTCGCTCGGACGTCAGCGTGTGAATACTACACTCTCCAATATCGATGAATTTTATAAGGCTTTCTCCATTACGGCGCAATCTCCGCTGTGGCGTGAAGAAGACCGACGCACAATAATCTGGTAATCATGGTTCACAATACAGACAACATACAGACAGACCGGAATCTTACGGCTACGCAGTTTGACACGATTCATGCCTTGTGTCTGGACATATATACCAAGAAACTGAATGACTACGGCACATCATGGCGCCTTATGCGTCTGCCGTCGCTCACGGATCAGATTCTTATCAAGGCTCGCCGCATACGTACCCTGGAGGAGACAGGAGAGGCACGTATCCAGGAGGGAATAGCTCCGGAATTCATAGGCATAATCAATTACGGAGTGATGGCGCTGATACAGTATGCTCTCGGTCCCGGAGAAGATCTGGACCCGCAGGAGGCGCTCAGTCTCTATAATCGAGAGTTCGGACGCGCCACGTCGCTTATGACAGACAAAAACCATGACTACGACGAGGTCTGGCGCGAGATGCGCGTCAGCAGTTTTACCGATATTATTCTGACCAAGCTCCGTCGTATCAAGCAGATAGAAGACCATGACGGTAAAACTCTGATTTCAGAGGGTGTGGACGCAGGATATATGGATATCGTCAACTACGCGGTCTTCGCACTGATAAAACTGGGGTATGCCGATGAGTGAGACTGCGGAAAACATATCATCTGATGTCGGGACTATAGTCGCCGGAGAGCCTCACAGCGCCTGGTGGGTGCGTGTACTGACGTGGCTGTGTCGCCTGTGTGTAGGCGGTGTATTCATCTATTCCGGCTTTGTCAAGGGGGTGGATCCATGGGGTGCCATTTACAAAATGGACGATTACCTGAGTGTGATGCCCGATGCTCTTTCGAATCTGTTTTCGCCACTGCTGACAGTCGGTGTATTCGCGCTTTTCGGCTTTGAATTTATCATAGGCGTGTTCCTTGTCACAGGCTCCTACAGGCGTCTCGCACCTCTGGGAGCCGGACTGCTGATGCTCGTCATGCTTCCTCTCACGCTATGGATAGCCCTGACTGATCCTGTGGCTGATTGCGGCTGCTTCGGCGACGCCCTTATCCTCTCCAACTGGGCCACGTTCTGGAAAAACGTGGTCATAACAGTAATGGTGGCATGGCTGCTGCGCCGCAACAACCGCTGCCGCTGTCTGGTCCATCCTACGCTGCAGTGGCTTCTGTTCGCAGCATCGCTGACCTTCATCATGGCCATCGGATTCATAGGCTACTCGTATCAGCCTGTCATAGATTATCGCCCTTATCCGGTAGGAGGCGGACTGACGGATTCCGCTGCCGAGGAGACTCCGATAATGGCTGTATGGGAAAAAGACGGCAAGCGCATTACCATTCCCGCCGACAGCATACCTGAAGACGAGGGATGGATTTTCATCGACAGGGTGGCGCAGCCGGCCGCAGCCGGCCAGGCAAAGAAGAAAACCAAGGGACTTGCCATTTTTGACGAGGCGGAGGAGATTACCGAAGACGTCCTGCTGACCGAAGGAGAGCAGGTAGTGGTTTTTATGACTGATCTGCCGTCGGTAAGCAGCGGCGCTTTCTACAAGCTCAACTCTCTTTATTCCTATTGCAAGCAGCAGGATGTAGATATGATTGCCGTCGTGGCGGCCACTCCGATACAGATTGAGGATTTCATCTCGATGTCGCTTGCCGAATATCCGGTATATACGGCTGAAGATACGGCTATCAAGGAAGTGGTGCGCGGTAATCCCGCGGTCGTTTATCTTGAAGATGGGAAAATCATCTGGAAGAGCTCGCTGCAGTCCATCCCTACCGATGATTTCCTGCAGGGTACGCCTGCCAAACCGCGTGGCTTGCGCATATATCAGCGCGACAGCCGTCAGTGGCTCGATTCATTGTCGGCAGGTATGCTGGGTGTGGTCTGTCTGTTGATTTTATTGAGCCATGTGCCTCTGGTCATACGCGCCACCTTGCGTCGCCGCTCCCGCTCGCGTTACGGCAAGTATATCAAGGACGGGTCAGTGGTCAAGGCGCTGGCAGCCGTAGCGCTCGCCGGCAGCATGACATCATGTCACAAAGATGAACCGGAGCCGCAGCCGGTTTCCGGCGAGAATGCCGTATTGATATACATGGTGGCCACTAATAATCTCAACCGCAATGCCGACGCCGATCTGCAAGAGATGCTTGATGGATATGAAGCGGCCGCTCGGCGGAACACAGATTTTTATGTCTATATAGCCCATCCTGATTTCGACAGTCCGGAACTAAGACAGTTGGTAATGGACGGAGGCAAGCCGCAGTTTGTTACCCTGAAGTCCTATCCCCGCACCGTGTCGTCAGTGGCTCCGTCGCGCATATCGGAGGTAATAGATGATTTCCGTGGCATCGCCCGTGCGCCGCATAACGGCATGATTTTCTGGAGCCACGCTACGGCCTGGTTACCCGGAAGCGGACTGCCGGCGCCTCCGATGCGCTCTTATGGAGATGATTACGGCAGGCGTATCGGTATTCCTGATCTGGCGGCCGCGCTGCCTGACGGTTTCTTTGATTTTATATGGATGGATTGTTGCTTTATGGGCAACATAGAGACTGTCTATGAGCTGCGCGACAAATGCAGCGAATACGTCGCCTCGCCTACCGAGGTACTGGCCAAGGGAGCGCCATATCAGATTTTGGTCAGAGACTTTTGTGAGCTTGGATTTGACCTGTGCGCCGTGGGTCGCAACGTGTTCGATTCTTTCCTTCTGCCGGGCGCCACTCCATATTATACGGTAGCCATTACCGATACCGGCTCTCTTGACGATGTCGCGGCCCAGGCGAGAGCGATCGCCTTTGCCGGCAATATGTCGACTGTCGGCCTGCAGTCATACGGCTCTTTAGGCCTCGTGCGGTTTTATGATTTCGGTCAGAGTTATCTCCGCATGGCTCAGGAGCAAGGAATCTTGTCCGCTGGCTTTGAAGAAGCATTGAACAGTGCCGTGACATACAAGGCTGCGACTGACCGCTTCATCAATATCACTATCAATCAGTCGGATTACAGCGGACTAAGTTGCTCGCTGCCGTCAATGTTGACCGGCGCCGATCTCGACGAATACAGGCGTCTGCAGTGGTGGCAGGACGTATATATGCAATAACAGACCAATCACACATCTACTACCTGAATATATGAAAACTAAATTTTGTCTTCCTATCGCTTTCGCTCTTGCCCTCGCTGCGCCTGTCGCCAAGGGGGAGCAGGCTGTTTACACACCTACGGCTGAAATACTCAAGGCTCGCGAGGATTTCCGCGACAAAGGATTCGGTATTTTTATCCATTGGGGCATATACTCCATGCTCGGCAGCGGCGAATGGGTTCTCAATGACCCGGACATTTACCACAACGAGTACAAGGACCTGGCACGCGGCTTATATCCGTCGCAGTTTGATGCCGACAGCTGGGTAAAGGCCATCAAAGACAGCGGCGCGAAATATATATGTATCACTACGCGCCATCACGATGGCTTCTCGATGTTCGACAGCAAGCACACGGATTACGACATCGTAGACGCTACACCTTTCAAGCGTGATATAATCAAGGAGATAGCCGATGCATGCGGCCGCCACGGCATTGCCCTGCATTTCTACTACAGTCAGCTTGACTGGGGCAGAAGCGACTACAATCCTATAGGCCGCACCGGCCATGAACCAGGCCGCGATACGAGCGGCGACTGGAATGAGTACACGGCTTTCATGCGCGACCAGCTTACCGAACTGCTTACCAATTATGGCCCGGTCGGAGCTATATGGTACGACGGCATGTGGGATCGTGACGAGCTGCCAGGCGGTATGAGTCCCGAGCTGTGGGATCTGGACCGCCAGTATGCCCTGATACATAGCCTCCAGCCTGCCTGTCTTGTAGGCAGCAATCATCACACCACACCTTTTCAGGGCGAGGACATACAGATATTCGAGCGCGATAAGCCCGGTGAGAACGAGGCCGGCCTCTCCGGTCAGGAGATAAGCAAGCTGCCGCTGGAGACCTGTCAGACCATGAACACCTCGTGGGGTTACCGCATACGCGATAACAAATATGCTTCTGTCAACGAGTTGATACAGTATCTTGTAGGCACCGCCGGACGCGATGCCAACCTTCTGCTCAATATCGGTCCCCGTCCCGACGGCACATTGCCTCCGCAGGCCTTGGAACGCCTCGCCGGCATAGGGGAGTGGATGAAGGAATACGCCCCTACGGTACAAGGCGTGCGGGGCGGTCCGGTAGGCCCTCATGACTGGGGCGTGACTACTAAAAAGGGGAATAAAATGTATCTGCACGTACTCGATGGTAAGGACGCTGCGATATTTGTGCCTTTTGCCGGAGCGCGTCTGAAGAAAGCGGTTGACTACAAGACCCGTAAGCCTGTACGCTTCCATCTGACCTCCGAGGGAGCCGTAGTCACGTTGCCGGCGGACAGAGACAAGGGGGCGCCCGACTATGTGGTGGAACTTGAATATGACAAAACTATCTGATGAATCCTGCAATGAAAAAGATATTTTACGCGGTGGCGGCAGCTTTGACATGCTTTGCCGCTCCTTCCCATATACAGGCCGATGAACCTGAGACCCGTATTCTCGGTCTTGCGGGTCGTGTCTACGACCTGCCTGTGGCCGAGGCCGATGCTATGGAATTTCTGTATCGGTATATGCCATTGAGCGACAGGCTGATGTACACTCCGGAGTTTTACCTGCGCAACGTCCGGACGTCGCTGCTCGCACGTCGGGAGATGCCCTGGGGTAAGACTGTGCCTGATGATTTATGGCGTCATTTTGTGCTTCCCGTCAGAGGAAACAACGAGTATCTCGATGATTTCCGATCTCACTATTATCCTGAGCTGAAGGAGCGTGTCAAAGATATGAGTATGTATGACGCCGCTCTTGAAATAAACCATTGGTTGCATGAAAAGGTAACTTACAAACCATCGGACAGCCGTACTTCTGCTCCGGAAGCCTCGATTCGCACGGCTACGGGACGATGCGGCGAGGAGTCGGTGCTGGGCGTGGCTGCGTTCCGTGCGGTAGGTATTCCGGCCCGTCAGGTCTATACTCCGCGCTGGGCGCATACCGACGACAATCATGCCTGGGTCGAGGTATGGGTGGACGGCAAGTGGTATTTCCTGGGCGCATGTGAGCCGGAGCCGGAGCTTAACCGCGCATGGTTCAACGCCCCGGTCTCGCGCGGCATGCTGATGCACACACGTGTGTTCGGCGATTACAAGGGCCCTGAGCAGATTATGAGCGTCAACGGCGGAATTACGGAAATCAACGTCACTGACAATTATGTGCCTGTGCGCGAGTCACGCGTCACGGTTGTCAGCGCCGCCGGGCGCCCTATGGCCGGTGTGAAAGTGTACTATAAGATTTACAATTACGCCGAGTTTTATACTGCCGGCACGCGCGTTACCGACGCTTCCGGCACTGCCATGCTGCTCACGGGGCAAGGCGACATGCTCGCCTGGGCCAGTGACGGCAAGTATTTCGGATTTGCCAAGGTCGATTCGCCTCAGACACGCCTGGTGCTTGACCATAAGATAGGAGATGTCTTTGAGACTGACATTGACATTGTGCCGCCGGTCGAAAATCCCATCCCTTCCCATGCTACGGAAAGTCAGATAGCCGACAATGCCCGCCGCTTTGAAGCGGAGAACCGCGTTCGCGGCGTATATGAGGCCACATTTTTCGGTGGCAGATTCTGCGGGTTAGACAAGTCGGCGGTAATCTCTGCATTTGGAGAAAAGCAGGGAGAGCGCGTGGCAGACATACTGCTAAAAGCCAAAGGGAATTGGCAGAACATATATGATTTCCTTTCCGGTGTGGAACCGGAGCGCATGGACGAAGCGATAGGTATGCTTGAGGTTGTCTCCGAAAAAGATTTGCGCGACACTCCGCGCTATATCTTCTCAGCCACACTCGCCGCTACCGAGCCTCAGCCCGACAATGACCTGTATGTGGAATATGTACTCAATCCGCGAGTAGCCAACGAACTTCTGACAGATTATCGGCGCTCCATGCGTCAGGCCGGTAAAACCAAGCCCATGACTGCGGAAGAAATCTTCGATTATACGAAGAAGAATATCAGCATTGACCAGAAGGCCAATGCTTACCGTGTGCCGGTCGCTCCGCTTAATGTATGGAAAGCCGGTGTGGCCGATGCACATTCGCGTGACATCTTTTTTGTAGCGGCATGCCGCAACAACGGTATACCGGCACGCCTGGATCCGGTCAGCGGGCTGTGTCAGTACTATGCCGGCGGACAGTGGATGACGGTTAATTTCCAGAGCGGAAAGAGCGAAATCAGGCCGACCGGCACACTTGCAGCGGTCTATACGGCTTCTGAGTATCTGCCTGATCCCGAATACTATAGGCATTTTACTATTTCTGAAATCTGTGAAGGTGAGCCGCGTGTCATAGAATTTGGCGATGATCTGGGCGAGAGTTATACCTCGCTGCTTGAGCGTGGCACTGAATTGCCGCAGGGATACTATATGCTGACTACCGGCGTTCGTCAGGCCAACGGCTCTGTCAGCGCACGCCTGAGTTTCTTCAATGTGGAGAAAGACAAGAGACTCACTGTGCCGCTTATTCTGAACCACAAGCCTGAGGCAATCGAGGTAATCGGCTCCATCGACCCGGAGATGCTCTATCAGCCTGCCGGAGCGGATGCTGCGGCTTCGATTCTCTCTACTACCGGACGCGGATACTTCATAATCGGTGTTCTCGGAGACACCGACGAGCCGTCGAATCATGCCGTGACAGACCTGGCTTCGATAGCATCCACACTCAATAAATGGGGGCGCCCCATAGTCTTGTTGAGCAGAGACCGCGATGAACTGAAAGAATTGAGCAATCTGCATTATGGCAAGGACATAGAAGGCCGTGTCCGTGCCATGCTTGAGACCGGTGTGAAGAGCGGCAGCGGTACAGAGCGGCGTCTGCCGGTAATTATGGTGGCAGACAGCTTTGGCAGGGTGGTGTTTGTCAGCGAAGGCTATGACACGTCTCTGGGGCAGAAACTGACAAATTTACTGCCGCAGCTCTGAGCGGACTGACAGCACTGTCAGTCTTCGTCACGCCGTGTCAGTGATGCTGTTAACGCTTTTTTGCAGATTTTCATCAACTTATGCGCCGCCTGAATGTTAATACTCAGGCGGCGCAATTATTGGCACGACTTATGTATATATCCAGACGGATTGAACCTTTAAAATTATTAACACTAAATATAATGACTATGAATATCAGACCGCTTGCCGACCGCGTGCTCATTCAGCCCGCTCAGGCCGAAGAAGTGACCGTGGGAGGTATCATCATCCCCGATTCAGCTAAAGAGAAACCTCTGAAGGGCCTTGTGGTGGCTGCCGGAAAGGGCACCAAAGACGAGGAAATGCTGCTTAAAGAGGGAGACACTGTACTTTATGGCAAATATGCCGGTACGGAAATCGAACTGGAAGGTGAGAAATATCTTATCATGCGTCAGAGCGACGTACTGGCAATAATAGGTTAACAGCAAATAGTTTACAATCATGGCAAAAGAGATAAAATTCAATATCAGCGCCCGCGAGGAGCTGAAGGCAGGCGTCGACGCCCTGGCCGACGCAGTGAAGGTAACACTCGGCCCCAAGGGTCGCAATGTAATCATCGAAAAGAAGTTCGGCGCACCGCATATAACTAAGGACGGTGTGACTGTAGCACGCGAGATAGAGCTTGAAAACCCATTTGAGAACATGGGCGCTCAGCTCGTGAAGGAGGTTGCCAGCAAGACTGGAGACCAGGCCGGCGACGGTACTACCACCGCTACCGTTCTCGCCCAGGCTATCGTGCGCGAAGGTCTGCGCAATGTAGCCGCCGGAGCCAATCCCATGGATCTGAAGCGTGGCATAGACAAGGCCGTGAGCAAGGTAGTCGAGGGTATCAAGGCTCAGAGCGAGGAGGTAGGAGACGATTTCGACAAAATCGAGAATGTGGCCCGCGTTTCCGCTAATAACGACGAGGAAATCGGCCGTCTGATTGCCGAAGCCATGAAGAAGGTCAACAAGGAAGGCGTGATTACCGTTGAGGAAGCCAAAGGCACCGATACGACTGTGGAGACAGTAGAGGGCATGCAGTTCGACCGCGGCTATATCTCTCCCTACTTCGTTACCAATACTGAGAAGATGGAATGTGAGATGGAGCGTCCTTACATTCTGCTTTACGATAAGAAGATTTCCAACCTCAAGGATATACTTCCCATTCTGGAGAGTACCGCTCAGAGCGGCCGCGGTCTGCTCATCATAGCCGAGGACGTGGACAACGAGGCGCTCGCCACACTCGTAGTCAACCGTCTGCGTGGTTCGCTGAAGATATGCGCTGTCAAGGCTCCCGGCTTCGGTGACCGTCGCAAGGAGATGCTTGAGGATATCGCTGTGCTGACCGGCGGCAACGTAATCAGCGAGGTCAAAGGCATGCGTCTGGACCAGGCTACAGTCAATGACCTCGGTACTGCCGAGAAGGTGTCTGTGACCAAGGACAACACCACTATCATCAATGGCGACGGCGACAAAGCTGCCATATCTGCCCGTATCGCGCAGATCAAAGTGCAGATTGAGAACACTACCTCCAACTACGATAAGGAGAAACTTCAGGAGCGCCTGGCCAAGCTCGCCGGCGGTGTGGCCGTACTTTATATCGGCGCGCCCTCCGAGGTTGAGATGAAAGAGAAGAAAGATCGCGTGGACGACGCTCTGAGCGCTACCCGCGCGGCAGTGGAAGAGGGTATTGTGCCCGGCGGCGGTACAGCTTACATCCGTTGCCTGCCAGGTTTGGCCGAGCTTAAGGGCGAGACTGCTGACGAGGACACCGGTATCGCCATCATCCGCCGCGCCATTGAGGAGCCTCTGCGTCAGATCGTGGAGAACGCCGGAGTCGAGGGCGCCGTCATCGTGCAGAAAGTCAAGGAAGGCAATGGCGATTACGGATACAATGCCCGCACAGATACCTTTGAGAACTTCTTCAGCACTGGTGTAATCGATCCTGCCAAGGTTACTCGTGTGGCTCTTGAGAACGCTGCCTCAATCGCCGGTATGTTCCTGACCACAGAGTGCGTCATCGCTGACAAGAAGGAGGAAAATCCCGCTCCCGCAATGCCGGCTCCCGGTATGGGCGGCATGGGCGGCATGATGTGATAATCCCGTCCGATTGAGATACGCGTCCTTCGGGACATCAAAGTACGATAATAGCAGCCGTCGCATCAGGTTTATGGCCTGTCTGCGACGGCTGTTCTTGTCTTAAGGCACTCTGAAAAAGAGAATATTATACTTATATTTTTTAAATTTTGATTTTTTAACTTAAAATAATAAATATTTAAATTAACACTCTGACTAGCTTTGAATAGATGATTGTCTGCTGGAAAAATATGTTATACAACATAGTTTTGTGACATGAATATTAATTCTTAATTTGGAGGACTCAACTTAATTGCCTAATTTTGTGTTGTATTAAAAGAGCCGAAGGTATCGTGAAGACGAGTAGACCTTACGGCTTAAGCGCCGAAAATCGGTGCGTCTGCCTGAGTTGTCGTGTGACAACAGTGGCGGATTATCAGTAACGAAAATGATAGAATTGTGAAAAAATGGTCTATAATTTTGGCCGCCGCAATCGCACTGTTTCTCTCGTCGGCAGGTTCTGACGGGCATACAGAGGCAGCAGCAGGTAATCATGCTCCGTATTTTGAACTGAAAAATGATATCAGGCGGGTCAATCTGTCAGCTGCAAGAGGGAAATACGTGGTAATCAATTTCTGGAGTGCGCAAGATGCTCAGTCTCGGATTGACAATGCGTTGTTTGATCGCGCGTTTACCACCGGTTCCCGTTCAGATGTCGAATATGTGTCCGTCTGTCTGGATGACGACGAAATACTATGGAAGCAGATTATGATTGCCGACGGACTTCATGCAGTCAATCAATATATGGCGAGTGAATCTCCTCTTACCGACATACTGTCGGACTACGGTACGGAATCCGGCTGCCGCAATTTTCTTATCTCTCCTCAGGGCGAAGTGCTGGCCGCAGGCCTCGATGTTCCATCCATCCTGTCCCGCCTCGCCTCCTGACTAAAAAGAGCATTACCAATAAAAAAGCGCCCGGAAGGGCGCTTAATTTTTACTTATAGCAAGTTTTCTTAAAGATTGACGATTTTGTATTTGCGTGAGCCGAGGCCAATCTGCTCGCCGTACTCGAGAGTATGCATGCCGTGGCGCGAGTCGATGCGTTCTATCAGGTGGACTTTGCCGGGATCGTCGGAATTGCGTACATAGTCTGTGCAGGCCTGATCAAGAGCGATGGGATCGAGAGAGGCGAAGATACCTATATCGCGCATCTGCGGAGCCTCGGGATGGGAGCTGCAGTCGCAGTCTACGGACAGGTTGTTGGCGACACTGATATAGATGATGTTGTCGCCGCAGTGGTCTGCTACTGCCTTGGCCGCTTCGGCCATGGATTCGAGAAAATCGTCTTGCTCGGCGAGATTGGTCCACAGTACTTCCGGGTCTTCGATTTTACCGGCGGAGTGGATGTAGCTTTTGCCGGCCGAGGAACCGATGCCGATGGACATGTTTTTGACAGCGCCGCCAAATCCACCCATGGCGTGACCCTTGAAGTGGGATAGTATAACTGTGAAGTCGTAGTCGGGATAGGTCTTGCCTACGATGTCATATTTCAGGTGTTTGCCACCTTTCAGCGGCAGCTTCACGTCGCCGTCGGCGTCCATGATGTCAACGTTGGCTATAGCCGTAAATCCATGGTCTTCAGCAGCCTTGCGGTGGTCGACGGTAGAGTAGCGTTTGCCTTTGTAGGCGGTGTTGCACTCTACGATTGTGCCGCCGGTAAGGTCTACGAAGTCCTTGATGAGCGCGGGATTGAGAAAGTTGTGACCACCCGGTTCTCCCGTGGAAATCTTTATTGCCACTTTGCCTTTGGCCTCGCGCCCGAGAGCCTTGTAGAGCTTTATGATTGCTTCCGGCGATATGTCTTGAGTCATATATACCACTGAGGCATTGTCTGCTTCAGCGGCCTGCGAGGCTTGCGCGGCGCCGTCTGCCGTCTGGCCGCAGCACTGGAGAGCCAGCGCGCCGGCAAACAGGATAGATGCTATTCGTTTCATACGTAATATCAGGTTATTTTGAGTTTATCCAGTCTGTAATCTGAGTATCGGTGGCATCGTTCATCAGGAGTCCGGCGCCGAAAGTTAGCTCCGGATAGTTCTTGCGCAGGTCGGCTATGCTCTGCTCGATGTCGCCGCCGCCGGAGGTCATGAAGGGAAGAATGGTCTTGCCTTTCAGTTTGTCTTGATTCTTTTCGATGAAAGTGTTGATTACAGTGGGACAGGTGTTCCACCAGTTGGGGTAGCCCAGACAGATGACATCATATCCGGATAAGTCGGGCAGAGAGTCGGTCACGGCCGGACGGATGGAGAAGTCATGCATCTCTACGTAGCTGCGGCTGAGACTGTCGCGCCAGTCGAGGTCTGCGTCGGAGTACGGCTTTTCGGGGGTAATCTCGTGGAGAGTGCCGCCTGTAAGTTCCGCCACGCGTTTAGCCGCATCGGCAGTAGTGCCTGTGGCTGAGAAATAGCATACCAAAGCTTTTTTGCCGGTAGTGGCTGCGGGCTCTTTGCCAGACTCTGTCCCGGTCTTGCTTTGTCCGCATGATGCGAGGGATACGAATGTGAAGATTGCTGCTATAGTGCAGGTAATGGTTTTATAGTTCATAAGTTTAAGTGATAGTTTCCGACTACAAAGATAGGTTTATAATCTGATAGAGCGGTTACCTGTTTTACGGTAAAAAATACCAAATGCACCGATAAGATACGCAAATCCCTGCCGGGAGTCGCTGCCCGGCAGGGATAATATATGTCAGTTCAGATTCTTATTTGGTCAGAATATAAGAGCGGAAAGGAGCGGCTATGCCTTTGAGGCGTCCGTTCTTTACTTTAAATTCCTTGCCGTAGACCTGATCCTTATAGGTGCCGTTGGGGAGCCCTGTGGGCAGATCTACGTATGACGCCTGCTCGCTGATGTTGACTACCGCCGCGCCTTTCTTGCCGCGGTTTACGAGTAATATCTTGCCGTTGTCAGAGAATTGCAGATCCTCTTTCTGGCCCTTCATGGCCTGGCGGAAATGGTTGACGGCACTTACTTCGGGATGGAAAAACTCATCGTTGCCGCGCGCCCCGGCTACATTGTCGCCCCAGTAATTGGTACGGGTGGAGTTCATCGGACGCGAGAAGAAGAGGGGAGTGCCGTTCTGGCGAGCGGTCAGATATACCCATCCGCAGCGTATCTGATCGTCAGTAAGCGCCGCGCTTTCGTGGGCGTTGCAATAAGTGTCATGGCTTTCCACCCATGTGGTCAGATATTCCGGGGCAGCCTCGTGGCGCCAGTCCTTCAGGTCGATGCCTTTGGCAGACTTATGTTCGAGAGCCTGACGGAGAAAATATCCGAAGCCGGATGCTGTCTGGCCGAAATAGCTCGCATATTCAGCTTCGGGCACATTCTTGTCCTGAAGCACCTCGCCGTAGACGAAAAGGTCGTCGTAAGGCACGGCCAGCTGCACTCCTTTCACGGGCTTGATACCGGTGGCGACATCCCAGAAATCATTCTCCTTTACACCGGCGGCCGAGTCTACCGGATCGGAGTGTACGCCTATATGCTTGGCTGTATCGTAGCGGAATCCACGCACTCCGAGCGAGAGCAAATCATTGACATACTGCATGTAATATTTCTGAAAATCGGGGTTCTCGGTGTTTACATCAGGCAGGCCGCCGCTTCCCCACAGCGTACACTGCAGACGGTCGTTGTAGTCCTGTACGGGCTGGAGGCCGTTGCTATGATAGAGTTTGTCACGGCCGCCTACAGCCTTGACCATGTCATCGGACACGAGGTCTACGTCAAAAGCGGTATGGTTTGGCAGTACATCTACGATTACGCGTACGTCGTATTTCGCAGCCGAGTCCATCATGGCTTTCAGCTGGTCGCGTGTGCCTACTATGTCGTTGCCTATCTTCCAGTCCGTCGGCTGATAGTAGTGGTACCAGTTGCCACCCTTTTCGCCGGGCTGGGAGAAGAGCCTGGTGTTGCCGCCTTCGGGCGTGAGGCAGGCCTGGGCCGGAGAGGTCTGTACCATTGTGAATCCGGCATCATGGATAGCTTTCATGTTTTCGGCAATGGTAGGGAAGTTCCAGCTCCAAGCGTGAAGTATTGTCTCCTCGTTGGTAGCGTTGGGATTACGTGTGATTCTGTCTTTGGCTACGGCAGGGCTTGCAGCCAGACCCAGGCCAAGAGTCAGCAAGATGAATTTTCGCATCGGTAAGTATTTGATTTAGTTAACTTTGTTTATTAGTTGAATGCCTTGAACGACATGTCAAGACCTTTCACGGAGTGTGTCAGGGCGCCTACGGAGATGAAGTCCACGCCTGTCTCGCCGTAGTCACGCAGAGTCTCCAGCGTGATACCGCCCGACGATTCCGTCTCGCAGCGTCCGCCGACGAGTTTTACGGCTTCTCTGGTCAGCTCCGGAGTGAAATTGTCGAACATTATCCTGTCTACGCCTCCGATAGCCAGCACCTTTCGTATGTCGTCAAGACTGCGCACCTCTACTTCTATTTTCAGCTGCTTGCCGTTCTCGCGGAGGTAAGTTTTGGCAGCGTTGACCGCCTGCTCTATTCCGCCTGCGAAGTCGATGTGGTTGTCTTTAATCAGAATCATGTCAAACAGGCCGATGCGATGGTTGGCTCCGCCGCCGGTCTTCACGGCCTCTTTTTCCAGCATACGCATGCCGGGAGTGGTCTTGCGTGTGTCAAGAACTTTGGTATGCAGTCCGGCCAGGCGCTGCTGGTAGACATCGGTCATTGTGGCTACACCGCTCATGCGCTGCATTATATTGAGCATAGTGCGCTCCGCTATCAGCATGGAGCGTACCGATCCTTCGACAGTGAAAGCTATGTCGCCGGGGCTGACGCGGGCGCCGTCTTCGATAAGCACTGTCATCTTCAGCGCGGGGTCTACTTTGTGGAGTACTTTACGCGCTATCTCCACGCCGGAGAGTATGCCTTCTTCTTTGATAAGGAGTTTGCTTTTTCCCGTTGCGGAGACGGGGATAGTGGAAAGAGTGGTATGGTCACCATCGCCTACGTCTTCGGCAAATGCCAGCGTAAGCAGGTCGTCTATCAGTTCGTCTTTGGTCTTCATAAAGATTTTTTGTAATTTTGCGCAGCCGCCGGGCGGCCTCTGAAACTATAACGCAAAGTTACAAAAAAAGTATGGAAATCACGCTTTTGGTAATGGGAAAAAGTAACAGTAAGCTGTTTGCAGCAGCGATTTCGGACTATCAGACGCGACTGAAGCATTACGTGCCTTTCGTGTTGCGCGAGCTGCCGGATGTCAAAAAGGGGCGAGGAATGACGACCGAATTACAGAAAGAGGCCGAAGGGAAAGCATTTCTTGCCGCTCTGCAGCCTTCGGACTACGTGGTGCTTCTCGATGAGAGGGGAACGGAGTACAGCTCCGTAGAGTTTGCCTCTTATCTTCAGACCCGCATGAGCGCGGGTCTGAAAAGGGTAGTGTTTGTCGTCGGTGGCCCGTACGGATTTTCTCCGGCCATGTATGCCAGAGGCAATCACAAGATTTCGCTATCGCGCATGACGCTCACGCACGAGATGATACGCCTGCTGTTCGTAGAACAGATTTATCGCGCGATGACTATATTGCGCGGAGAGTCATACCACCACGAATGATGTTCCTCCCGTTCACTGAGGCTTCTGTGTTTTCGATTTAGGACGCCTGTAGTAGCGGCGTTTCTTCTTTTTAGCAGTGGCTTCGTTGCTGTCCGGCTGGACGCCGGTATCGCCTGCTGTCTGCTTGCTTCCGGCGTGTGGCTGACGGTTTTCCTCTTTCTTTTTGCCTTGCGGACGGCGTCCCTTGCCTCCTCCTTTGCCTCCGAATCGCTTTGTCGGGTTATACGTCGGAGTCTCGCCGAGCGCCGAGGGTATTTCCTCTTTGCGTATCTCGTAGCCGAGGAATTTTTCAATGGAGCCGAAGCGGGGCATGTCGCGGTCGCTTACCAGGGTCATGGCGCGGCCTCCGGCTCCGGCACGCGCGGTGCGTCCTATACGGTGTACGTAGTCTTCTACCTCGCGCGGCACATCGTAGTTGACGACCATAGTGATATCGTCTATGTCGATGCCGCGTGCCACAATATCTGTAGCTACAAGCACATCGATGCGGTCGGCGCGGAAGCTGATCATCACATCCTCGCGCTGCTTCTGGTCAAGGTCTGAGTGCATCTCGGCAGCCTTGATGCCCGAACGGCGCAGCAGGCGGGTAAGCTCCTTGACTTTCAGCTTGGATGCTACGAAGATAATGACACGTCTGGCTTTTTCGGCCTTTAGCATGTCGCGCAGATAGGGCTCTTTCTGAGCCTCGTACAGTACTGCGGCGCTTTGGTCTATACCTTCAGCCGGCTTGCTGACGGCTGTCTTGACCTCCACCGGATTGCGGAGCAGCCGTGAGGCGAGCTGCTTGATTTTCGGAGGCATGGTGGCTGAGAACATAAGCGTCTGGCGATTTTCAGGCAAATGCTTGGCGATGGCCATTATATCGTCGAAGAAACCCATATCGAGCATACGGTCCGCTTCATCGAGTATGAAGAAGCTGACTTTCGACAGATCGCAGTATCCCATCTGCAGATGTGCCAGCAGCCTGCCGGGGGTGGCGATGAGTATGTCGGCGCCTTTGCGTATGCCTTGTTCCTGCTGCGAGAATCCGCGTCCGTCGGTGCCTCCGTAGATAGGCAGTGAGCTGACAGGCAGATAATAGGCGAATCCCTCCATCTGCTGGTCAATCTGTATGGCCAGTTCGCGTGTCGGGGTCATAATCACGCAGTTGATGGCGTCTGTAGGGTAGTCGCCATAGGTAATACGCTCTATTACAGGCAGCAGATATGCGGCTGTCTTGCCCGTGCCTGTCTGCGCTATGGCCATGAGGTCGCGCCCTTCAAGCGCTGGGGGAATAGCCATTTCCTGAATAGGTGTACACTGGTCGAAGTGCATTATGTCGAGGGCATCGAGCAGGTCGTCGCCGAAGTCTAACTCATCGAAATACATTATCAATATGTTTTGTGTGCCGCAGTCGCGTGCGTGGCGGAATCATAAGAGTACAGCGGGAAAGCCATGGTGGGCTTGCCCGCTGTATATTGTATGGTAAATCTGAATAGTCGGATTATTCAGCTACTACCTCAAAGGGAATCTCAACGGTAACTTCCTTGTGAAGCTTGACGATAGCCTTGTAGTTGCCAACTTCCTTGACAGTCTCCTTGATGGAGATGAGCTTGCGGTCTACGTTGTGACCCAGCTTCTCAAGAGCTTCGGCGATCTGGATATTGTTGACAGAACCGAAGATAGTGCCGGTGGAGCTTGCTTTTGCTCCGATGGTCAGAGCTACGCCTTCCAGAGTGGCTGCGACAGCCTTGGCGTCTTCCAGCATCTTGGCAATCTTGTGGGCACGCTGTTTCTGATTTTCAGCGAGTTGCTTCAGCGCGGATGCATTGGCGATTACGGCCTTACCCTGCGGGATAAGGTAGTTGCGGCCATATCCATCTTTTACTTCTACAACATCATCCTTGTAACCCAGATTGGGTACGTTTTCTTTAAGTATAATCTTCATAATAGTGTGCTTATGCTGTTGTGTAAATGATGGTTCTTACTTCATGAGGTCAGTGACGTAGGGCAGCAGAGCCAGGTGGCGGGCACGCTTTACGGCCTGAGCCACGCGACGCTGGAACTTCAGAGAAGTGCCGGTAATACGACGGGGAAGAATCTTGCCCTGCTCGTTGAGGAACTTCTTGAGGAACTCGGGGTCCTTATAGTCGATATACTTGATGCCGCTGCGCTTGAAACGGCAGTATTTTTTCTTTTTTACGTCTACAGACAGGGGAGTGAGGTAACGGATTTCGCTATTGTTCTGTGCCATGATTCTTAGTCCTCCTTGTTGTTGGTTTCAGTTTCTGCGGGAGCGGGAGCGGCGGCCTTCTCAGCGCGCACGTGGCGGCGCTTTTCAGCGTAGGCTACAGCATATTTGTCCAGACGGAAAGTCAGGAAGCGGATTACGCGCTCGTCGCGGCGGAAAGCGGTCTCAAGCTTTTTGACGATGGTGGGTTCGCCTTTGAACTCAAAGAGGCAATAGAAGCCTGTCGATTTTTTCTCGATGGGATAAGCGAGCTTGCGCAGACCCCATGTCTCTTCATTGACCATCTCGCAGCCGTTGCTTACGAGGAAGTCTTTGAATTTGTCTACCGCTTCCTTCATCTGAACGTCAGACAAAACGGGAGTTAAAATGAAAACGGTTTCGTACTGATTCATACGTTGATTAATGATTTATTATATATGTAATGATTTGAAATACATAAAGATAATGCTAATGAAAGCGCATATCTCTGTTTTTCCGGGTGCAAAGGTACGCATTTTTTCGCTAACCGCCAAACTTTCAGCTGTTTTTCTTTTTTTGAATCCACGGCTCTTTCATTTAAAAAAGTCTTGTGCTTCCGAAAAGCCTGTTATTTTATAG
>JAGBIJ010000035.1 GCA_017935045.1 Muribaculaceae bacterium
TTAAATGAAAGAGCCGTGCGCATCGGCAAAGGATGCGGCGGTCTGTATGGGTGAGCCGGAAGGCGGTCACTTTATTTTCTTCAGCTCTTTTTCGAAGACTTCGACGGGGTACTTGGCTTTCAGTTCCTCGATCCAGGCTTTCTCAAGGGCGTTCTGGTAGTCGCTGGTAACCTGACCGCGGACGTCGCTTACCTCCTCGGGGGCATTGAGGATGGAGAATTTCTCAAGGAAGTAGACGGGGAACTTGGATTCGGAGTTCTCCACGGGCGCGCCGCCGAAGACAAGGGCGTCGATCATGGCGTTATCGCCTTTGGCTTTGAGTACACGCTCGATTTTGGCCGTTTTCGAGAAGTCGGCGCGGACAGCCTTCACTACGGAGTCGGCGGGCAGACCGGCTATGCGCTGCTGTATGGCCTGCTTTACGGAGTCGTCGGCAGCCTGGATGAAGAAGCCTTTGACATGAGGCTCGGACCAGGTGTAGTCGGCCTGGTTGTCACGGAAGAATTTCTCAAGTCCTTCGGTGTCGCGTGAAGCCTTGTCCCAGACCTTGCGGTTGGAAATCTCAAACAGCAGCATGCCGTCGCGGTACTCGTTCTCCAGATTGCGGTACTCTACATTCTCTTCGGCCAGATGGTCGGCGAAGTAGCGGTAAAGCTCCTGCTGCTCGTAGAAGTCAAACATCTTTTCGAGGAAAGCGGGGGCTGCGGATGGATAGTTTATGGCTCGGTAGTGGGAGAGGTTTTCCATGAAGTCTCCCAGTGTCTTGTTTACGCCGGCAAACGACATGAATGTCTCGCCGCGACGCTCCGGCATGATGTTGAAGAAAGCTGTATCAATACCATTGGTGGCAGCATACTCCATCATGGTGCGGCGCATGGATTCGTTGGCCTTGAATTTGTATTTCTTCTTGAGTTTTGCGGCGAAGTCGTGGGCCATCATGGTGCCGCGCTCGTCGTTGGGATTGTTGATGAGCTGCTTGAGGGCGGGCTCCATCTCCTGGTAGGAGGGGAGGCCGCGGCTGTCGAGCTTCTTGATGATATGCCAGCCGAAGCGGGTGCGTACGGGCTTGCTTATCTCTCCCACGGGGAGGGCAAAAGCTGCTGAATCAAATTCCTCGACCATCTGTCCGGTGCCGAACCAGGGCAATTTGCCGCCCTGACGCGCGGAGCTGGGATCCTCGGAGTATTTTGCAGCTACGGCCTCAAAGCTGGCTCCGGGAGCGCTGAGTACGTTGTAGAGACTGTCGGCCGTGGCTTTTGCCTGCTGCCATGCGGACTCGGGCGAGCCGTCTTTGACGCTGCGCAACAGATGCAGCACCAGTACCTGGCCGCGCGCCGGACGGTGCTGACCGCCCTTGAGTATGTGGTAGCCTACGGCGCTCTCGACTACATCGGAGATTTCGCCGGGGGCGAGGGTAACCATGGCTGTCTCAAAGTTATAAGGCAGACGGCCGGCGGTCATCCAGCCCATGTATCCGCCTCGGGCTCCGCTGGACTTATCGGTGGAATAGTCGCGTGCCAGCTGTGCGAAGTCGGCGCCGTTACGAAGCAGATTGAGCAGGCTGTCGGCTTTGCCGCGGGCATCGAAGGGGGGCGCGAGCGGATGGGGCTTTGTAATCATTATATGGTAGGCCTGCACCTCCTCCTTGGTACGGTCGTAGGCTTCGCGGAGAAGCTTGTGGACGTAGACTGAATCGACTCCGTAGGGGGCGCGGAGCTCTACAAGGTAGCCGTTGAACTCGTCGCGGAACGCCTTGGTGGTGTCTATGCCTTCGGCCAGCGCATCGGCCACTTTCATCTTATAGAGCTTGAACATCTCGGCATACTGCCCGATGGTCTGCGGCTCCATCTGCTGGCTGGCGTTCTTGTGATACAGGTACTCGAACTCGGAGCGGGGCACGTCGCGTCCCGCTATACGCATCACTACGGGATCCTTCTTGGCGGCGTACATCGCGGCCATTCCGGATGCTATCGTAAGCGTCAGAAGGAGTTTCTTGTTCATATCAATGTGAATTTGTAATTAACGAAACAGAGCGTACGCAAATGTGCGCACACTCTGTTAACGTAAATATAGCGTATAAATTATATCGACCGGAAAATAATTTATCAGCTGCGCGAGTAGTTGGGCGCCTCGCTGGTAATGGCCACGTCGTGGGGATGGCTCTCAAGGACGCCGGCGGCAGTAATACGGGTAAAGGAGGCGCTGTGCAGGGCTTCGATGTCTTTGGCTCCGCAGTAGCCCATGCCGGAGCGCAGGCCGCCGAGCATCTGGTAGACTACTTCGTAAAGCGAGCCCTTGAAGGGAACACGGGCGGCGATGCCTTCGGGCACAAGCTTCTTGGTGTCTGTCTCGCCGGCCTGGAAGTAGCGGTCCTTGGAACCTTTCTCCATGGCTTCGAGCGATCCCATGCCGCGGTATGCCTTGAACTTACGTCCGTTGAATATGATTGTGTCACCGGGGCTCTCCTCTACTCCTGCCAGCATGCCGCCGAGCATTACCGACCATCCGCCGGCAGCCAGCGCCTTGACTATATCGCCGGAATAACGTATGCCGCCGTCGGCAATCAGGGGCACTCCGGTGCCTTCCAGGGCTTTGGCCACGTCATAGATGGCCGACAGCTGAGGCACTCCGACTCCGGCTACGACGCGCGTGGTGCAGATGGAGCCGGGGCCGATACCGACTTTCACGCCGTCAGCTCCGTTCTCCACGAGATAGCGGGCGGCCTCTCCGGTGGCGATGTTGCCGACCACTACGTCAATCTCGGGCCAGCGGTTCTTTACCTCACGAAGCACCTTGACGACTCCGGCTGAGTGACCGTGGGCCGTGTCGATGACCAGAGCGTCCACTCCGGCTTTCACAAGGGCTTCGGCGCGCTCCATGGAGTCTACGGTAACGCCGATGCCGGCAGCCACACGCAGACGTCCGAGCTTGTCTTTGCAGGCGTAGGGTTTGTCTTTGGCTTTGGTAATGTCTTTATATGTGACCAGACCGATGAGCCTGTATTCGGCGTCGACTACGGGCAGCTTCTCGATTTTATGGTCCTGCAGAATCTCGGCGGCTTTCTCAAGGTCGGTACTCTGGGTGGTAGTGACCAGATTTTCGGAAGTCATTACCTCGTCGACAGGGCGATTGAGATTACGCTCAAAGCGCAGGTCGCGGTTAGTCACTATGCCTTTGAGGATACCGGCGGCGTCGACTACGGGTATGCCTCCGATATGATATTCGCGCATCATATCCAGGGCGTCCTTGACCGTAGCGCCGCAACGTATGGTCACGGGGTCATAAATCATGCCGTTCTCAGCGCGCTTCACGGCGTGCACCTGACGGGCCTGTTCCTGGATTGACATATTCTTGTGAATCACGCCAATACCTCCTTCGCGGGCAATGGCGATAGCAAGCTGTGACTCTGTCACAGTATCCATGGCGGCCGACACGATAGGGACGTTCAGCCCGATACGACGTGAGAACTTGGTGGAAAGATTTACTTCGCGGGGAAGGACTTCGGAGTAAGCCGGGATGAGCAGGACATCATCGAATGTGAGTCCTTCCATCTTAACCCGATCTGCAATAAATGACGACATAAATAATTTCGATTTTATTGCGTGCAAAATTACAATTTTTTTTTGAAACAGACAAATCCGTCCCGCCGCTCCGATGCGAGGAAGGGGTTAGTTGCCCATCTCGGAGAGGAATTTGAGGCGCATGAGGCGGATTTCGTCGTCATCGTATTCGTCGCCCCACTCCTGGATAGCGGCGTTGATGTCGTCTTCCTCGCACTGGCGGAAGTAGTCCATCAGCTCGTCCTGATGCTCGGGGTCAATGTAGTCGTCCAGATAGTAGTCGAGGTTGATTTTTGTGCCGGCGTCGACTATGGCTTCCAGCTCGTCGAGCATTTCGGCGAACTCAAGTCCTTTGGATTCAGCCAGCTCGTGAAGGTCTATCTTGCGGTCTATGCCCTGGATAAGCGCTATCTTCACTTTGCTCTTGTTGGGCATGGTGCGCACACGCATATCGGCCGGACGCTCGATTTCGTTCTCCTCCACGTGTCGCTTTATCAGGTCGATAAACTCGCGGCCATAGCGGCGTGCCTTGCCCACTCCCACTCCGGGAATGGTCTGCAGCTCTTCTACAGACACCGGATACATCGTGGCCATCGCCTCAAGCGAGGGATCCTGGAATATGACGTACGGGGGGAGATTGCGCTGGCGGGCTACCTGACGGCGCAGGTCTTTGAGCATGGCATACAGCACCGTGTCGGCCGCTCCTCCGCCGGAGCGAGGCGTATCTTCGGAGTCCGCGTCAGAGAAATCATTGTCTTCGGTAATGGTAAAGCTGACCGGGGAAGCCATGAACTGGCGGCCGGCGTCAGTGATACGCAGTACGCCGTAGTTCTCTATGTCGCGTGTCATATATCCGGCTATGATAGCCTGGCGGATGACGGTATTTAGATGCTTCTCGTCGGCCTCCGGCAGACAACCGAAGACGCTCAGCTCCTCATGATGGCGCGAGCGTATCTCGTCGGTCTTGCGGCCTATGACTATGGTAATGATGTATTCGGCGCGATAGCGTCCGTCCAGATCCCTGACGGCTTCAAGTATGACGGCCAGGTCTTCGCCCGCCTCGACTTTGACTTTGGGATTGAGACAGTTGTCGCAGTTACCGCAGTTCTCGCCGGCGTAGTCCTCGCCGAAATAATGAAGCAATGTGCGGCGGCGGCACAGCGACGACTCAGCGTAGGCGGCGGTCTCCATCAGAAGCTGACGTCCTATCTCCTGCTCCGTGACGGGCTTGCCCTGCATCAGTTTCTCCAGCTTCTGCAAGTCCTTGTGGGTATAAAAGGTAATGCAGCGGCCTTCGCCTCCGTCGCGGCCGGCGCGGCCTGTCTCCTGATAGTAGCCCTCGAGGCTCTTGGGTATGTCGTAGTGCATGACGAAGCGCACGTCGGGCTTGTCTATGCCCATGCCGAAGGCTATGGTGGCTACAATCACGTCTACATCTTCATGCAGAAATGCGTCCTGATTGGCGCTGCGGGTGGCGGAGTCCATACCGGCGTGGTACGGAAGCACCTTGATATCGTTGACGCGCAGCGTCTCGGCCAGCTCCTCTACTTTTTTGCGCGACAGGCAGTAGATGATACCGCTCTGCCCCGGGTGGCTGCGTATGTATTTGATTATGTCACGATCCACGTCTTTGGTCTTGGGGCGCACCTCGTAGTAGAGGTTGGGACGGTTGAAGCTCGACTTGTAGACACGGGCGTCGGTCATGCCGAGGTTCTTCTGTATGTCGTGCTGCACCTTGGGGGTAGCCGTGGCCGTAAGGGCGATTATGGGACGCGCCGTTATCTCGTTGACGATAGGACGTATCTTGCGGTATTCGGGGCGGAAATCGTGTCCCCATTCCGAGATACAGTGGGCTTCGTCGACGGCGTAGAACGAAATAGGCACCCCTTTCAAGAAATTGATATTGTCTTGCTTGGTAAGACTTTCGGGAGCTACATACAGCAACTTCGTGCGGCCGTCGAGTATATCTTTCTTGACCTCGTTGACCGCGCTCTTGTTGAGCGAGGAGTTGAGGAAATGGGCTATGGCGTCGTCGCCGCAGAACTGCCGCATGGCATCCACCTGGTTCTTCATCAGGGCTATAAGCGGGGATATGACGATGGCGGTCCCCGGCAGCATCAGGGCCGGCAGCTGGTAGCAGAGGCTCTTGCCCCCGCCTGTGGGCATGAGGACAAAGACGTCGTGACCTGACAGGAGGTCGCCGATGACGTCTTGCTGGTTGCCCTTGAAAGCTTCAAATCCGAAGTGTCTCTTGAGTGCTTGCTTAATGTCGCTGTCGGTAAAAGTCATGATGAACGGTTTTGAGGAGTGACTGTCAGTACAAAATTAAGCATTTTCCACGAGACTGCAAAACGGCAGAGCAAAAAATTTGCAGCTTTCGCACGCGCAAGTTGCCATAATAGCATAAGAACATCGGCGTCGCACCGGATTTTCCGGTGCGACGCCGACAAAAA